>CAIWFK010000457.1 GCA_903911905.1 uncultured Myxococcales bacterium
GCCCTCACCGCGACCACGCTCGCCGAATTCCCGCTTCGCGCCGAACTGCTTTCGCTCGACCGGCGCACCGTCACGACCTTCGGCATAGGACTTCCGCTCGAAGGGCTTGCGAGGGAACTTTCGCTCGCCACCGCGGGGGCGGTCGCCGAACGATGGCCGGTCGCCACCCTCGGCCGACGCCTCACGGCCGAACGGCTTGCGCGCACCGCCACCGCCGAAGGGGCGATTGGAGGGGCTGCCGGGCCGCTCACCGCCACCGAGGTGACGTCGTTCACCGGTCCCCGAGAGTGGACGGCCCTCGAGCGCGCCGGGCTTGCCTTCACGACGGGCCGGGCGTGCCTCTTCGGCGGGCGCCCTGCCCTTGTTGAAGTCGCGGGGCCCGCGGCGCAAGCCGCCTTCCTTCTTGAACGCGCCTTCGCGACCACCGCCGCGAATGCCGACGGCGCCATCGCCTTCTTCGTCGAAGCCGAAGCCGTGACCATGGCGACGGGCGGGCAACGAGAGCGGCGGTTCCTCGGCGGCCTGACCTTCGGCGAGCGCCTTGACGCGAGCGACCTCGTCATCGGTGAGCTGGCGGAACTCGCCGGGCTTGAGCCCGCTGACGGGCAGGCTGGCGTGCGCGGGGCGGAACAGGCGCACCACGGGGTGACCGATGGCGGCGCACAGGCGCTTGACCAGGTGCTGCCGGCCTTCGGTGACGACCAGCTTCACCCAGGTGTTCTTCTCGGCCTTCTCGAAACGGCGGGCCTCGGTCGCGTGGGCCATGCCGTCTTCGAGGCGGACGCCGGCGACCAGCTTGGCGAGCGCCGCGTCGTCGGGCTCACCCTTCACCTTGGCCAGGTACACGCGGGGCACCTGGTGGCTGGGGTGCATGAGCTTGTTGGCGAGCTCGCCGTCGTCGGTGAGCAGCAGCGCGCCTTCGGCATCGAAGTCGAGGCGGCCGACGGGGAAGACGCGGCTGCCGATGACCCGGGTGAAGTCCGAGATGGTCGGGCGGCCCTGGGGGTCGGACAGCGTGGTGACCACGCCGGGCGGCTTGTAGAACAGGAAGTACTTTCGCTGCGAGCTGACCTCGACGGGCTGGCCCTGCACGACGACCAGGTCCTTCGCGGGGTCGATCTGGGTGCCGAGCACGGTGACGACCTGGCCGTTCACCTTGACCTTGCCATCGACGATCAACTGCTCGGCGGCGCGGCGAGACGAGACACCAGCGCGGGACAGAAATTTATGTAGGCGTTCCATTGGATGAAGAGGGCTCCGTCGGGGGTGGTGGCGCCTCTGACGGAGGCGACGCCCCCGGTTCAGGTGGGGGCGCCGGAGGGTTGAGGATCTTCGCGGCCGTCTTGCTGGTCGAATCGGCCAGATCGATGGCCTGCTCGAGCTTGGCGAGGGCTTCTTCGGACGCGGCGTCGTTCTCGGCGACGCGCTGGTTGAACTGGGAATCTGACAGCTCGGCGACGATGCCGGCGACCGGCTTGGGGGCTTCGCGCTCGACGATTTCCTGGCTCTCTTCGGTCAGTTCCTGGAACTCGCGCAGGGTGGGCAGCGCGTTCAAGTCACGCAGGGCGAAGAACTCGAGGAACTCGCGGGTGGTGCCGTAGAGAATCGGCCGGCCGACTTCTTCCTTCTTGCCGACGATCTTGATCAGCCGGCGATCGAGCAGGGCCTTGAGCACGGCGCCTGAATCGACGCCGCGAATGTCTTCGAGTTCGGGGCGGGTCACCGGCTGGCGGTAGGCGATGATGGCCAGGGTCTCGACGGCGGCACGGGTCAGGCGCTGCGGCTTGACCTTGAGGAAGCGGCGCACCCATTCGGCCGACTCGGGCGCGGTGCGGAACTGCCAACCACCGGCGACCTCGTGCAGCACCACCCCCGACAGGCCTTCGCGGCGCTGGCCCTGCAGCTCGCCCAGGGCCACGGTGATCTTCTCGCGGTCGATGCCGGTGGCGTCGAAGAGCTGATCGACGGTGAGCGCGGTGGGCGCGACGAAGAGCACGCTCTCGACCACGTTGCGCACCTGGGCCTCGGTGAGCTTGCGTGAGCGCGCGACGATCTTCTCGAAGGGCGTCTCGAGCTCGGGCGCGTCGATGTCGGCGCTCTCGAGTTCGTCGAGTTCGGGGTCACCGGCGGGGCCGGCGGTGACGGCGGCGACCTCGTCTTCCGAGAAGGGCGACGGGCCACCCGATTCTTCACCGGGGGTCTTAACGGTACTCACGGTCGAGCTCCTCCGAGGGAACGCCTTCGCCTTCCATGCCGAACTGCGCGAGCGCGTCGCCCTTTTCCATGATCAGAATCTCTTCGCTGTCTTCGGCCTGGAAGACGCGCAGCAGCTTGAGCTTGCACATCTCGAGCAGCGCCAGGAAGGTGATGATGATCGCGCTGCGCACCCGCTGGCCCTCGAAGAGCGAGAAGAAGGCCACCCGACCACCCTTGCCTTCGGCGCGCACCCGACCAGCGATGTCATACATGGCCTGCGAGAGCGAGAGGTGTTCGCGGGTGACCTCGTGCTGGCGGCGGGGCTCGAGGCCCTTGAGCACGCGGTCGAGGGCTTCGATCAGCTTGTAGATCGACATCTCGCGCAGGCCGACCTCTTCGGGGTCGAGCGGGACCTCTTCGACGGCCACGCGGCGTGGGAAGACGTTGCGGTCGAGAATGTCGTTGGTGGCCAGTTGGTCGGCAGCGGCGCGGTACTTCTGGTACTCGAGCAGGCGGCGCACCAGTTCGGCGCGGGGGTCGAGCGCTTCCTGGGCCTCGCCCACCGTGTCCTGACCTGCGGGCTGCTCTTCGCGCGGCAGCAGCATGCGCGACTTGAGGTGCAGCAGGGTCGAGGCCATCACCAGGAACTCGCCGGCGATGTCGAGGTTGATTTCCCGCATCGTCTCGAGATGCGCCAGGTACTTCTCGGTGATCAGCGCGATCGGAATGTCGAGGATGTCGAGCTTGTGCTCGCGAATCAGGTGCAGCAGCAGGTCCAGGGGACCTTCGAACGTGGGCAGCGCGATTCGAAAGGCGTCGCGTGGCGCGAGCACCTCGTTCAGCGCGTCTTCCGGTGCAGGACTCACGTCCTTCACGTCAGCCAAATGGGTGGCCCCAAATCACGTTCCGAGGCCGGGAAATCGGCCCTGGAACGGTGTAGCACATTCGGTCAGCGAGGCTTGGAAATCGCCGCGCTTCGCCCTGTTTCAGGTGCTACAGGCCGACGGCCTTGCGCACCCGATCGATGACGGGAGCGGCGTAGGCGCGGGCCTTGAGCGCGCCGGCCTTCAACTGGCGTTCGACCTCGGCGGGGTCGGCGACGAGCTCGGCGTAGCGCTTGCGGGCCGGGTCGAAGGTGGCGTGGTAGCCCTCGAGCAGGCGGGTCTTGAAGAACCCATAACCGTGGGTCGTTTGGCCACCGCCGCCTTCGACCCAACGATTGTGGACGTCGGCGAATTCAGCCTCGGGCAGTACGACCTTCAGCAGATCGTAAAGCGCCTGGCCCTCGGTAGGCTTCGGGCTCTCGGGCGGCGTGGAGTCGGTCTTGATGGAGTTGATCTGCTTCTTGACCTCGTTGTCCGTCCCGAAGAGGTCGATGGTGTTGCCGTAGGTCTTCGACATCTTCTGGCCGTCACGGCCGGGCACCGAGGCGGTCTCGTCGCGGGTGCGACCCGCAGGCAGCTTGAAGACGCCGCCCTGGCCCGTGTGCGAGTCGTACTTCGGGGCGTACTGGCGGTTGAACTTGCCGGCCCAGTCGCGGGTCAATTCGAGGTGCTGTCGCTGGTCCTTCCCCACCGGCACCACATCGGAGTCGTAGAGGAGGATGTCGGCGGCCATCAGCACCGGGTAGGCGAAGAGGCCGAAGTCGGGCGACGCGCCGTGGGCCAGCTTGTCCTTGTACGAATGGGCGTTCTCGAGGTCGCTCATCGGCAGCACGGTGCCGAGAATCCAATACAGCTCGCCTACCTCGGGAATGTCGCTCTGCCGGAACAACGTCGACTTCACGGGGTCGATGCCGAGCGCCAGGAACGCACACGCGGTCTCGAAGGTGAGCTGCCGCGCCAGCACCGGGTCACGCACCGAGTTGAGCGCATGGAGGTTGGCGATGAAGTACAGCGCCTCGCCCTCGTCCTGCATGCGCACGAACTCGCGAATGGCGCCGTAGTAGTTGCCCAGGTGAAGGCGACCGCTCGACTGCACCCCAGAGAGAATTCGTTGAGCCATGGCGAACGGAATAGCCGACGCCCGAGACGGTGTCAGCTGACGTGGTCGAAGAGCCCGAAGCCGACGCCGCGGGCCATGAGCGACGCGCAGAACGGAATCGCCAGCGTGAGCGCGACCTCGAGGTCGTTGAGCACGCGCAACCGTGGAACGAGGGCCCGGTCGATGGGCTGCTGCTTCGCCCTCGCCACGCGCCAGCGAAGGAAGGTGATCATCGGCCACACTTCGATCGCCGCGATCGCCGCGTACAGCCCCACCTTGATGAGGAAGGGGCCGCTGTGCAGGTAGTACGCCGAGCCCTTCTCGAAGGGCCCGAAGGCGCGGGTGAGCCCCGTACCCAGCCAGAGCAGTGCCGCGAGGCCCCACGCCGCGTCGGCCGTGAAGAGCCTCGAGAAGGCCGACTCGTCACCCTTCTCGAGCCCTCGCAGGGCCACGCCTCGCAGAACGACGCCCGGTACACCGATCGCCAACGCGAGCAGATGACACGTCGAGAGCAGCGCCGCGCCGATCATCGCGGCACGCCCGAGCCCTGGTGGCAGCCGGTGCAGGCGAACGAACTGTTGAACATGGTGGTGCGCTCGACCTCACCCCGCGGCGCGGCAGCGATGGCCGGAGCCAGTTCGTCGAGGGAGCTCAAGCGTCGCTCGAGCACCTCGCGATACGGCCATTCCCCGTAGGTCTGCGAGAGCTTCGCCGCCTCGTACAGTTGGCGGGCGCGCGGCAGGTCACCGGCGCGCACCAGCATGTCGCCGAAGTTGAGGAAGAAGCCTTCCCAGTTGTGCGGCGCGATCCACGAGTTCCAGCAGGCGCGCTGGTGGCCTTGCCGGGTCTCGCGGGCGAAAACCGCCCTGGTGGGCACCTCGCGACTGCCGAAGCAGACCTCGAGCGTCTGCCACTGCTGCTCGAGCCCCTCGCGAAAGTGCTCGTCGACCGGGCCGGCGCTGACCATGTAGCCGCTGGTGAAGAGGTTGAACTCGGGCCAGGCGGCGATGGCGTCCTTCATCTGGAAGTAGCCCTGGCGGGTGACCCGTTCGTTGGCCATCACCGAGCCCTCGGCCAGGGTGAAGCTGGCCAGAAAGCCGAGGTAGCGCGGCTCGTCGGGAACCAGGGTCACCGCTTCCTCGAAATACCGGCGAGCGAGCGGAATGTGGAAGGTCACCGCCGCGGCCTTCGGGGCTCGGGCCGATTCGGCGAGCGCCCAGGCGTGCAGCCAGCCCAGGTGCGAGATGGTGATGGGGTCGGACGGCTCGTCGAGCGCCACGCGGGCGTGCAGTTCGAGCAGTTCGTCGAGCTGCTCGTAATGCCCCCCGTGCAACGCCGACCAGAACTGCTCGGCGAGCGCCCTGCCTCGCTCGGTCTGCGGGGTCGGCCGGTGGGTCGGCGCGCTGGCCACCGCGATCGCCGCGCAGCCCGACCCCAGCATCGCCAGCACCACCAGCACCACCAGCACCACCGCACGCCTCGTCGTCGAACTTGTCATTGCCCAGATTCCTAGCGCCACCATCTAGCCACTGTCAAGTCGCCCGCCGTCGCAACCGCACCCCGACTCAACTTTGCACTGCCAAGTCTGCTAGGAACGCCGCATGGCGCCGCGCAAGAAACCAGCCACGAAGTACCACCACGGCGATCTCCGCGCGGCGCTGCTGTCGGCGGCGTGGACGGCGGTGACGAAGAAGGGGCTGGAGTCGCTCTCGCTGCGCTCGCTGGCCGAAACCCTGGGGGTCTCGCACGCCGCGCCCGCGCACCACTTCAAGGACCGCAATGCGCTGCTCGAAGCCCTGCGCGCCGAAGCGTTCCGGCGCTTCGCCGACGCGATCGAAGCAGGCGCGAAGACGGGCGAGCTCGACGGCATGGGGGTCTCGTACATTCGCTTCGCCATGGAGCACCCGCGGCAGATGCAGTTGATGTTGCGCGAAGGCGAGACCGAGCTGGGCCCCGAGGTGATGGAGCAGTCGATGCGGGCCTGGCAGGTGCTGGTGTCGGCGGTCGCGACGCAGATCGGGCCGACCCGGGCTGCCGACGAGCGCGAGCTGCATTCGATGGCGCTGGCCACCTGGGCCATGGTGCACGGGCTGGCCGGGTTGTGGACGCAGGTGCGGTTGCCGCCCGGCGTTCCGAAGAGTGGCCCCGACGCCGAAGGGCTGCAGCGCCGCGCCATCGCCACGCTGCTGGCCGGCGTCGCGCACCCGCCCCGGCGCTGACCTTCAGACGTCGATGGCCGAAATGGACCCCACGCGCTTGCGCAGCTCGAACTTCTGCACCTTGCCCGTCGAGGTCTTGGGCAGCTCTCCGAAGACGACGGCGCGCGGCACCTTGAAGCCCGAGAGCAGCGTGCGGCAGTGGGCGATGATCTCTTCGGCGGTCGCGGTGGCGCCAGGCTTGAGCTCGACGAAGGCACATGGCGTCTCGCCCCACTTCTGATCGGGCCGGGCGACGACCGCGACCAGGCTGACCGCAGGGTGTCGGAAGATCACGTCTTCGACCTCGAGGCTCGAGATGTTCTCGCCGCCCGAGATGATGATGTCCTTGCTGCGGTCCTTGATCTTCACGTAGCCGTCGGGCTGCAGCACGCCCAGATCTCCGGTGTGAAACCAGCCACCGCGAAACGCCGCCTCGGTGGCCGACGGGTTCTTCAGGTAGCCCTTCATGGCGATGTTGCCGCGGAACATCACCTCACCCATGGTGGTGCCGTCACGAGGCACTTCGCGCATCGAGTCGGGGTCGATGACGGTGGTGCCTTCCTGCAGGTGGTAGCGCACGCCCTGACGCGCGTTCTTCACCGAGCGATCGTGGAGCGAGAGCGAGTCCCACGCTTCCTGCTTCTCGCAGACCGCCGCGGGCCCGTAGACCTCGGTCAGCCCGTACACGTGCACCAGGTCGAACCCCATCGACTCCATGCCCTCGATGAGCGAGGCAGGCGGTGCGGCCCCGGCGACCATCGCGCTGACCTTCTGGGCGCCCAGGCCCTCTTTGAGTTCGGCAGGCGCGTTGACCAGCATGGCGTGCACGATGGGCGCGCCGCAGTAGTGGGTGACGTGGTGCTCGCGAATGAGCGCGAAGATGGCCTTGGCGTCGACCTTGCGCAGGCACACGTTCACGCCAGCGCGCAGCGCGACGGTCCACGCGAAGCACCAGCCGTTGCAGTGGAAGAGCGGCAGCGTCCACAGGTAGACCGGGTGCTTGCCCAGGTCCCATTCCAACGCGTTGCTCACCGCGTTCAGGTACGCGCCACGGTGGTGGTACACGACGCCCTTGGGGTTGCCGGTGGTACCCGAGGTGTAGTTGAGACAGATCGCGTCCCACTCGTCGTGGACCGGGGGCGCGACGAAGGCCGGGTCTCCCGACGCGAGCAGCGCTTCGTATTCGACCGAGCCGATGCGGTTGCCCGGGCCCTGGTATTCGGGGTCGTCGACGTCGATGACCAGCAGGTCGCGGTCGATGCGCTCGAGCGCGCCCTTCACCACCGCCGAGAACTCGCGGTCGACCAGGACCACCCTGGCCTCGCCATGCGAGAGCATGAAGGCGACAGAATCGGCGTCGAGGCGGGTGTTGATGGCGTTGAGCACCGCGCCGGTCATGGGCACGCCGAAGTGGGCTTCGACCATGGCGGGAACGTTGGGCAGCATCACCGCGACGGTGTCACCCCGCCCCACGCCCCGGGCGACCAGCGCACTGGCCAGCCGGGTACAGCGCTGGCGAGTCTGCCGCCAGGTGAAGCGAAGTCGACCGTGGATGATGGACGTTCGCTCGGGGTGCACGTCGGCGGCGCGGTGCAGGAACGAGAGCGGGCTCAACGGCACGTGGTTGGCGGCGTTCTGGTCGAGCCCCAGGTCGTAGATGTTGGCCATGGCCTGACGGTACTCCTCCGTGCGCGCGGGTGTCATCGCCAGACCCCGGTGCTACAAGCCGCAGCATGTCGCTCGACGAGGTGAAGGAGCAACCGCAGGCCATCGACGCGCTGACCCGGGCGCTGAAAGCGGGTCAGGTGCACCACGCGTGGCTCTTCCAGGGCCCCGACGGCGTGGGCAAGGAACTGACCGCGCTGGGGCTGGCGCAGGCCATGACCTGCCCGGTGAAGCCCAACGTGGGCTGTGGCACCTGCGCGAGCTGCCAGAAGATCGCCAAGCGCAACCACCCCGACGTGACCTGGGTCATGCCGGAAGAAGAATTCGTGTCGAGGGGCCTCGCGGCGCGCAGCGACTTCGCGGGCACGCCGTCGCGAGACATTCGCATCGAGCAGATTCGCAAGCTGCAGGAGCGGCTGGCCTTTCGCGCGCTCGAGGCGCCATACAAGCTGGCGCTCATCGTCACCGCGCACGCGATGAACCCGCCCGCGCAGAACGCCTTGCTCAAGACGCTCGAAGAGCCGCCGAAGGACACCATTCTGGTGCTCATTTCGTCGGCGACCGACAAGCTGTTGCCGACCATTCGCAGTCGCTGCGCGAAGGCCTCGTTCGGCCCGCTCTCGCCCCAGTTCATCGCGCAGCACCTGATGGCGAAGAAGAAGGTCGAACCGGCGCTGGCCGAGCAGATCGCCGCGATGTCGGCGGGCAGCCTCTCGCGCGCGCTCGAGCTCAACCCGAAGGCGCTGGCGCACCGCAAGGAACTGATCGAGCAGTTCGAGGCGCTGGTGCCCGGTGATGCGCGCGGGTGGCTGGCCCTGGCCGAGACCATGGGCGCCGATCGCCAGACCGCCGAGGACGCGCTGGAAATCCTCCAGACCTGGAACCACGACGTGGCGCTCGCGCAGGTGGGTGGCACGGGGCTGGTGAACGTCGACCTGCAGGCGCTGGCGGTGAGCGCTGGCGCGAAGGTCAGCCACGCCAACCTGCATCGCCGCACGGTGCTCATCGACGAGGCGCGCAACGCCATCACCCAGCGCAACGGCGCGGCGCGCCTGCAGCTCGAGCGCATGCTGGTCGAGATGTTCGCGTCGTGAGCCAGCCCACCGGTCGTCGGCTGCCCTCGGCGTGGAAGCTGAGCGTGCTCTCGATGCTGTATTTCGTGCAGGGGCTGCCGTTCGGCTTCCAGTCGAAGGGGCTCAAGCTGGCGTTGACGTCGCTGGGGCTGTCGATGACCAAGGTGACGCTGGCCGGGCTGCTGTCGCTGCCCTGGTCGCTCAAACCGCTGCTCGCGCCCTTCGTCGATCGCCACGGCTCGCCGACCTTCGGCCGGCGCAAGTCGTGGATCGTGCCGTTGCAGGGTGGGCTCTCGGTCGCGTGCTTCGGTGCGGCGTTCTGCCCACCCGATGAGCGGCTGGTGGGGCTGCTGTTCGCGGTGTTGCTGATGAACGTCTTCGCCGCCGCACAGGACGTGCCGGTCGACGGGCTGGCGATCGACCTGCTGGGGCCGCACGAGCTGGGGCTGGGCAACGCGATTCAGGTCAGCGGCTACAAGATCGGCATGATCGTCGGCGGCAGCGTGCTCATCTCGCAACTGAACCACCTGGGCTGGGCCGGCATGTTCTTCGTGATGGCCGGGCTGTGCCTGGCGGCGATGATCGCCACCACCTTCGTCAAGGAGCCGGCGAGCGTGAGGCCCGAGACCGGCGCGCACGAGCGGGTCACCTGGCGGGAGCTCTGGCAGCGGCTCAAGCAACTGGGCAGCATGCGCAGCACGCTGGTGGTGCTGGTCGCGGTGGCGACCTACAAGTTCGGAGAGACGGCCGCCGATCAAATCTTCGAGCCCTGGCTGGTGCGGGTGGCCGGCTACAAGCTGGAAGAGGCCGCCGGCTTCGCGACCTGGGGCATGGGCGGCTCGTTGGTGGGCAGCGCGCTGGGTGGGCTGCTGGCGACGCGGGTGAGGCTCGAGCGCGCGGTCGCCATCACCGCGGCGGTGCGCTGCCTTCCGCTGTTCGCGATGTGGGGCTTGTCGCAGGGGCTCTTCGCCGCCACGCCCAACGACCTGATCGTGCTCACCAGCTTCGAGCACTTCTTCGGCGGCATGCTGACCACCGCGATGTTCGCGTGGATGATGTCGCGGGTCGACAAGCGCATCGGCGCGACTCACTTCACGCTCCTGGCCTCGGTCGAGGTGCTGGGCAAGTCGGTGCCGGGCCTCTTCGCGGGCGCCGCGGTCGACGCCTTCGGGTGGTCGGCGGTGTTCCTCTCGGGAGCGCTGCTCTCGGTCGCCTTCCTGGCGCTGATGCCGCTGTTGCCGCGCGAACCGGTGGAGTGACGCCCGAAGCTGGACTACAGGCGCCCACACCATGAGCGCCCCTGCGAATCAGCCCGCCACCCCGTCGATGACCTTCGCCGAACCCACGCCTCTGGGCTTGCTGGGCCTGGCGATCGGTTGCGCGGCGCTGGTGCCGATCGCCTTCGGCTGGTTCCCCGAACCCACCAAGCTGCCGATGATGTTCAAGACCGCGGCCTGGTTCTGCCTGCTCTTCGGCGCGGGCGGTCAATTCCTCGCCGGGGTGATGAACCTGGCGAACAAGAACATGCTGGGCGGCACGCTCTTGACCACCTTCTCGTTCAACTGGGTCTTCAACTGGTGGACGCTCGACGAGGTGGCACAGGGCCACGTGCCCGACCCGACGGTGGTGCTGTCGGTCGACGTGACCTTTCTCGTGATCTTCCTGGTGCTGACCTACGCGTTCGGCTTCTTCTCGAAGCTGCTCTTCGTGTTCATGCTCGACATCGACCTGCTCTACGTCTTGCGCATCGCGCGGCACTGGGCCGAGGGCTCGACCAACGCGACCCTGGGCATGGGCGTGGGCGTGGCGACCATCGCGCTGGCGGGGCTGGCGCTGTACATCGCGTTCGCGTTGCTGGTGAACCCGGCAGCTGGGCGAGCGGTGTTCCCGACCTCGGGGCCGATGTTCACGCCGAAGGCCTGAACGCGCCTCGAGCGCTTGATCGAACGCAAGCCGCGAGCGTGCCCGGCGCCGTCGCAGCTGCGCGTGTCGTGAGGCGTTTCGACCCGCTCTGTTCATCGAGCGAAGTCGCACTCGCACCTGCTGAGCCATTCGCGACCCGGTCGTTTCATTCGCGGACATTCGCCAACTTCTCGGAACTGCGCCGAGCCGCATCGCCATTCTTGTGACCGAGCGCAGGAACGCCTGATGCACACGGGCGGTTCATGCGAATCGTGCTTCCAGCTCGCGTGCAGGCGCCACAGGTCGAAGAGCTGGTGACCCAGCTGCGTGCAATTCCTGCGGGTGAAGACGTCGAGGTCGATGGTGGAGCGGTGGCGCACCTCGACTTCGCGGGCGTGCAGCTGTTGCTCTCGCTGCGCGCCACGCACCCGACGGTGCGCCTGACCTCCTCATCCATCATCGACGCAGCGTTCGAGCTGCTTTCCCTGGGAGGACTCCGTGGCGCGGATTCTGGCAATCGATGACTCGGGCTCGATGCGCATGCTGGTCAAGACCGCGCTCGGCGAAGTGGGACACCAGGTCGAGGTCGCCGAAGACGGCGCGGCGGGGTTGGCGCTGGCCGAGGGCTCGAAGTTCGACCTGATCATCACCGACCTGAACATGCCGAAGATGAACGGCCTCGAGTTTCTCAAGGCCTTTCGCGTGAAGAACCGCTTCACCCCAGTGCTGGTGCTGACCACCGAGGCCAATGCCGCGCTCAAGGAGAACGCCAAGGCGGCCGGCGCGACGGGGTGGATCGTCAAGCCGTTCCAGGTCGAGCCGTTTCGGGCGACCGTCTCCAAGGTGCTTCGATGAGCGACCAGTCGTTGCAGGAGCGCTTGAAGGACAGCTTCCTCGAAGACGCGAAGGAAAACCTCTCGAGCGCCGAGACGCAGTTGCTGGCGTTGACGCAAGGCGCGCGTGACCCCGAGGTGGTGGGGGCGCTGTTCCGGGCCATTCATTCCATCAAGGGCAGCGCGGGCTCGTTCGGCTTCCACGTGGTCACCGAGACCGCGCATGGCATGGAGACCTGCCTCGACGAGCTGCGCAGCGACCGTCGCCAGGTCACGCCCCGGCTGATCGAG
Organism: uncultured Myxococcales bacterium; assembly: GCA_903911905.1. Classification (GTDB taxonomy): domain Bacteria; phylum Myxococcota; class Myxococcia; order Myxococcales; family Myxococcaceae; genus Xiheilimnobacterium; species Xiheilimnobacterium phototrophicum. The sequence goes on from CAIWFK010000457.1 coordinate 12,142, forward strand.
GTGATGCTCACCGGCGTCGACCTGCTCAAGCGGCTGATCGAGTCGCCCGAAGCGCCGCTCGACGCCCAGCGCACCCAGCTGGTCGCCGCCCTGGCCTCGCTCGACGCCACGCCCGACGCCGAGCCGTGGGAACTGCGCTTCTCGCCTCCCGATGGCCTGCTCACCGCGGGCCCCGACCCGCTCAAGCTCTTCGCCGCGCTGCGCGAGCTGGGGCCGATGGTGGTGACGGCCGACGTCTCGAAGGTGCCGCTGCTCGGCGCGTTCGACCCCTTCCACGCGTACGTGTCGTGGGTCATCACCCTGCCCGGCGAGGTGCCGAAGCAGAAGCTCGAAGACGTGTTCGACTGGGTCGACGGCGGGTGGTCGCTGCAACGCCTGGCCCCGGTCGCGCCTTCCGCCTCGGCCCCGCTGGCCGCGACGCCGGCCGGAGCGCCCGCCCCCACGCCGCACGACCAACCCGCCGCGAGCATTCGGGTGCCGGTCGACAAGCTCGATCAGTTGATGAACATGGTCGGCGAGCTGGTGATCACCCAGTCGATGCTGGGCGAGGTGGACTCCACCGGGCAGCTGACGCCTCAGCGCATCGCGCAGATCAGCGAGGGTTTGAGCCAGCTCGCCCGCAACACCCGCAGCCTGCAGGAAAGCGTGATGCGGCTGCGCAGCCAGCCGCTCTCGGTGGTCTTCTCGCGGCTGCCGCGCACCGTGCACGACGTAGCGCAGCAGCTGGGAAAGAAGGTCGACCTTCGGGTGACGGGCGACTCCACGGAGCTCGACAAGACGGTGCTCGAGAAGCTGGGCGACCCGCTGGTACACTTGGTGCGCAACTGCGTCGACCACGGGCTCGAGACGCCCGAAGACCGCCTCAAGGCCGGCAAGCCCAAGACGGGCGTGCTGACCGTCAGCTCGTACGGCCGCGGCAAGGACATCTACATCGAGGTGCAGGACGACGGGCGCGGGCTCGACGAGGCACGCATCGTGGCCAAGGCGAAGGAAGCGGGGCTGGTGGCCGCCGATGCCGAGCTCTCGCGCGCCGCGATCGCCCAGCTGATCTTCGCGCCGGGGCTGTCGACCGCGAAGGCCGTAACCGACGTGTCGGGCCGCGGCGTGGGCATGGACGTGGTGCAGAAGAACGTCAGGCTGCTCGGCGGCGACATCACCATCACCTCGACGCCGGGTCAGGGCACCCGCTTCACCCTCCGGCTGCCGCTGTCGCTGGCGATCATGGAAGGCCAGCTGGTGCGGGTGGGCCGCCGGCTCTACGTCATTCCCCTGCTCTCGATCGTCGAGTCGATTCAACCCGATTGGACCCTGCTGCAGGCGTGCGGTCACGACCGGGGCTACCGCATGCGCGGCGAGCTCATTCCGGTCGTCGATCTGCCCACCAGCCTGGGCGCGCCTCCCGGCGACCGCAACGCGTGCCTGATGGTGGTGGTCGAGACCGATCGCGGGCGCATCGGGCTGCTGGTCGACGAGCTGCTCAGCCAGCAGCAGGTGGTCGTGAAGTCGCTCGAGACCAACTACGGCGCGGTCACTGGCCTCGCGGGCGCCACCATTCTGGGCGACGGGTCGGTCTCGCTCATTCTCGAACCGAACGGCCTGCACCAGGGCGTTCAAGTCGCTGCCTGAGGGTCACCCATGGAACTGCAGAGCGCGCCGTCACCCACCACCGCCACCTCGACGCCAAGCGTCGCGGGGCCCACCCAGATGCTCACCTTCTTCGTGCGCGACCAGGAGTTCGGCATCGAAATTCTGCGCGTGCGCGAGCTGCAGAGCTGGACCGCGCCGATGCCAGTGCCGCAGTCGCCCCCGTGGCTCAAAGGGGTCATCAACCTGCGCGGGGAAATCGTGCCGATCGCCGACCTGCGCGAGCGGCTGGGCTTCGAGCCGATGGACTACGGTTCGCTCACGGTGGTGGTGGTCATTCGCGTGCATACCCAGGAGCGTGAGCGCACCCTGGGTGTGATCGTCGACGCGATGAGCGACGTGGTGAACGTCGACGCCATTCAGGCCGCGCCCCAGCTGACCGGCGGCGACCGCCCCTGGGCCCGCGGCATCGCCCGCACCGAAAAGGGCCTCATCACCCTGCTCGACGTCGATTCGCTCTTCTCGTCACTCGGCGCCACGCCGCGCTGAACCCTTCCGTCACCTCACCCTTGCCTTGCCGAACGAACACCGAGGACACCCACATGGCCGCCAAAGCAGCGAAACGCTCCACCCCCGCTTCCCAGTCGTGGTCCCAGGCCGTCGCGCACTCGCAGTGCGTGATCGAGTTCGCGCCCGATGGCGTGGTTCGCAGCGCGAACGCGCCCTTCGCGGCATTCGCGGGTGGTGAGGTGGCCGGCAAGCCCTTCGCGGCGCTCTTCGACCCGGCGGTGCTCGCGAAGCTGGCCCAGGGCGCGCCGGTCAGCGGCATGCACAAGGTCACGCGCCCCGACGGCGCCATCGCCTGGTTCGCGGCCACGTTCTCGCAGGTGACGGTCAAGAACCGCCTCACGGGCTACGTCGCGGTGGGCTTCGACGCGGCGACCCAGAAGGCCGAGCGCGACGAACTGCTGCGCCAGTCGTGGCACGTGAAGGCGGCGATGAACGGCGCCAGCACCAACATCATGATGGCCGACCTCGAGTTCAACATCATCTCGATGAACGACAGCCTGATCGACATGCTCAAGAAGAACGAAGAGGCGATGAAGAAGGACCTGCCGCACCTGAGGGTCGACTCGCTGCTCGGCGGGTCGATCGACCGCTTCCACCGCGACCCCAGCCACCAGCGCAAGATGCTCGCCGGGCTGCAGGGGCGTCACACCGTGAAGCTCAACCTGGGAGGGCGGCTCTTCTCGCTGACCGCCTGCGCCTGCCGTGACGACAAGAGCGCGATCATCGGCTACTCGGTCGAATGGCAGGACATCACCGACTTCACCGAGACCCAGTCGCGCATCGCGGCGATCGAACGCGCGCAGGCGGTGATCGAGTTCGACATGAGCGGCCGGGTGCTCAACGCCAACCCGAACTTCCTGGCGGCGACCGGCTACACGCTCGACGAGATTCAGGGCCAGCACCACCGCCTGTTCTGCGACCCCGCCTATGTCGCCAGCCACGAGTACGCCGCGTTCTGGGAAAAGCTCAACCAGGGCACGTTCGAGCAGGGCACCTACCTGCGTGTCGGCAAGGGCGGCAAGCGGGTCTGGCTGCAGGCCTCGTACAACCCGGTGCTCGACCACCGTGGCAAGCCGGTGAAGGTGGTGAAGTTCGCCACCGACATCACCACCCAGAAGAACCTCGACGCCGAGAACGCGGGGAAGATCGAGGCCATCAGCAAGGCGCAGGCGGTGATCGAGTTCAACCTCGAGGGCCAGGTGCTGTGGGCCAACGAGAACTTCTGCAAGACGCTGGGCTACTCGCTGGCCGAGATCAAGGGCCAGCACCACCGACTGTTCTGCGACCCGGCCTGGGTGGCCAGCGCCGAGTACTCGGCCTTCTGGGCCAAGCTCAACCGCGGCGAGTACGACTCGAACCTCTTCAAGCGCATCGGCAAGGGCGGCCGCGAGGTGTGGATTCAGGCCAGCTACAACCCGATCACCGACTCCACCGGCAAGCCTTTCAAGGTGGTGAAGTTCGCCACCGACGTCACCGCCACCCAGTCGCTGGTCATCACCACCGAGAAGGTGGTGGCCGACGCCAACGACGGCGACATGACCGGGCGCCTGCCCACCGCCGGGCTCGACGGCACGCTCAAGAAGCTCGCCGATTCGATCAACACCCTGCTCGACTCGCTCTCGGGCGTGCTCGAGCGCGTGCAGGGGGCCACCGCCTCGATGCAGACGGCGACCAGTGACATCGCCCAGGGCAACAACAACCTCTCGCAGCGCACGCAAGAGCAGTCGTCGGCGCTCGAAGAGACGGCCTCGAGCCTGGAAGAGATGACCGGCTCGGTGAAGCAGAACGCGAACAACGCCACCCAGGCCAACCAGCTGGCGGCGAGCGCGCGGGCCGCCGCCGAGAAGGGAGGCGCGGTGGTCGAGGCCGCCATCGGAGCGATGGGCGCCATCACCGACAGCTCGAAGAAGGTCGCCGACATCATCGGGGTCATCGAGCAGCTGGCCTTCCAGACCAACATGCTGGCGCTCAACGCGGCGGTCGAGGCCGCGCGGGCGGGAGATCAGGGCCGTGGGTTCGCGGTGGTGGCCGCCGAGGTCCGCAACCTGGCCCAGCGCAGCTCGGGGGCGGCGAAGGAAATCAAGGTGCTCTTGCAGACCAGCGCTGACCGCGTCGCGCAGGGCTCGACCCTGGTGAACGACTCGGGCGCGGCGCTCAAGGACATCGTGCTGGGGGTCAAGAAGGTCAGCGACATCATCGGCGAAATCAACGTCGCCAGTGACGAGCAGGCCAACGGCATCGGGCAGATCAACCAGGCCGTGATGTCGATGGACAAGATGACCCAGCAGAACGCCGCCCTGGTCGAAGAGGCCGCTACCGCCGCCGACTCGCTCAGCGAGCAGGCCCGGGCGATGGCCGAGCTGGTGGGGTTCTACAAGCTCAAGAACGCGCCGCCCGCCCGCGCCGGCCGGGGCGTGATCGAACCCGCCCTCGAGGTGCACGCCAAGTCGACGGCTCCCGCGCCGAAGAAGAAGGCCAACGCCCCGGCCCCCTCGCCCGCGACCGCTCCCGAGCACGCCGAGCCGGCGCCCAGGGCCAAAGCCGGCGGCGACAACGTCTGGGAGAACTTCTGAGGCGCCCATGGCCTTCGACACCGCCGCCGACCTGAGCGAAGACGACTACCGTCGCGTCCAGACGATGCTCAAGCAGCACACGGGCATCGACCTGGCCGACTCGAGCGTCTGGAATATCCTCCGGTGCCACGGTCTCGATCCGCCTCCCGACAGACGAGGCCCGACCTGGGGTGAGTTCCTGAGGTCCCAGGCCCGAC
>CAIWFK010000458.1 GCA_903911905.1 uncultured Myxococcales bacterium
CCATCGGCATCGGCGCCGGCAAGCACTGCGATGGCCAGGTGCTGGTCTGTTACGACCTCTTCGGCATGAACCCCGACTTCAAGCCCAGGTTCGTCAAGCGGTACGCGAACCTCTTCGAGTCGATGCAGGGCGCCGCGCAGACCTTCTTCACCGAGGTTCGCGCCGGCAGCTTCCCCGACGAAGATCATTCGTTCCGCAGCACCACCATGCGCCTGGTCGCCAGCAACCCCGACGTGCAGACGCCCGAGGGTGAGAAGAGCGGCGTGTACGGCGTGCCGGTCTGAAGTCACGGTCCGCGGCCGGGCGTCGAAATGGCGCCCCGGCCCGTTCGCGCTAGAACGGTCCCCTGTGAACCGAGCTCTCGCCATCGTCCTCGTGATTGTGTTCGCGGTGATTGCGTTCGTGCTGGTGCGCCGCCCGTCCAGGCCTCCCGAGCCCACTCCGGTGACCCTGAGCAAGTCGCCCGCGCTCGAAGACGACGACGCCATCGTCGGCTTCGCCCAGGCCGAGCTGGTCAGCAAGGGCGCGGCCTCCGCCGTCAAGGCGTGTGGCGTGAAGCTGGTCGGCGCCGAGTTCGAGGGCCAGATGGTCTTCAAGACCCTGGCGGGCTCGATCGCCGTGGCCTCCCTCACGCTGGAAGCGAAGCTGGGCGACGCCGGCGTACTGGCCGACCCCACCCAGCTCGAGTGCGTCAAGAAGTCGCTGTCCGAGCGCACCGCCAGCACCACCGGCCCTGGCTCGCCCCGCATTCCCGAAGGGCGTGAGTACGAAGTGGCCTTCTCGTTGACCCTGCCGCCCGTGCAAATGGGCTACGGAAATTGAGTGACTCCTCAGATCGCCTCGACCCCCGCGCAGGTCCGTGAGTTCCGCGCTGCGCTGAACCGCGGCGGCAAGCGGCTGGCGCTGGTGCCCACCATGGGCTTCCTGCACCAGGGCCACCTCTCGCTGATGGAAGAAGGGCTGCGCCGCGCCGACGCGGTGGCGGTCAGCATCTTCGTCAACCCCACCCAGTTCGGCCCGAAAGAGGATCTTTCGCGCTACCCGCGCGACTTCGAGGGTGACGTGAAGCGCTGCGCGTCGGTCGGCGTCTCGCTCATCTACGCGCCCGAGCCGGCGACCGTGTACCCCGAGGGGTACCAGACCTCCGTGAACGTCGAGCAGGTCTCGCAGGGGCTGTGCGGCGATCGCCGCCCCGGTCACTTTCGCGGCGTGGCCACGGTGGTGACCAAGCTGCTGGCGCTCTTCCGCCCCGAGGTCGCGCTCTTCGGCGAGAAGGACTACCAGCAATTGCAGGTCATCAAGCGGCTCAACGCCGACCTCGAGCTGGGCGTGGACATCGTGGGCCAGCCCACCATTCGCGAGGCCGACGGCCTGGCCATGAGCTCGCGCAACGCCTACCTGTCGGCCGACGATCGCGCCCGGGGCCTGGCCATTTCGAAGGGGCTCTTCGCGGCCCGCGCCCAGGTGCAGGCGGGCGAGCGCGCCACCGCGCCGCTGGTGGCCACCATC
>CAIWFK010000459.1 GCA_903911905.1 uncultured Myxococcales bacterium
ACCGGGTTGTTGTTGCCCCAGATGCCGGGGCCTTCCCACAACAGGTAGCCGATGTAGCCGCCGAACATCGCGAACAGCGCACTGGCCAGCGCCAGGCCGAACGCGAAGGGCATCGGGGTGTTCTTGATGGGCGCCTCGTTGACCGCGCACACCGTCTCGGTCACCGAGTGGAAGGTGTGCGTGCCGCGGACCAGCGGCTCGCGGCCCGACACCGTGTCTTCGAGCACGACGTCGCCGCGCAACTGCGGGTCGTCGGGCAACGTCGTCGTCGTCGCAGGGGAAGTGCTCATGGCTTAGCCCAGCTCCTCGTTCTCGTTGCGCACGCGCGCCAGGTAGGTGGTGCGGGGGCGAATGTTGAGCTCCTGCAGCATCTCGTAGTTGCGCTCGCTCATCTTCAGCTTGGCGACGCGCGAGTCCTTGTCGTTGATGTTGCCGAAGGTGATGGCCGAGGTCGGGCACGCCTGCGCGCACGCCGGGGTCACCGCGCCGTCGGGCAGCGCCTTGCGGTCGTGGCCAGCCCGCTTCTGCGCGACCTTCGCTTCTTCCACGCGCTGGGTGCAGTACGAGCACTTTTCCATCACGCCGCGGTAGCGCACCGTGACATCGGGGTTGCGCTGGTACTTCAGCGTCTTCATGCGGTCCTTCACGTGGGGCTCGACGTAGATGTCGCCCGAGTGCGTGAAGTCCAGGTAGTTGAAGCGCCGCACCTTGAAGGGGCAGTTGTTGGCGCAGTACCGGGTGCCGATGCACCGGTTGTACGCCATCGAGTTGATGCCCTCTTCGTCGTGCACGGTGGCGCCGACGGGGCACACCGGCTCGCACGGCGCGTTCTCGCAGTGCATGCAGGCGACCGGCTGGTGCACGGCCAGGGGCTGCTCGACGTCGCCGTTGAAGTACCGGTCGATGCGAATCCAGTGCATCTCGCGGCCGAGCATGACCTGCTCGCGGCCCACGGCCATGATGTTGTTCTCGGCGACGCAGGCGATCGTGCAGAAGTTGCAACCGATGCACGCCGACAGGTCGATGACCATGCCCCACTGCTGGCTGTCGTAGACCAGGTTGTTGATGGGCTGAATGGGCATCGACGGGCGGTTCTTCTCGGTGCCCTCGGCGATCAGCTCTTCGGGCATGTCGCCGGTGTGCGCGAGCTTCTCGCCGTCCTTCGCGTACTCGGCGGCGGTGCCCGAGCGGAACAGCGGGCGGGTGCCCAGGCCCAACTTGCGCTCACGAGCGCCAGCGGGCTCGGCGGTCATCTGCGCGAAGGTCAGTTCCTTGAACGGGTTGCCGGGAACGCTGAAGTGGTCCTGGGTCGAGCAGAGGTCGCTCTGCGCGCCAGTGCGCGAGAGCTTCACGCCCTGCACCACCGGGCCCGCCGAGAGCAGCGGGTTGAGGTCGACGCCGACGCCCTTGGCGACTTCGCCGGTGCCACGGCCGTAGCCCTGCACCATCACCAGGGTGTTGTTGGCGACGCCGGGCAGCACGAAGGTGGGCGCGGTGATCTTCCGGCCCTCGACGGTCAGCTCGACCAGGTCAGCGAGGTACTTGTTCTTGCTGACGCCGCTCAGAATGCCGAGTTCCTTCGCCGTCGACGGCGAGACCAGCACGGCGTTGTCCCACACCAGCTTCGACATGGTGTCGGGCAATTCCATCACCCACGACACGTTGCTCAGTCGGCCGTCCTTCAGGTGGCCGAGCGCCGCGATGAACTCCAGCGAGTCCTTCGAGGGCACGGTGCCCTTGAGCGGCGCGACCGCGGCGGCGACGTCGGCGCCCTTGAGCGCAGGGGTGGCCTTCGCCCAGGCGGTGCCGGGAATGACGCCGTCGTGCAGCGCCTTGCGCCACTCGGTGTTGCTTTCGAGCGCGGCGCCCTTGGCGCGCCAGGTGCCCTCGAGCAGCGCGCGGTCGCCCGTCTCTTCCAGGCCCGCGACCTGCGCGAGCACGGAGTTGGCGGCGCGGCCGTCGAACAGCGGCAGGATGACGGGCTGGGTCAGCGAGGCGGTCCCGTCGAAGGCACGGCCGTCGGCCCACGATTCGAGGAAGTGCGCCAGCGGCAGGTGCCAGGTGGCCTTCTCGCCGGTCTCTTCGGCGAAGTGGCCGGCATGAATGACCGTCTTGGCCTTCGCCATGGCCTCGCCGAACTTCAAGGCGCCAGGAGCCGTGTAGACCGGGTTCGCCTCGACGATGACGAGGGTGTCGACTTCGCCCGCCTGAAGCGACTTCGCGAGCGCGGCGAGCGAGTCGTACACGCTGGTGCGCGCGACGGGCTCGCCCTGGGTGACGAACAGCGTCTGGCCGAGGTTGCCGAGCGCGACGTTGAGCGCGTTGCCCAGCGCGTGCACGGCGGCCGACTGGCGATCACCGACGACGATGATCGACGTGCCCTTGTGCGCGGCGAGGTCCTTCGCGAGCGCGGCGACGAACTTCGTGCCGGCCTCGGGCAGCGCGTTGCCGCCGTCGAGGGCGCTGGCCACCGCGCCGACGTCGACGCCGTTGGCCACGAGCGCCTTGCCCAGGGCCTTGAGCACGTCGACCATCTGCCCCGAACCGATGCGCAGGCGGTGGTCGGCGTTGGTGCCGGTGGTCGACCACGCGGCCTCGGCGGCGTACAGCCGCTTCATCTTCTCGAGGTCTTCCTTGTCGTGCACCGCGCGCGAGGTGCCGAACTGGCGAGCGAGCGCGAGGTGGTCGGGGCCGAGCACGAGGAAGTCGCTCTCGAGCGAGAAGATGACCTTCGCCTTCTCGAGGTCGACGTGGGTGCGCGCGCCGTTGCCGAAGGCCAGCTGCGCGCCCTGAAGCGCCGCGTCGGGGGTCAGCGAGTCCCAGCGGTACACCTTCGCCTCGGGGGCCTTGTCGAGCAGCGCCTTGACGATGCGGGCGGTGGTGGGGCCGTCGTTGTCCTCGAGCAGCAGCGCGAGGCCCTTGCCCTTGCCCTCGAGCAGGCGGGCGAACTGGGGCTTGGCGAAGGCGTCGTACTTTTCCCAGGTCGAGGACTGGCCAGCGTTCTTCGGGGTGCGGGCACGCTCGGGGTCGTACAGGCGCAGCACTTCGGCCTGGGCCCAGGTGTCCGAGCCGCCGAGCGACGACGGGTGGTTCGGGTTGCCTTCGATCTTGGTGGGGCGACCTTCGTGGGCCTCGACCAGCAGACCGACCGCGCCTTCCGAGCGGGGCATGGTGGTGGCGTACTGCAGGCGGTTGCCCGGAATCATCTTCTCGGGCGGGTGCACGAAGGGAAGAATCTCTTCCTTGGGGCGGCGCCAGCTATAGTGCAGTTCGTCGCCGCACGAGGCCATGGCCCCGAAGGCGATGGAGGCACCGGCGATCTTCAGCGCGTCGCGGCGGTTGTAGCCCGACGGCGCAGCGCCGTTGGGGAACTCGAGGTCGATGGTCTTTGTGACCGACTCGTCACCGGTCTTGTGCTCGAGCGAACGCCAGAACGACGGCGCCTTGTCCATCTGGTCGCGGAGCGGAGCGTAGGGATCCTTCTTCATGGTCTCGTTCCCTTGCGAAAGTATTCAGCGGTGGCAGCCGCTGCAGCCGGCCGTCGAGCGAGTCTCAAGATGACCGTCGGGCGCGCGCTTCTGTGCGGCCGACAGGCTTCCAGGCGGGTGCAACGTCGCGGCGATGGCGAGCGTCTTCTCGGTCCACTTGAGGTCGGGCTTCCACCCCATGGTGGTCACGTTCTCGACCGGCCTCAGGTTGGGGCCCGGGTTCGAGTGGCACTCGATGCACCAGCCCATCGACAGGGGCTGCACCTGGCGAACGACTTCCATGGTGTCGATGCGGCCGTGGCAGGTCTCGCAGCCGATGGCGGCGCGGTTCTCACCGAAGCCCACGCCCAGGTGGGCGGAGTGGTTGAAGTAGGCGAAGTCGGGCAGCTGGTGAATCTGCACCCACGGCACGCTGGCGGTGCCCTTGCCGTCGGCCCAGGAGTCGTAGATGGGCTTGAGCTTCTCGGAGCCCTTCTTCACCTGGGAATGGCAGTTCATGCAGACCTGCGTCGGCGGCACGCCGGCGTGCGGCCCCCGCTCGGCGTACGCGTGGCAGTAGCGGCAGTCCATCTGCAGCGTGCCGGCGTGGAGTGCGTGACTGTACGCCACGGGTTGCACCGGCTTGTAGCCGACGTCCGTGTTGTACGGCGACGCCCACCAGTAGAGGGCGAACGTGACGAAGCCCGCGGCGGCAAGGCCACCGACGGTGCCCCAGGTGGGGGTTTCATTTGTCCAGCGGGGAAAGATCTGAGCCATGGTGCAGACCTCGTTAGGGACGCGGCGAGTACTCTGGCTTTGCAGCGCGGACAACATTTAATTTGCTGGTTTCAAGTCTTCACGTGCGTCTCTGAGCGGCTCTGATACGCCGGACGACATTCGTTTCTTGTCCGTTTCAGGCCAGCAGCCGATGCAGTAAGCCCCGGGCAATGCGAAGGCTGCCCACAGGCGTGCTGGTCGCGGTCGAGGGCATCGACGGCGCCGGAAAGACGACCCAGGTCGATCTGCTCGAGGCCTGGGCGCGGGCCCGCGACCTCGACGTGGTGCGAAGCAAGGAGCCCACCACCGGCCCCTGGGGCATGAAGGTGCGCAATTCGAAGTTCACCCAGCGGTTGAGCCCCGAAGAGGAGCTCGAGTGCTTCATCAACGACCGCCAGGAGCACGTCGAGACGCTGATCGCGCCCTCGCTGGCCCGCGGCGCGCTGGTGCTGGTCGACCGCTACTATTATTCGACCGTCGCCTACCAGGGCGCCCGCGGCGTCGACCCCCGTGCCCTGCTGGCCCGCAACCGCAGCTTCGCGCCCGTGCCGACCGTGCTGGTGCTGTTGGACCTCGACCCCCAGAAGGGGCTCGAGCGCATTCACCAGCGCGGCCTGGGGCAGGACCTGTTCGAATCGGTACCCGAGCTGACCCGGGCCCGCGAGATCGGAAGGCGTCGTGTAGGGAAAGAGTGTCTTCGCCTGTGTAGATCTCGG
>CAIWFK010000460.1 GCA_903911905.1 uncultured Myxococcales bacterium
CTACCTGGTTGGCTCGAACTTCGGCTACCTCACGATTCTCCAACTGCCTGACGCCGGCGCCGATGCGGGGACTGCCGGAAAGGCGAGACTGCGCGCCAACGCCTTCCGGTACGAAGTGTGGGACGGCGGGTTCGTCTCGTTCGAGCCGGGCGTCGAGCCTCCCAGCGGAGCGTACGTGCAGGGGGTACCCGTGTCGCTCTGCCTGCCCCGCAACCAGGTGTGCAGCGTCAGCGGCGATCTCACGCTCACCTGGTCGCCGCCCAGCACGGGGACGGCTCCTGACGAGTACGTGGTCCTCGTGTTTTCCCTGCCCTTCGACCCGGCGAACCCGACCTTCCCCCGCTTCCCGGTGCAGCAGACCTCGGTCGTCGTGAAGGAGCCGCAGGTCACCGTGCCTCACGACCGGCTGCCCAGAGGGTTGGCGGCGGTCATCATCGCTTCGCGCTCGGCCCCGAACAGAAGCCCGGCCACGCCGTTCCTCACCAGCCTGCCCGAGTCACGTTCGCCGCTGTTGCTGCCGGTCATCTTCGACCTGCGCTGAAGAGGCTGTGGGGCCCGAACTGCCGCTCCCCCACGACCTGCCATGGGGTGCCTTTCCGCCAGAAGCCTCGAGGGGGAACGGTACGCCAGCGGCTGAAGCACTGAAGCTCTCGCGGAGTCTTCCCAGGCCTGGCCTCAATCGCCAGACGGCCACGCGACCTCATTACGACTGACCAGACGTTCGCTCTGCCAGCAGTTCCGCGCCTCTTCCCCCGGCGTGGGTCTTGCTGCGCTTCCCACATGTTCTCTGCGCTCGGGCACTTCGCCTTCCACCATCGGGTCGCCACGCTGATCACCGCTGGGCTGTTTCTGCTGGCCGCACTGGCGTCGCTCGTTCACGGCGGCGCGCTGAGCGCGGGCACGGTATCGGGGCTCGAGGCGACCGAGGCCGACGCGTTGGTGGCGACGATCATCGGCCGCAACCCCGACACGACGGTGGTGGCGCTGTTCCGATCATCGCCGCTCGACCTGCCTGCCATCGAAACCGCCTGGAAGCCGCTGCGCAGCGACCCCCGGGTGACGTTCGTGAGCCCCGAGATTCGCCGAAGCGACGACGGCACGGTGGGCCTGGCGCTGATCACGCTCGACGGTGAGCTCACCGATGCGCTCGGCGTATGGCCTTCGGTACGAGCAACCCTGACCAGCGACCGCGTCGACATCATCACCACCGGGCGGCTGCCCTTCATGAGCCAACTGAACGCCACGCTCGAGCGGGACCTGCTGCGAGCCGAGCTGGTCTCGTTGCCGCTGGCCTTGCTGGTGCTGCTGCTGGTCTTCCGCACGGTGGTAGCGGCGACGCTGCCTCTGGGCGTCGGCGCCCTCGCGGTGGTCGGCGGCATCGGAACCCTCTTCGCGCTCTCGCACGTGATGGAAGTCTCGCAGTACGCGATCAACGTCTGCTCGCTGATCGGCCTGGGCGTGGCGATCGACTATTCGCTCTTCACGGTCGCCAGGTACCGCGAAGAACTCGCCGCCGGGCGCAGCTTCGAAGACGCGCTGGTGGTGGCGGTCGATCATTCCGGGCGCGTGGTGGCCTTCTCGGCGACGGCGGTGGGGCTGGGGCTGATCGGCCTGACGTTCTTCCCCGGCTCGTACCTGCGCACCATGGGCATCGGAGGCGCGATCGTGGTCGCCTTCGCGGCGCTCTTCGCGCTCACCTTCCTGCCGGCGCTGTTGGCCGTGCTGGGGCCACGCATCGACGCGGGCAAGCTGCCGTTGCCGAAGCTGACCTTGAAGCAGGGGCTGTGGCATCGGCTCTCGCAATGGGTGATGAAACGGCCAGTGCACGTGCTGGTGTCGACGTTGGCCGTGCTGCTGATCATCGGCGCGCCGACCGCGTGGCTGCGGGTCGCCTCGAGTGACATCACCGTCCTGCCGCCCGGACTCGAGGCCCATCGGGGCTTCGTGTTGCTGGGCACCGCATTCCCCGACGATTCGGCCACGCACTTCACCGTCGCCATCAACTTCCCCGACGAGCCGGTGCTGAACGCCGCTCGCCTCACCGCACTCTCGGAGCTGTCGGACAGGCTCGCCGCCCTGCCCCACGTGCGCCTGGTGCAGGGCCTGACCACCGGCCTGCCGCCCGGCACGCCCCAGGCGGTGCTGCTTCACCCACCACCGCAGTTGGCGCCGCTGCTCGCGACCTTCACCCGAGGGCGGGTCGTGTTTCTGCAGGCACTTTCGGCCTCGAAGCCCACCAGCGACGAAGCCCGGGCCGTGGTGAAGGCCATTCGGGCTCGGCGCGCGGTCGCCGACGGCACCCTGCTGGTCGGAGGGGAGAGCGCACTCGACGTCGACACCACGCACTTCCTGCTCAGCCGCGCGCCGTGGGCGGTGGGCTTCGTGGTGCTCTCGACGCTGGTGATTCTGACGCTGCTGCTGGGCTCGGTGCTGTTGCCCCTCAAGGCCGTCTTCATGAACGTGCTCTCGTTGTCGGGCGCCTTCGGCGTGCTGGTCTGGGTCTTCCAGTTCGGTCACGGACGAGCCGAAGGCCACCCGTTGGAGCCAGCGCTGCCGGTGCTGTTGTTCTGCGTCTTGTTCGGGCTGTCGATGGACTACGAGGTGCTGATTCTCTCGCGCATGAAGGAAGCGTGGGACCGCACTGGTGACAATCGCCTCTCGGTCGCCGACGGCCTCGAGAAGACCGGTGGCCTGGTCACGAGCGCGGCGTCGATCATGGTGGCAGTCTTCGCGGCCTTCGCCACCGCGCAGGTGGTGCTCATTCAGGCCGTCGGGGTGGGCATGGCCGTGGCGGTGGCACTCGACGCGACGCTGGTGCGCAGCCTGCTGGTGCCGGCGACGATGCGGCTGTTCGGCGACGCGAACTGGTGGGCGCCGAAGTGGTTGCACGCGCTGCGACAGAAGCTGGGCTTCGAGGCCACGCCCTCGACGCCCTGACCGGATCACCGAAGGTTCTTCACGGCCGCCTCGAGTTGCGTGCGCGCGGCGAGGCCCTCGATGCCGCTGCCGGCGCTGAATTCCGGTGGACCGTCGCCCGGGGGTCTGAATCGTCTGGAGCCAGGCACGGCGAGCAAGACCAGCGTGCTGCGCGCAGTGCGTCGCTGAGCGTCACGGTCTCCCAACCCACCGATCTGTTGATGGCGCGCGAGGTGGGTTCCCCGTTAACTGCAAGGCCTTCGAACGGGAGTGGGAACATGACGACGACGACGGGCCCAGTGGTGCTGGTGACAGGTGCAACCGACGGCATTGGGCGGGAGACCGCGCTCGAGCTGGTGCGGCTGGGCGCACGGGTGCTGATTCACGGCCGCAAGGCTGAGCGGGCGAAGGACGTCGTCTCGGCCCTCACCGCGATCCGCAAGGACGCGGCGCTCGAACCGCTGTTGCTCGACTTGAGCGACCTGTCCCAGGTGCGCACGGCGGGACAGGTGCTCGACGAACGCGGCGTGCAGATCGACGTGTTGCTCAACAACGCTGGCGTGTACCAGAACGAGCGGCAGGCCTCGGCCGACGGCTTCGAGCTGACCTTCGCGGTCAACCACCTGGCGCCCTTCGCCCTCACGCACGTGC
>CAIWFK010000461.1 GCA_903911905.1 uncultured Myxococcales bacterium
CACATCACCCTCGCGTCACCGCAAGCCCTGCCTGAGCACCAGCCGCTGTCGCTGACGTGCGGGGCGATGCTCGAGCCGGTGACGCGGGTCGACGAGCGCCACTTCGAAGCGCCCACCCATTCGGGCCGCTGCGTGGTGTCGTGGCACGGCCACCAGTTGACGGCCTTCGATTCATTCTAGAAATGAAATGGCTGTCGCAGGTTGCGACACCCCGTTCCCTTCGCGGGCTGCACTCTCGCGGGGTTGGGGCAGGGCACGACGCTTGCTCCAACCCGGGCATGGTTGCAGACCCGATCATCGGTCGCTCGTTTGGCTCGTTCGTGGCCACCGAACACCTGGGCCGCGGCGCGATCGGTGAAGTGTACCTCGCCGAGAACCGCACCATCGGCAGCCGGGTGACCCTGAAGCTGCTCGACCCGCGCTTTGCCCGCGACCCGAAGGCCCTCGCGCGCTTCCGGGCCGAAGCCCGCGCCTCGAACCTCATTCGCCACGAGCACGTGGTCAGCGTGATGGACTTCGACTTCGCGCCGCCCGACCTCCATTACTTCGTGATGGAGCCGCTGGAAGGCCGTTCGCTCAGCGCGCTGCCTCGCCCCCTGGAATTGCCGGTGCTGGTGCACGTGTGCGCGCAGATCTGCGAAGCGCTCGAGGCCGCCCACGCGGCCGGGGTGATCAACCGCGACCTGAAGCCCGAGAACGTGCGCCTGGTCTCGCGCAAGCGTGACCCGTACTTCGTCAAGGTGGTCGAGTTCGGCGTGGCGAAGTTCCTGGCAGACGACAGCGACCTCGCCTTCGGAACCGCGCCCGGGCAGTTGATGGGCACGCCGTCGTTCATGGCGCCCGAGCAGACCACCGGCGCGCAGGTCGACGCCCGCACCGATCTCTACGCGCTGGGCGTGATGATGTTCGAATTGGCCTGCGGCCGGCTGCCCTTCGTCGAGACCTCCGTCGCCGAACTGTTGGCCGCGCACCGGTCGAAGTCGCCACCCAACCCCGAGCACCTCCAGCGCTCGGTGCCTCGCGGGCTGTCGGCGGTGATCATGCGGCTGCTCGCCAAGTCACCCGACGATCGCTTCCAGACCGCGACCGAGGTGCGCGAGGCGCTGCTGGGGCTCTCGCTCGAACCGCGCCCCGTGCGGACGCCGGTCTCCACTCCCCGCGCCTGGCCGGTGCGGGTCTTCGACGCCCGCGGTCAGTTCCGCAAGCTGCCCGGCATCGGCCTGACCACCACCGGCCTCGAGATTCTCAGCGAGGTGCGGCCGCCCGTCGATCTGCCCATGGGTGCGGCGCTGGCCGTCGGTGACTTCGAGCTGCGGCTGCCTGCCCGGGTCAGCGCCCGCACCGACGACGGTTTCCAGCTCGAGTTCAAGTCGCCCGACGCCGCGCAGGTGGCGGCGATCACCGACGTGCTCGAGGGCCGGGAGCTGCGCGACGACGATCGCACCCTGCTGGCCGTCGCCAGTTGGGTGCCTCGGCTCGACCTGACCCACTACGAGCACATCGACGTGCCGCGCGGTGCGCCCCTGGCCGGCCTCAACGCCGCGCTCAGTTCCCGCCGAGAGACGTTGCTCTCGCTGCTCGCCCGACCGGTGCGCCGCGTGCATCTCGACGTGCTCGAGGCCGCGCTCCACCAGCTCGACGAGGCCCGGCGGGTCTTCACCAGCCCCCTTTCCCGCCTGGGCTACGACGCGGCGCTCGGCAACTGGCAGGGCATTCGGCAGTCGCTCGCCGAAGGGGTCACGGCCGAGCAGTTGGCCGAGACCCGCACCGCCTTCATGGCCGAACGCCAGCGCTCGCGCGGCGTGGCCGAGGTGCACGCCATGTCGGCCACCACCTGGGCCAACCGGGGCGACCTGACGCGCGCCAGGCTCGAGCTCGAGCGGGCCCTCGACTTCGACCCGCTCAACCTGGCCTACCTCGAACGTCTGGGCCGCTGACCGCTATTCCGCCAGCGGGGCCTGGGGCTTCGCCAGCCGCGCCAGGAACGCCTGGAAGTAGGTGCCCGCGCTCCACACGCTGAAGGCCGTCGAGGCGAACACCAGCACCTGACCCACGGTGTGGAAGTTCACGTCGTACCAGCCGACCAGGAAGAAGACCGGGTGCGTGTAGTGCACGCACAACGCCACCACGCCCGTCAGTTGGAGCGCGGTCTTCCACTTGCCTTCCTGCCCCGCGGCGATGACCAGGCCTTCGCTGGCCGCGACCTGCCGCAGCCCGGTGACGATGAACTCGCGGGAAAGCAGGGTGATCACCAGCCAGGCCGGCAACCGGCCCAGCCGCACCATCATCACCATCGCGGCGGCGACGATCAGCTTGTCGGCCAACGGGTCGAGCAGCTTGCCCACCACGGTGATCATGTTCCAGCGACGCGCGAGGAAGCCGTCGACCACGTCGGTGACCGCAGCCAGGGTGAAGATCGCCGCCGCCCACACCGAATAGAGCGGGTCGCCGTCGTAGGTGAACCACACGAAGAGCGGAATGATCAGAATTCGCCCCACGGTGAGCATGTTCGGCAGGTTCCAGAACTGCTCGAGCAGCACCGAGGGCTTGCGATTCTGGCGCTTGAGCTTGCGGCGCTCGGCGCGTTCCTGCTGGCGGCGCGCGCGCGCTTCTTTCTTCAACCTGCGCGCTTCCTGACGTCGGGTTTCCTGTTCCATCGTGGCCTCAGCCGGGCGTGCCCAGCAGCGCGAAGCCGTCACCGGTCAGCTCGATCGCGCCCTGGCCACCGAAGCCCACCAGCCGCGGCGTCACCCGCCCGAACCAGCCCACCAGGCGCGAGAGCGGCACCACCATCGGCGCGCCCGGCGGCACTGCCATCGCCCGCAGCGACCCTTCGAGCTGCAGCAGCACCCGGCCGTGCCCCTTCAAGTGCACCAGGTCGACCGACGTCGCGTCGCTGCCCAGGCGGCCGTTCTCGTAGGCCACTGCTTCTTCGAAGCCGAACACCAGGTTCTCGCGAAGGTACGCGCCCTCGTCGTCGACCGACACCCCGGGCTGATCGGTGAGATCGACCGCGTGGAAGCGCGAGGTCGCCTCGAGGTACACGACGCCGTGGCCCGACACGCGCTGCAACTGTGAAGGCCCTGCGCCGAACGGCTCGGTCGTCGAACGCCCGCGCTTGCGCCGCGTCTCGGGCGTGACCTGCAGGCTGCCCACCACCGCGACCAGCCCGGTCATGCGCACCAGCATCTCGCCGGCCACCGTCACCGCCAGCCCCTCGTTGCCCAACTGGAAGGGGCCTGCCGCCGAGTCCTGCGCCCAGCCGCTGCTGTTCGCCAAATCTCCGAGCTGCCGCGCATTCAACGGCGCGAAGGCCAGCGGCCCGGTCGGCACGCTCGGTGGCGGGGGAGGCAACAGCGGCACGGGCCCCGGGTCGGGCGGGTTTTCGATCAGGCTCGCCGCCACGTCGTGGTGGGTCGGCACGTAGTCGTCGACCACCACCGGCACCGACGGGCGCGGTTCGGGCAGCGGCTCGGCGACGGGGTCCCCCGCAGGCACCAGCGTGGGCGCCGTGGCGAACTCGGTCGCCTGGCTCGTGGTCTCGGACGGCGCGTCGGCCGAGAAGTGCTCCGCGGCGGCGGAGCCCTCGGGAACGGTGTACTCGGAAGCCGCGTCGGCAGAGACGGGCTGTTCCCCTGCCGCCTCGGAAGGAGCGTCGGGGTACCCTTCGA
>CAIWFK010000462.1 GCA_903911905.1 uncultured Myxococcales bacterium
CCCTTGCCCTGGGTCATTCGCGTCGACGCCGAGAAGACCGTCACCATCGCGCCCAGGTTCTCGAGGTCGCTCCTCATCGCCTGGGCGATGTCGGGGTACTGCACCTTGACCACCACGTCGTCGCCGCTGGTGGTGCGGGCGCGGTGCACCTGGCCCAGCGAGGCCGCCGCCAGGGGCTGCGGGTCGATGTCGGCGAAGGCCGCCATCGCGTCGCCCAGTTCGGTGCGCAGCACGCGCTCGACGGTGGGCCACGGCATGGGCGGCGCCTGGTTCTGCAGCCGGGCGACGATGGCGCGCACCTCGGGCGTGAGCAGGTCGGGGTCCATCGACAGTTGCTGGCCCAGCTTCATGGCCAGGCCCTTGAGGTCGCCGAGCGTGGCGACCAGCTTCTCGGCGGCGCCCGCTCCCAGCGCACCGGCGCTCGCGTCGGTTCCCGTCAGGCGCTGCACGCCGCGCGCGACCACTTCACCCGAGAGCTTCGCCGACATCGACGCCAGCTTCGCCAGGCGCGCCAATCGGCCGGTCTTCACCTTGTGTTCGTCGTCAGCCATGAAGGTGCGTGAAGCTCCCCGCGTGATTACTGCAGGGAAGCGACCCCGCGGCGCAACAGATCCTTCACCACGGTCGCCACTTCCATCGGCGTGACCTGCAGCCGGGCGATGACCTCGGCCGGGGGCAGCTTCGACTCACACAGCAGCCGAACGATGGGCAGCCACGCCGGCGGGCCGACGGTGACGTACAGCCGGTACAGGTCGTCGTTGACGGTCAACGAGCGCGCCTTGGCCAACTGGTCTTCGCGGGCCCGGGCCTGCTCGGCGGCCAGCCACGGCACCAGGCGCTCGAGCGTGGCGCGGGTGGGCTGGCTGCCGAAGCCCTCTTCCGACGAGCGGGTGCCCCGCAGCAACGAGCCCTCGGCCTTCTTCGCCGCCAGCAACGAGGCCAGGGCGCGATCGCCCGACAACAGCGTGGTGCCCATGCGCGCCGAGGCCTGCACCAACCGACCGTCGCTGAACCACACCCGCCAGGTGCCCCAGCCGTCGGCCGCGTCGACCTGCCCGGTGAAGGCCTCGCGTTCGAGCACCCGACACACCCACTGCAGCCCCAGCGCCGAGAGGTCGAACGACACCCCGCCCTCGCTGGCGATGAGCCTGGCGAAGCGGCGCCGCGGCTCGAGCAGTTCCTTGACCTGCAGCTCGAGCGAGGTCAGCCGCAGCGTCTTGGGGAAATAGGCCTGCGCGCCGGCGTGCAGCAGCCGCAGCGATTCGCGGTAATTGTCCTGCGCCGAGAAGAGCGCGACCGGCACCTCGTGGGTGCGCAGGTCTTCGCGAATCAGCCGCAGCAACCCCCAGCCGTCGAGCCGGGGCATGTTCAGGTCGGCGATGACGCCGTCGAAGGGCTGGGCGACCAGCTTGCCCATGGCGTCGACGCCGTCGGCCGCGGTGACGACCTGGTACCCCTTCTTCGAGAAGAAGCTGGCCAGCATCTGCACCACCGCCGTGTCGTCGTCGACGAAGAGCAACGAGGTGCGGGCCGCTTCGGCGTCGATCTGCGGCGGCGTGAAGAGCGGCGTCGAGACCGGGCCGCGAACCGGGTCGACGAAGGCGGTGGCCTCGACTGGAGGCGCGCTCGGCAGCACCGGCGTGGCCGGCACCCGCTCTTCGATGAAGCGGTTGGGGTCGGAACGCTGGGGGACGGCGGGCGCCGGCGCCGGCGAATTCGACCAGCCCGAGGTGGTGCCGGGGGTGACGACCATCGGCTCGTCTTCGCCGTCCATCTCGACCAGGCCCGCGTTGCCCTCGAGCCCTTCGACGAACGACCACGAGACCTGGGCGCGCGTCATGGCCGCCAGCGCGGTCTGCATGGTCTGCGAATGGTAGCGGGCCGCCTTGAGCACCCCGCGCACGAAGAAGGCCCGGCCGTCTTCGTTCTCGCCCACCAGAATGCCGCCGGTGCGGCGGGTGCGCATGATGTGGTGCACCAGCGCGCCCAGTTCGTTGGGCAGGCCCTTGCCGCGCAGCTTGCCGCTGCGCTCGGGCAGCTCGGCGGTCAACACGCGCAAGCGCCCCACGTGCGGTCGGGGGTTGAAGGGCTCGGGCAACATCTCGACCACCCCGGTTCGCAGGGTGTGCAGGAAGACGTCGTCGGTCAGGTCGCGGCAGAGCAGCACGATGGGCAGGCTGGCCATGCCCGCGCTCTCGAGCCGGGCGATGAGCGTCGCCAGTTGCGGGCTGGCCAGCTCGGCGTGCACCAACAGCAGGGTCGGCTTCAGGTCGCGCAGCACCGCGCTCAGTTCGCTGGGCGCGAAGCTGCACCACGCGACCTGGAAGCCCGCGCCGTCGAGCGACAGACCGATCTTCTGCGCCTGGTCCCCGTCGGCATCGACGATGAGGACCCGGGTCTCGTTCTTCGCTGCGGCCATCTGGCCTGGAACACTACAACCCCCTCGCCAAAGGGGCGAATCGGCGGCCCTGGCAGGTCAGACCGGCAGGGCTGGCTCACTGACGAAGCCGCACCGGCTGGGGACCGGCCGCTGGGGAGACTGCGCCGGCACCCGGGCCCAGGGGTCGTCGGTGTGCTGGTAATCGAACCACACCAGCGCATCGACGTCGGGCAGGCCCGTGCCGGCGTTGACGTGGGCCTGACGGGCGCTCGACCGCAGCGCCTTCGCCCGGGCGCGCGCTTCGTCGAAGTACCGCGCGCGCTCGACCCGCAGTTGGGCCACCGACATCGGCGTCTCGAAGTCACCGGCGGCGAAGCTCTGCGCGGCCTCGATGAGGGCATCGACGGTCAAGTCGATGGGCTTCACGTCACTCATCGGCCGTTCCAGGTGTCGCCAGACGCCGTCGAGCCACCCCAGGCGGAACTCGGGCAGGAAGTCCTGGCCGTGGTCGGCGACGAACTCGATCGCCGAGAGGATGAACTCGATGTCTTCGGCGCTCGCGTAGTACGGCAGCGACACCCGCACCCAGCCCGGCTTGAGCCCCCCGATTCCACGGGAAATGGCCGCGCGGTACCGTTCGCTGCGCGCGCGCTCGATGCCCAGCAACCGATGGCCGTAGGGCCCTGCGCACGAACAGCCGGCGCGGTTCTGAATGCCGAACAGGTGGTCGAGCAGCGCCGACACGAGGTCGTGGTGCAGCCGGGTGATGTTGAAGCTGATGATGGGCAGGCGCGGCACGTCGGTCGGCCCCATCAACTCGATGCGCGGGTGGCGACCCAGCCGAGAGAGCGCGGTCTGCGCCAACTGCACCTCGTGCTCGAAGATGCGCCCCGGGCCCGCCATTTCCTTCACCAGGAAGCCGATGCCCGCGCGCACGTCGCCCAGAATCGCAGGCGTGCCGCCCTCTTCGCGTTCGTCCAGCCGCCCCACGTAGTCGACCGAGACGTCCGAGAACGACGACACGTAGTCGACCGTGCCGCCACCGGGCCGCTCGGGGCTGCGGGTCTTGAAGAAGTCGCGGTGCGCCACCAGCACGCCCGAGCCCTCGGGACCGCCGATGAACTTGTGCGTCGAGAGGAAGAGCGCGTCGATGCGCTCGGCCTCGTCGGGCGGGTGCATGTCGATGGGCAGGTACGGCCCCCCCGCGGCGTAGTCGAACACCGCCCAGGCACCGTGCGCGTGGAGCACGCGGGCCACGGCCTTCACGTCGGTCAGCACCCCGGTGACGTTCGAGGCCGCCGAGAAGGTCCCCAGCTTCACCGGGCGGGCCGCGAACTCGACCAGGCGGCGCTCGAGGTCCGCGAGGTCGACCTGGCCACGGGCGGTGAGCGCAATTTCCACCACCTCGGCCACCGACTCGAGCCACGGCAGCTCGTTCGAGTGGTGCTCGTAGGGGCCGACGAAGACCACCGGCCGCTTCTCTCGGGGAATGTGGTGCGACAGGCCGTACTCGCGCTCGAGCGGCTCGCTGATGCGCCAGCCCAGCAGGCCCACCAGCTTGTTCACCGCCGCGGTGGCGCCCGAGCCGACGAAGAGCACCTCGTCGTGTGGGCCGGTGTTGAGCGAGCGCTTGATCACCCGGCGGGCCTCTTCGCGCAGCTCGGTCATCACCCGGCCGGTCGACGAGATGGCGGTGTGCGAGTTGGCATAATACGGCCGCACGCGCCGCAGCCAGGCCTCGACGAAGTGCAGGTAGCGCCCGGTGGCGGTGAGGTCGGCGTAGGTCACCAGGCGGCGGCCGTACGGCGTGTCGAGCGAGGCCCGGCGACCGACCTCGTTCTGGCGAATGAAGGACGCGACCTCGTCGAAGCTCTGCATGCCCAGCCTCTACCACGCCTGCTATGAGCGCCAAGGCGTGTGGACGACGATGCCACGGTGGGCCCGGCTGACGATGATGGCGGTGGCCTCACGCCTGGTCGCGCTCGCCGGCATGGTGGCCGGCAGCTACCGCCCCCGCCCCGCCGACGATTTGCATTGGATCGGGCACGACGGCACGTTCTTCTGGGACCAGGTGCCGATTCGGGTGCTCGACGTCTGGGGCCGGTGGGACACGATGTTCTACTGGCACATCGCCCGCTTCGGGTACCCGCCGGCCAACGGCGGCTGGGTGTACCACGCGGCGTACTGGCCCCTGTTCCCCTCGATGATGCGGGGCCTGTCGGTGCTCACCGGCCTCGAGACGTACCTGTGCGGCGTGCTGCTGGCCTTCACGCTCTACGGGCTGGCCATTCACTACTTCGACCGGCTGCTGCGGCTGAGCGAGACGCCCGAGTTCGCCGAGCGGGTGCTGCTGGTGATGCTGGCCTACCCGGGCACGCACTTCCTGACCTGCGTGTACCCGGAATCGACCACGCTCTTCCTCGCCATCTTCGCGATCTACGCGGCGCGCACCAATCGCCCGGTGCTGGCGGGCCTGGCGTGCTTCACGGTGGCGCTGGCCCGTTCGACTGGCATCTTCGTGTGCGTGCCGGTGCTGCTCGAGTTGTCGCGTACGCCCGAAGGCGGCTGGCGCTTCACGCCGCGAG
This sequence comes from uncultured Myxococcales bacterium, assembly GCA_903911905.1. Classification (GTDB taxonomy): domain Bacteria; phylum Myxococcota; class Myxococcia; order Myxococcales; family Myxococcaceae; genus Xiheilimnobacterium; species Xiheilimnobacterium phototrophicum. The sequence goes on from CAIWFK010000462.1 coordinate 4,966, forward strand.
CCCTGGTGGTGCTCTTTCCCGCGGTCAGCCTGGCCTTCTGGTTGGGGCTCAACCAGCAGTTGTACGGCGACCCCATCTACTTCGCGCACGTGCAGGCGGCCTGGGGGCGGCACCCCACCTTCTTCCTCGAGCCGTTCTTCTCGAGCGACCTCTCGCTCGACCACCACCTCTTCGCGCTCGGCGCGCTGGTGCTCACCGGGTACGCGGTGCGAAAGCGCGAACGGCTCTCGTTCATCTCGCTGTCCACGCTCAATGCCTTGCTGCCGCTCTCGACCGGCATGCTGCGCGGCGTGCACCGGTACATGGGCACCAATTTCCCGCTCTTCATCTTCCTCACGCGGTGGCTCGACACCCGTCGCAAGCTGACCTTCTGGGTGGTGGTGGGCGGGTGCGTGCTCTTCGGCTTCGCCTTCAAGTGGGGCCAGGGGTACCAACCCAATTGACCGCGTGCCCCAAGCTGTCAGGGTCGAACCCGTGAAGCGCTTCGCCAGCCAGTGGTTGCCGTGGGCGCTGGGCCTGTGGGCGGTGGGCGTGCAGGTGCACGAGCTGGTGGGCACGGTCGGCGCGTGGCTGACTGCCGCGCTGGTGCTGCCGCTGCTCGACCGACGCGCGATGCGCCCGTGGGCCGGGCTCGCGCTCTTCGTGGCGTGGTGTCTGGTGGTGCCCACGCTGGCGCACCTGCCGTCGGCGACCGGCGTGGCGAGGGCGCTCGATTTCCTGCTGATACCGGTGGCGGCGCTCGCGGTCTCGACGGTGAGCGAGCGCGCGCTGGGGCGCATCGGGCTGGCGGCCGCGGCGACGCTGGTGCTGTCGACCGCGGTGGCAGGGCTGCAGCACCTGGGCGCGTGGCCCGGCCCCGAAGCGCTCGAGCCACTGGCGTGGACGCACCTGCCCTTCTCGCGCGTGTACGAGACCGTGCCCGGGCGCAGCGATCGCTTCATGGCCGGCGGGCTGCTGCTGCACCGGCTCAAGTACGCCAACGTCACCGCCGGGATGTGCGTGCTGGGCGCGTACGCGGTGCAACGGCGGGTACGGCACTGGCCGGTGCTGGCGGTCGCGACGGTGGTGGGGTTGGTGGGCGTGTCGATTTTCCCGCACGCGCGCGCGGCGTCGGTGGCGGTGGTGCTGGCCATGGCCGTGGTGTGGGTGGCGGCGGCGCGGGCCCGCGCGAAGGCGGCGCTGGGCGCGGTGGGGCTCGTCGCGCTCGCGGGCGCGTTGGTGGCGCTCAGCCCCTCGGTGCGCGCACGGTTCGAACAGTCGTGGTCGAGCGAGGGCAGTGGAGAGCGACGCAGCCTCACCACCGCGGGGCTCAACGCCATCGCCAGCGCGCCGCTGACCGGCGTGGGGCTGGGGCGCTTCAGGCCGGGCCTGTTCCTGCCCGGCGACGCTCCGGCGCAGGCGCGCGAGCACCCCGGCAAGGCGCACGATCAGTTCGTCACCCTCGCGGCGGAAGCAGGCGTGCCGGCGCTGGCGGGGCTGCTGGGGCTGCTGCTGGGGTGGGCCGTGCGCGGGCTGCGAGCGCTCCCCGACGGCGCCCTGACGGTGGGGGCGGTGACGCTCTTCGCGCTGCTGGGGTTGCTGCACGACCCGCTCTTCCACGCCGAGTCGTCCCTGGCGTTGATGCTGCTGCTCGGCGCCGGGCTGGGAGCGCCGGCGCGTGGGGCCGCGGCGATGGGGCCTGAACGAGTCGCGCCCATCACCTGAACGTCGAGGCCTGCCGCTGGAGTCGACGCTGACCAGACCCTGCCTCGCCCTCGGTGAGTCGGCCGGAGTCGGACCCGTGGCTGCGGGAGGCGAAGACGCGCCACGCGTCCGGGTCGACCGGTCACTCCGCGCTTCCGACGGCCAGCGCCAATGTCTAGAGTCGGAGGTCGAGTGAAGCAGCCCCTCCGAATTCTCATCGTCGACGACAGCGTCACGGCGTTGACCATGGCGGCCGTGGTGGTGCGCTCGGCAGGCCACGAGGTCGACACCGCGGCCGATGGCGCCAGCGCACTCGAGCGGGCCAGCGCGCACGCCTTCCACCTGGTGTTGCTCGACCTCGAACTGCCCGACACCACGGGGTTCGAATTGGCTCAGCGCATTCGCGCGCTGGAAGGGCCCAACCGGTTCACGCCGATGCTCACGCTCAGCGGCACCGAGTCGGCGAGCGCCCGCCACGAGTGTCTGGCGGCCGGCATGCTGGGGCTGATCAAGAAGCCGCTGGCCCGCGCCGACGTCGAGCGCATCAGCAAACTGGCCCGCGCTCCCTGACGCGTCGGTTCAGGTTCGCCGGGCGGTGCGACGCTCGAGCGCCTGCGCCGCGGTGTCGTCGACCGACGCCACTGGCTCGAGCGAGCGCAACACCCCGGCCATCGCGCGGGGCACGGCGAGCACGTTGGCGTCGAGCAGCCCGTGAAAGGGGTCGTCGGTGCAGCCGGCGAAGTTGTCGGCGCGGAAGAACGGGCTGAAGTGCCAGAAGCAGGCGTACTCGTAGCGCTTCAGCCGCTCGAGCACCTCGGGTGCGCCCTGGGGGGCGTTGTGCTCGAAAGAGAGCATGGGCCGACAGGTGGACAGCAGCGACCGGGCGCCGTCGAACACCGCCCCTTCCATGCCTTCGACGTCGACCTTGAGGAGCGCGCACGAGCGGAGGGCCAGGCTGTCGAGCGTGACGACCGGCACCGTGTCTCCCGCCGCCCAGTCGCCCAGCCGCAAGCCACCGAAGTTGCCGGCGACGCCGTAGTCGATGTCGGGCACCGTCAAGGTGCCGGGCAAAGCGCCGACCGCGGCGTGCCGGGCGTGCAGCCAGGTGACGCCGTTGAGGGTGGCGTTGGTGGCGAGCAGGTGATGGACCACGCGTTGTGGCTCGAAGGCGACCACCGTGCCGGTCCGCCCGACCCGCTGCGCGAAGAACACCGCGTGGGTGCCGACGTTGGCGCCGACGTCGACCACCGTGTCTCCGGGTTTGAGCAGCGCGCCGAGCAGCTCGAGCTCGCTACGCGCCCATTCACCACACCGATCGAGCGAGCGCCCGACGTGCTCGTCCGTCGTCAAGTACGCCATCGGGCCGTACCGACAGGCGCGCACGCGAATGAGGCCCGACTCGTGAATCACCTGCATGGTGATGAAGCGAGTAACGGCGGCGCCGTCGACGCGCCCTCGGCAGAGTTCGCCGGGTGCGGAGCGAATGGGACTGCCGAAGAGGGCCGTCGCGCTTCGAGGTGTGGGTGCAGTGAAGTGAAAGGACGTCGTCTGGAATCGAGCGGCTGCTCGCGGCGAGCACCACGTCCCGCGCCCCAGAATCACCGCCACCCTCGAGGCGGAACGGCCACCTCACCCCACCAACCGCGCCACCACGCTCTGCGCAATCGGGTGATACCGCGCCTTGAACTTCCCGAAGCACGCGCGCGCCACCTGCACGAACTCCGGGCGCGCCATCAGCCCCGCGTAGAGCGGCTTCAAGTACTTCATGCGCCCGTACGTGCCCACCAGCGACTCCACCCGCGGCAGCACGCTCGCGTCACCCGCGCTCAACGCCAGCCGCGCCCAGGCCACGGCGATCTCGGGGTTCTTCGACCCGCTCAGCGAGAAGCGCGCCTCGAGCGCCCTGAGCATCTCCACCGGCAGCGAGCGCGGCAACCGATCGAGCCACAGCACCCACTCGGTCGGCGACCACCGCTTCGCCAGCTCGGCCTCCGGCGCGGTGCTGCCCAGCGCCTCGACCGCCGCCAGCCGGGCCGAGCTGAAGCTGGGGGCATTCGACGGCACGCCGGCCCCATCGACCCACTCCGGGGCGCGCACCGCCGCCAACACGCCGGGGAAATCGCCCTCGACGGACGCCAGGAAATCCTCGGTGGTCACCGCGCCGAACCGGTGCGCCGACAGCCACCGCTTGAGCCACGCCTCGAAGGCCGGCCGCCCCACCTGCCGCTCGAGCAGACACAGGAACAGAAAGCCCTTCTCGTACGGCACCACGCTGAAGGCCTCGTCGGGGTCGATGCCGTTCAACTCGGTGCGCAGTCGGGTCAGCCCGGGCGCGCTGGCGAATTGGGCGACCGCCGCGTCGAGCTCGCGCCGCCCCAGCGCGCTCGACAGCGCGTGCGCCTCGACCCCGTGCAGCACCTCGATGATGCGCCGCTCGGCGTACACGGTGAACCCCTCGTTGAGCCAGAAGTGCTCGGCGTTGGCGTTGGTGACCAGGTTGCCGGTCCACGAATGCGCGAGCTCGTGCGCCACCACGTCGACCAGCGAGCGGTCGCCCACCACCAGCGCGGGCGTGACGAAGGTGAGCCGCGGGTTTTCCATGCCGCCATAGGGGAACGACGGAGGCATGGTCAGAAGGTCGAAGCGCTCCCAGTCGTACGGCCCGTAGAGCGATTCGGCGGCCACCATCATCGCTTCGACCTCGGCGAACTCCCAGGCTGCGGCGTCCACCACCGACGGCTCGGCCCACACGCGCGAGCGCGGCGACAGGTCGCGACTGGCCAGCTCGCCCACCGCGAAGGCCAGCAGGTAGGGCGGAATGGGCTGGGACATCACGAACGACTCGTGCACCACCTCGCCCTCTTCGACCCGCGAGACGGGCGCCGCGCCCATCACCGCCCGCAGCGCCCGCGGCACGGTGAGCACCGCCTCGTACGGCACGCGGCAGCGCGGGGAGTCCTGCAGCGGCACCAGCGAGCGGGCGTGAATGGCCTGACACTGCGAGAAGAGGAAGGGCTGCGTGCCGCCGGCCGTCTGCGCGGGCTCGAGCCACTGCAGCGCCGACGCGCCCGGCTGGGTGCGGTACGCGATGGTCACCTTCGAGGTGCCCGAGGGCAGGGTCAGCCGCAACCGCGCGCCCAGAATGGGCTCGCCCGCTGCCAGCTCGAAGCGCGCGCCCGACACCGAGTCGATGGTCAGCTCTCGGGTGTCGAGGTCGACCACGCCTTGCGAGGGCGCAGCGAAATGCAGGTCGACCTCGCAGGTCAGGGTGCGGGAACCGAAGTCGACGCGCGCGCGCCAAGTGAAGCGTGCCACCTGGGGCTGCGAGTCATCGGCGTACGAATGCGGGTCGAGTCGGGCCATGACGCCCTGCCTACCCGCACCCGCGGGGCTGGCGCTACTGCAGCAGCTTGTTGTTCATGTACAGCGCCGCCTGGTGCGCGAGGTAGGCGAGCACGCCGATCTCGTGTTCCTGGAACTGCGGGCCGCCCTTGCGGTTGATGAGCTGCATGCACCCGAAGCTGCGGCCATGGGTCATCATCGGCGCACACAGCAGCGACTTGGTCTCGTAGTCGACCTTCTCGCCGACCGCCGCGTAGAAGCGCGGGTCCTTCTCGACGTCGCTCACCGCGACCGACACGCCTTCGGCCGAGCAGAACCCGGCGATGCCTTCTCCGGCGGGAATGACGATCTCGGCGGTGAGCACCTGTCGGGCGCGCGGCCCGCGGGCGGTGATGAAGGTCAGGTCACCGGTCGCCCCGTCGGCGCGGAAGACCGAGGCCGATTCGCAGGGCACCTTTTCCATCGCCAGGTCGATGACGAAGTTCATCGCCTCTTCCAGCGTCTTGAGGCCGTCCAGCTCGACGACCCGAAGGAAGATGTCGGCGAGCAGGTCTTCGGTCGACACGCGCTGCGCCTGACCGAACGACGGGCTCGATTTCTGCCGACCGATGTTGCCCTTCACCGGGTTGATGGGCTGCACCAGTTCCTGCACGTCGTTGAGCTCGATGCGTCGGCTCTTGGCGGGCTGGCGCCTGGGCAGTGGCGCGAGCCCCGGCGGCGCGGTCGCGGGCTCGGCGGGCACGGGACCCGAGCGCTTGTCGACCTTCGTCACCTCGGGTTTCTTCTCGGGCGGTTTGGCAGCCGGCTCGGTGACGGCCGGCGGCGGCGCGAAACCCGCGGGCATGGTCTTGGCCGGGTCGAAGGCCTCGTTGACCTCGGTCTTCGGCGCCTTGCTCGACACCGCCGGAACCGCCGGGCGGACGGGGTCGGTCTTCACTTCGCCACGGGGCGGTGGCGCGGGCGCGGGCCGAATCTGCGAGGGGCGCTTGACCTGCGCGCGCGCGACCTCGTCTTCGGTCAGCTCGCGAATGCGGAAGACGCGGCCCGACGCGGCCTCGGTGACGTGAATCGAATTGTCGTCCTGCACGTCGACCATGACGTTCTGGCTGACGGTGCCCTGCTCGCCCAGCTTCTGCATGCCGGCCTTGAGCGCCGCCATCCAGTTCGCAGCGACGACCTTGAGCGTCATGTTGAAGCCGCCCGGTTCGCTCGCCGGGATGTGGACTTCGAACTTTGCCATGGCCCGAATCAACCAGATTTCCCGACCATTTTCCCGGGAAGAATGACTCCCTGTTTCCATCGCCTCGTCGGTGGCGCTGGAGTAGGAACCGCCCATGCCCGAAGAAAAAGGCCTGGGGTCGAAGTTGCTGGGCTTGTTCGTCGAGAAGGCCGACGCCACGCCCGACGAAGGCACGCCCGCGATGAGCAAGCCCGACAGCGAGAAGAGCGCGGCCGAGCTGGTCGCCGAGCTCGCGCAGGAAACGGCTCCGAAGAAGGCCGGCGCCCACCCGCAGGGCGCGCCGGGGCCCCTGGCCGCCCAGCCGAAGGCCGCGCCCGCACGGCCCGCCATGCCCTCGGGCCCGGTGACGCCGGCCAGCGTCGACTTCGACGCGGTGTTCAAGACCGCGGGGCTCGACACCGCCGAGCTCGACCGCGTGCGCAAGGCCGAAGAGCTGCTCAAGAGCCTGCCCGAGGCGACCCCGCAGGACATCAAGCGGCAGATCGTCGAGGCCTCGCTCAAGGCCTTCGGCTTCGACGTGCAGAAGATCGTGGGCGCCGCGCAGAACCAGCTCAAGGCGCTCGACACCTTCGTGCGGGTCAACGAAACGCAGACCGCCAAGGCCATCACCGACGCGCAGACGCAGATCGCCCAGTTGGAAGACAAGGTGATCTCGCTGCGCGCCGACATCACCAAGAAGACCGACTCGCTGGCGGCGACCAGCGCAGCCGCCGACGTTCGCAAATCACAGGTGCACCAGGTGCTCGAGTTCTTCGGCGCACCGGCCGTGGCACCCAAGAGCTGAAGGACAAGGGGAACTTCACACCATGAAACTGACTCCGTTCGGAAAGCTGTTCATCGTGCTGGTCGCGCTCGGCGTGCTGGGCTTCGTGGCCTACAAGAAGTTCGGCGACGAGATTCGCACCTGGGCCGGCGCGGCCCCGAAGGACGACGGCAAGGGCGGCACCGGTGGCGGCACGAAGAATGGCGGCGGCACCGAGGTCACGAAGGAAGACTTCAACGCCATCAACACCGGCCTCACCGACGCGCCCCGCACCGGCGGCCAGGACGTGAAGGGCGGCGAAGCGGTGGCCGACAAGGCGCTGACCCGCCCGCTGAAGGTCGGCATCAACACCTGGGCCGGCCACGCGCCGGGCATCGTCGCCAACGGCGGCATGAAGCCGGGCAGCGCCTCGAGCCTCTACAAGAAGAAGTACGGCCTCGACGTCGAGTTCGTGTTGCTCGAGGACCCGAGCGCCAAGCTGGCCGCCTTCATCAAGGGCGACATCGACATCATGTGGGACACCGTCGACTCGTACGCGCGCGAAGCGAGCGAGCTGAAGGAAAAGGGCCTCAAGTCGCGCTCGATTCTGCAGGAAGACTGGAGCCGCGGCGGCGACGGCATCGTGGCGCTCAAGACCATCAAGTCGGTCGAGGACTTGAAGGGCAAGCGCATCGCCACCACCAAGTACACGCCGTCGCACTGGCTGCTCTTGTTCCTGCTCTCGCAGTCGGGCCTCTCGCCGCAGGACCGGGCCGAGATCGAGAAGAACCTGGTCTTCACCGACGAGGCGCCCAAGGCGGCGGCGATGTTCAAGGCCGGCAAGGTCGATGCGGCGGTGACCTGGGAACCCGACCTCTCGGGCGCGGTCAGCGCGCGTGAGAAGGAAGCGTACGTGCTGGTCTCGACCACCTCGGCCACCAACGTCATCGCCGACACGCTGGTCGCGCGGCAGCAGTTGATCGACGAGGCGCCCAAGTCGGTGCAGTCGTTCGTGGCCGGCTGGTTCGACGCCATCGGCGTGATGAAGGAAGACCCCGAAGGTACCAACAAGCTGCTGGGCGACGCGCTCAAGCTCTCGAGCGACGACGTCAGCGGCATGCTGTCGGGCCTCAAGCTGACGCCCTTCGCCGACAACGCGCTCTTCTTCGGCCTGACCGGGCCCAAGGCGTACTTCGACTCGCTCTTCAACGGCTCGTTCGTCATCTGGCGCAAGAAGGGCGTGGTCAACACCGTGGTCGACGCGCCCGACTGGAAGGACGCCCGCTTCGTGGCCTCGCTCGCCCAGACCTACGCCGGGCAGAAGGTCGAAGAGTCGTTCGCCTTCAAGGACAAGCCCACCGTGAAGGACCGCGCCATCGTCAACAAGTCGCTGTCGATTCACTTCACCACCGGCAGCGACGAGATCATGCCGGGCAGCTTCTTCACGCTCGATTCGCTGGGTGAGACCATGCTCTCGTTCGGCAACACCTACCTCGACGTCGAGGGCAACACCGACGCGCGCGGCAACGAGGGCGTGAACAAGACGCTGTCGCAGAAGCGGGCCGAGGCGGTGAAGCAGTACCTGATCAAGAACTTCAACATCGAGCCCAAGCGCTTCATCACCGTCGGCAAGGGCAGCGCGAACCCCATCGCGGGCAACGACACCGAGGACGGGCGCGCGCTCAACCGGCGCACCGACATCAAGGTCGTGCTGAATGCCCAGTGACGCGCCTGCGCCAGCCGCACCGGTGACGCCCACGCCTGCGAAGGCGAGGCCCCCGGTGCGCGCGCGCGCCAGGCCGTCGTTCTGGGTGTTGCGCAGCCCGATTCCCGCGGGGCAGGCCCGACTGCTCTCGCTGGTCTCGTTGGGCGCGCTGGCAGCGGTGTGGTGCGTGTGCAGCTACGTGCAGGTGACCCGCGACGGCGAAGCGGTGCCGCTGGTGCCGCACTACTTCCTGCCCGCGCCCGACCAGGTGCTCAAGAGCCTGTTCTATCTGTTCTTCGAGAAGGACCTGGCGAGCGCGGTGCTGGTCAGCGCGGTGCGCATCGTCAAGGCCATCACCCTGTCGGTGGTGGTCGCGCTGCCGCTGGGCATCATGATGGGCAGCTTCGAGTCGGTGAACCGGCTGTTCGACCCGGTGGTGGCGCCGATGCGCTACCTGCCCATCACCGCCTTCATTCCGCTGCTCATTCTGTGGTTCGGCATCGACGAGGCGCAGAAGGTGGCGTTCCTCTTCCTGGGCACGGTGGTCTACCTGCTGCCGGCGGTGGTCGACGCGGTGCGGCTGGTGCCCGAAGAGCTGGTGCAGACGGCCTTCACCCTGGGCGCGAGCAAGGCCCAGGTCATTCGCACCGTGCTCATTCCCGCGGCGCTGCCGGCCATCTTCGACGGCTTTCGGGTAATGAACGCCATCGCGTGGACGTACATCATTCTCGCCGAGCTGGTGAACTCGCAGAACGGCATCGGCTACATCTTGCGGCTGGCCGAGCAGCACAACAAACCCGAGTGGAGCTTCGCGGGCATTCTGGTGGTGGGCGTCATCGGCCTGACCACCGACTTCGCGATTCGCTCGGTCAACCGGCTGCTCTTTGGCTGGAGGGAAGTCGATGTCTGAGCCGACCGTTCCCGCCGCGCCGCAGGCCTCGCTGGGCGCCTCGAGCGTGCCCAAGCTCGAGCTGCGCGACCTGTACATCAGCTACACCGACCGTGCGGGCCGCACCGTGCAGGCGGTCGAGAACGCGAACCTCACCGTCACCAACAAGCCGGGCGTGGGCGAGCTGGCGGTCTTCCTGGGACCGTCGGGCTGCGGCAAGAGCACCATCTTGAAGGCGGTGGCGGGCCTGCTGACGCCCGACTCGGGCGACGTGTTCCTCGACGGGCAGAAGGTCGAAGGCACTGGGCGCGACCGCGGCATGGTGTTCCAGAGCTACACCAGCTTCGCGTGGCGCACGGTGCGCAAGAACGTCGAATACGGGCTCGAGCTGCAGGGGGTCGAGGCTGGCGAGCGGAAGAAGCAGGCCGACGCCATCATCGAGCAGGTGGGCCTCAAGGACTTCGCCGATTCGCTGCCGCGCCAGTTGTCGGGCGGCATGAAGCAGCGCGTGGCGATTGCCCGCACCCTCATCAACAAGCCCAAGCTGGTGTTGATGGACGAGCCCTTCGGCGCGCTCGACCCGGGCACGCGTTGGGGCATGCAGACGTTGATTCTCGACGTGCTGCAGAAGCAGGACAACACGGTGCTCTTCGTCACCCACGACGTGGAAGAGGCGGTGTTCCTGGCCGATGTCATCTTCGTGCTGTCGGCCCGGCCGGCGCGGGTGCTGCACCGCATCGAAGTGCCGTACTTCGAGTCGCGTGACATTCAGGTCAAGCGCACCAACCAGTTCAAGGGCGTGGTCGACCACGTGATGGAGCTGCTCCACACGTCGAAGGTGCAGGGCAATTTCCGCGTGGGCCTCTAGAGATGGCGAGCGACTCTCCCAACTACGTCAAGGCCGCCTTCGCCAACGTCTACAACCTGACGCTGCTGGGTGGTGCCGCCGTGGCCTCGGCCTTCACGGGCGACTGGCTCATTGGCGTGGGCGCGGTCGGCCTCGAGGCGCTGTGGCTGGTGTTCGGCCCAGACTTCAAGCCCTTCCAGCGCGCGGTCAGGGAAAGCGAGCGGCAGGAACGCGAGAAGGCCGACCGCGAGCGCGTCGAGAAGCTGATGAGCGAGCTGAGCGAGCGCGAGTGGCAGCGCGCCAAGGCGCTCGACGAGCTGCGCCGCGAAATCGAACGCGACATGACCAACAACCCGAGCTTCCAGGCGGTGCTGCTGGCCTCGGAAATCGACAAGCTCAAGCAACTGCACCAGAGCTTCGTGCAGTTGGCGTACGCGTGCCGTCGCGCCGAGTCGTACCTGCAGGCGGTCGACGTGCGCGACCTCGACCGGCAGCTCAAGATTCAGCAGAACCTGCAGGAAAAGATGACCGACCCGGCGGTGAAGGACCTGGCGGTGAAGAACGCCGAGGTCATCACCCGGCGGCTGTCGACCATCAAGGACATCGAGACCTTCCTCGCGCGGGCGCGCGGGCAGATGAACCTCATCGAGAACTCGGTGCGGCTGCTGCGCGACCAGGCGCTGACCATGACCAGTCCCGACCAACTGACCGAGCAGTTGGATGATTTGCTCACCGGCGTCGATGCGGTGTCGCAGAGCGTGAAGGACGCCGAGGCGTTGTTCAGCAACCAGCCCGAGCCGATCGTGCCGGTGGGTGATTCGGCCGGGTCGGGTGGCGCGTCGCGGGTGCGGGAGTAGGCGTTCGGCGTTGCGGCCGGCTCGAGCGCGGGAATGGCGACGCTTCGGCCTCGATGGGGCGCGGTCGCGAAGGGTCCTCGGTGCGCCCTGGCGAGCGACCGCGAGCCCCTCGACGCCAGGCGAACCGGCGACGGGGGACCGTTCGACCGTCTCCGTACGCTCGGCTGCCGGGGAGGTCGACCCGTGTATATCTCGACCGCACGGTTGAAACAGACACAGTCACTTGATTGACCTGAAAGGACCGGCGTCTCGAGGTCGAGGGGCTCATCGGTGCCCTGCCGTGCGGCTGGTCCCCGAAGGCACGGTAACCCTCGAGGCGATACAGCTCAGCCTTTGGGGCGGCGGCTGCGCATGATCGAGACGTCGTACTCGGAAAACGTGACGCCGATGAAGATCTCGCGGTCTTCGAGCTCCCAAACGCAGCCCTCGTTGAAGTCCGTGAAGTACTTCTCGTCGGTGAGTGCGTTCGGAGCCACGACGCGGGCGGGGACAGGCGAGAGGCCGAGTTGGACCTCGGCCTTGTACTGACCACACTTCTGGAGCGCTGGCCGGATGTCGTCCGGTCGCCGCGGAGAATCCCAGAGCACCTCCAAATCGGAAGCTGGCGGCGAGCCCAGCGACCACTCCACCGCAAGTTGGCGCACAAGAGCTGGGTCGGTCTGCATGCCGGCCGGGCGCCTCTCGGGACCACTACTGCTCGACGATGTTGAACTCGGTGCGCCGGTTCTCGGCCTTGCCCGCCGCCGTGGCGTTCGAGGCGATCGGCCTGGTCTCACCGAAGCCCACCGCTTCCATGCGCGCCGGGTCGACCTTGCGCTTGATGAGCGCGCTCATCACCGAGTTCGCGCGGTTCTGCGAGAGCTTCAGGTTCATCGCGTCGTCGCCGACCGAGTCGGTGTGACCCTCGACGCGGATCTTCTTGATCTGCGCGTTGTCATTCATCGCCTGCGCGACCTCGTCGAGGATCTTCTCGCTCTCGGCGCCGACGATCTTCGCGCTGCCGGTGGCGAACTTGATCTGCTTCTTGATCTCGATCTTGTCCTTGGTCACCGTGACCAGCGAGTACTGCCGCGGGCAGCCCTTGTTCTCGGCGGGGCCGGGTACGTTCGGGCACTCGTCGCGGTCGTCAGGCACGCCGTCGTTGTCGTTGTCGAGGTCGGGGCAGCCGTCGTCGTCCTGAAAGCCGTCCTTGTCCTCGGGCTCGTTGGGGCACTTGTCCTTGTCGTCGGGAATGCCGTCGCCGTCGCGGTCGAGCACGGGGCAGCCGAAGTTGGTCATCGGTCCGGCCTCGTTCGGGCACTTGTCGGCCGTGTCGAGAATGCCGTCGTTGTCGTTGTCGGGGTCTGGGCAGCCGTCTTCGTCCTGGAAGCCGTCCATGTCTTCGGGCTGGTCCGGGCACTTGTCGACGTTGTCGGGAATGCCGTCGTGGTCGCGGTCCTTCGGCGCTTCGATGGGGCAGCCCTTGTTCTCGGGCGGGCCCGGCAGCGACGGGCACTGGTCGTCTTTGTCGAGCACGCCGTCGCCGTCCTTGTCGGTCTCCTCGATCTTCACGACCAGCTTGGGCTCTTCCTTCACCACCACTTGGCGGGGCGCGCAGTCCTTCGAGAGCGCGACGGCCTTCTTCGCCGCGGCATCGGCCTCGTTGAGGTGCTCGAACGCGCGCGAGCTGTTGCCCTGGTCGAGCTCGCCGAAGACGAAGTCGAGGTTGGCCTCGGCGGTCGCCAGCTCGCGGGGCGCGCAGCGAATCGCGTTGTTGCGGCGGGCGCGCTCGATATCGGTCTTCACCACGTCGGCACTGGCCCGAATGGCCGGGCCGCTGTGGCACGCGGCGAGCACGAGCGGGAACAGCGGCAGCACCCGACGCATCATGGCGTCACCGTGGGCGCGTCGGCGTTCTTGCGCGCGGCCTTCACCGCCGCGTCACGCGCCTTGGTCGCGAAGTCGACGGCCTTCTTCGCGTAGTCGATGGCCTGCTCGAAGTCGGAGTAGCCGACCTCTTCCTTCGACTTCACGTAGTAGAGGTTCGCGCTGGTCCACTCGTACGGCGCGGTCTTGTCGGCCTGCGCGGTCTTCGCGGCCTCGAGCATGGTCTCGGCGTCGATCAGGTACGACGTGCTCTGAATCGGCCCACAGGCCGAGGCACCCACCAGCACGGCGATGATCAACGCTCGGGCAGACATCGAAGCCAAACGCTCCCACGCGAACGCGGGTGGGTCAATCTTTTGGGGCACTTGTCGACCCTTCACCGGACGTTCAGTTGCGGGCGCGACGGGCTTGTCCGTAAGGTGAAGACTGCATGGCCACCAAGCTCCCGTCAGGCTCGTCGTCGTCGGACCTGGGTGGTCGCCCGCGCGCGCAGGTCGCCTACGAGGGCGAAGACGAGTTCAGCACCATGTCGCTGGACCCCAAGCGCAAGGAGCAGGTGAAGGAACAGGCCCGCCTGTCCCCTGCCCGCCCCGGGGAAAAGCCCGAGGTGAAGGTCGACCAGCTCAAGCCGGTCAACGAACAGGGCGTGCTGGGGTTCTTCCGGAAGATCTTCGCGAAGTAGCCGCTACTTCGCCGCCGCCGAGCCCACCGCCACCACCACGTCGCAGGGGCTGGCCCAGGTGAGCGCTTCGACGGTGGCACCTCCGGGCACCGAGCCCACCAGCTTTCGCGCTGCGTCTTCGAAGCCCTTCGCGGCGTAGATGACCGTCGTCTCACGCGCCTTCTGCGCCCGACCGCTGACCACCAGGTTCACGCCTGCGGCCCAGAGCTGTCGTTCGAGCTTCGGGCGCAGCGCGATGGTCGAGGGCTTGCCGGCCTCGTCCTTCGACGACACGCGGGTCTGGCTCAGAGCGTCGTCGAGGAGCAATTCGACCGAGGGGCCCCACGTCGCGCCGACGAACATGTCGGCCAACTGCTTCTTCGCGTCTTCGATGCCCCAGGCCACGTACCGGCCGTCAGGCGACCAGTATGCGACGATGGCCCCCTTCGGCACCGACACCTCGAAGCTCGCCGAGAGCGCCTTCTGTCCCGACGGGAGCACCGCGTAGGCGCGCGCCTTCGCCGGCCTGGCCTTCGACGCGGACTTCGCGGTGAACTCGAAGCGGTTACCCTTCCACGCTCCGGTCGCGCCCTGCAGGACAATCTCGGCCTTGAGCGCGCCGTCCTTCGAAGTCGTCGACGCTGGAGTCGGTTGCGGGGCGAGGCCCTCGAGGCGCGCGTCGAGCTGGTCGGCCTGGGGGTCGAGCGCCGGAAAGGAGCCGGTCTCGAGCAGGTAGGTGTCGTACGCCCAGTCGCGGGTGAGGTCGCGCACGTATTCGACGGTCTCGGTGTAGCTGCGCGGTGGCCCACAGTCAGCGCCGCCGCACATCACCGGCTGCTCGTTGGTGCTGACGGTGGTGAAGACGACGGTTCCCTTGTCCCAACCGACGAACCCACTGTCTGCGGCGAGCGTGGGGGCGCTGACGACCAGCGCCAGAGCGAGGTTCAACCTGCGGACAGGAAGAGGAAGGCGCACGGAGGGAAGCGTAACGCAGGTTCCCGGCGCCGCCGACGTCCTCGGTTCACGGAGCCGCGAGGCAGGTGCCACCGCAGCCGTCGCTGCCGCCCACCGTGGTGCAACTGCAGGTCTGCGGCACGCTCGCGGGTCGGGCCGCCGTGAAGTCCTGGTTCATCCACACCTTGCCGCCGACGCCAAACGCGAAGCCGCAACTGACCTCGGTGTGTTGCGAGTTGCGCATGTTGTACCAGTGCCCGTTCGAGCTGTTGAACGCGGTGTTGTCAGGCAAGCCGATGCCCTCGTCCCACATCTGCTGCAGGCAGGAATAGAGCTGCGACTGAATCTGCGCGTAGGTCGTGCCGCTGCGCAGACAGCAGGTGTTCTGGCCGACGGTCTGCGACCAGGGACAGGTGAAGGCGTTGGAGTGCGCTCCGGTGCAGCCGCCCGCGCCGTTGTTGATGAGGAGATCGCCCGCGGCCTGTTCGGTCGAGCAGACGTCGTTGCCCATCAGGTGGGCCAGCGGCGACTTGGGAATGCCCGGGTCGCTGGTGCCGTCGGAGAACTTCAGCGTGCCCGCGCGGTACAGGTTGATGCGGTTGACGCAGTCGGTCTGCAGTTGAGCGAGCTCGGTGTGCGTGAGCGTGGCGGGAATCGCCACGCCACCGGTGGGAATGCCGGCGGTGAACACGGACGTCGGTCGGTACCAACCGCGTGCGGTGAAGTCGATGACCGCGCCGGCTGCAGTCCCACCGCCAGTTGCCGCTCCACCGCCGGTTGCCGCCCCACCGCCGGTTGACGCCCCACCGCCGGTTGACGCCCCACCGCCGGTTGACGCCCCACCGCCGGTTGACGCCCCACCGCCGGTTGACGCCCCACCGCCGGTTGCA
>CAIWFK010000463.1 GCA_903911905.1 uncultured Myxococcales bacterium
GGTGACCATGAAGTACGTGCCCTCGACTGCCGAGAACGCCGCGTGGACCACCGCCTCGCCCTCGCTGACCTGTACGCCTGCGACCGGCGGCGCCACCCTCGACGTGGCCAACGCCGCCTTGTTCGTCTCGTCGTGCCCCACCGTTCCGCCCGCGACCGTCGGCCAGTTCCAGGGCCCCATTCAGGCCTACACGCTGGCCGTGCCGCTCGCGAGCACCCAGACCGCCATCACCGCCGAAGAGGCGTACTTCGTCTTCGGGTTCGGCAACGCCGACCAGCTCTCGCCCTGGAACGACGAGACCCAGCTCTTCATTCGACCCGCGACCAAGAGCACCCTGCTGACGTGGGCCGCGCTGCTCCAGGTGCCCGCCGCGAAGTGGAAGGGCCAACGGCTGGCCGCCTCGACCGACGTGCTGACCTCGCTGGTCAGTTCCACCATGCCCGAGAAGGCCATCGGGCTGTTGGGCGCCGAGATCGCCGACGGCGCTCGCAACCAGGTCAAGGTGCTCGCCTTCCAGACCTGGCATCAGCGCGCCGCCTTTTTCCCCGACTCCACGCCGACCTCGTTCGACAAGCGCAACCTGCGCGACGGTCACTACGTGCCGTGGTCGCCCACCGTGTGGCTGACCACCGTCGACGCCCAGGGCGTGCCGGTCAACCCCAAGGCGAAGTACGTCATCGACCTGCTGCTCGACGAGGCCACCATCGCACCGGCGCCCGACTTCAAGCCGCTTGACCTGGTCATCGGCGTGGGCCTGGTGCCGAAGTGCGCCATGCAGGTCACCCGCAGCTTCGAGGGCGGCGACCTCTCGCTCTACGACGCGCCCGCGCCGTGCAGGTGCTACTTCGAAAGCAAGGTCGGCACCTCGTCGTGCGCGACCTGTGACGTCAATACGCCCTGCGCGAGCGGTACCTGCCGCGCTGGCTTCTGCGAGGTGCGGTGATGCGACGCCTGATGCTGATGGTGGGGGTGATGCTGGCGGCCTGTGGAACGCGTGCGACGACCACTGATGCGGGCGTGAACGATGCCGGTGGCGTCGATGCGGGGGGCACGGACGCTGGCGTCGCGGACGCGGGCCCGGGCTGCGTGAGCCACCCGACCACCCACCTCGAAATCATCAACGCCTGCACCACCGCGGTCGCCATCGTGCGCACGCCGACCCTGCCGTTGCTGCAGTCCGATGGTGGCGTGCCTTCACTGCCGTGACGTGGCTCGCGCTCACCCTGGCGTCGAGCGTCATTGCCGCCGAGCCGGTGACGTGGAACGGCGTGCGCTTCGACTTCGGTGGCTATGCGCAGATCGACGGCGTGCTGACCGACGCCGCTTCGGTCGACGAGCTCGACCCTGCCACCGGGCAGCCGCTCAACCAGGTGGCGATCGTGCTCAAGCGCGCGCGGGTCCGCGTCGAGGCCACGAGGTGGATCTTCGGCGCCCAGCTCGAGCTCGACGCCAACACCATCGCCGGGCCGCAGTTGCGCCTGCTCGACGCCGAGGCCTTCGTTCGCTGGCCTGCCGAAGGAGAGCCGCTGGTGAAGCTCTCGGCCGGGTTGATGCGCATACCCTTCGGTGCCGACGTGCGACTCGACGGTCGCGATCGCCCGTTCCTCGAGCCTGCCACGCTCGCCTCGGCGCTCTTTCCCGGCAACTTCGATCTGGGCCTGCAGCTCGCGGGCGGGTGGAAGCACCTTCGCTGGCAGGTCGCGGCGATGAACGGCGAACCGGTCGGTCAGCGCGCGTTGCCGGCGGCCGACCCCAACGCCGCGAAGGACGTGGTGGGCCGGCTTTCGGCGGTTGGGCAGGGCAGCGTGGTCTCGTTCGACGTCGGCGCGAGCGCGCTCACCGGCACCGGCTTCCACCCCGGCACGCCCTCGACGAAGGGCCGCCTGGTCTGGGTCGACGCCAACGAAGATGGGTTGGTGCAGTTGAGTGAGCTGCAGGTCATCGGCGGGTTGCCGGCCACCGCGTCGCAGAACTTCGATCGCTTCGCCCTGGGCGCCGATGCGCGGGTCACCGTCGACGTGCCGCGGCTGGGAGCGCTCGAGCTGCGCGGTGAATTCGCGTGGGCCAAGAACCTCGATCGCGGACTCGTGCCGGCCGACCCCATCGCCAGCAGCCGACCGATTCGCGAGCTGGGGTGGTCGGCGTCACTCACGCAAGCACTCCCCTGGGGGTTCCTGCTGGGCGTGCGGCACGATCGCTACGATCCCGACGCCGATGCCTTCGAGTTCAAGGGCGCCAGTCGCGTGCCGCTCAGTCAGACCGTGGCCACCACCTCGATCGTCGCCTCGTGGCGCTGGGAGCGCACCGCCCGCGTGATGCTGCAGTTCGATCGCCAGACCAACGCCTTCGGTCGCGCTGCCGACGGCTCGCCGACCACCCTCGGAGGCACCCGCCTCACGCTCAGGTTGGAGGCCGGGTGGTGAAGCGGCTTTCCTTCTTGCTGGTGCTCGCGGCCTGCGGCGGAACTTCCGCTGATCCAGGCTTGCGTGCGTGGCTGCGCGTGGCCGATTCGTGGTTCATCGATCAGCCGCTGCCATCGCCAGGAGCGGGTTCGCCGATCGTCGAGGCCTCGCTCAGTCGGGCCCAGGTCGCGCGTGGAGACACCGAGCTGTCCCTCGTCGGCTCGCTCGCGCTCGACACCACCGCCGTGCAGGTGGCGGCAGACGGTGCCGAAGGGTTCTTCGTCTTGCGCGCCGGCCAGGTCGATCCCACCGTGCCGACGGTGCTCACGCTGCGTGGGGCGCTGACCGTCGCGCCCGATGCGCCGCTCGGGTCCACCGTGGTGCACGTGCAACCCGTCGCCAATGGCATGGTGGGGCCGCGGCTCGACCTGCCGCTCGAAGTGCTCTCGCCGAACCGACCTGGCAGTGCGCTGGTGGTGTCGCTGACCTGGAACACCGCGAGCGATCTCGACCTGCACGTGGTCGATGCCTCGGGCGTGGAGATCTGGGCGCGTCACCCCAACTCCTGGGCCCCCACGCCTGGTCAGCCCGTCGACCCGAACGCCTGGAAGAGCGGTGGACTGCTCGATGCCGATTCCAACGCGCAGTGCCTCATCGACGGGCGCGATGCCGAGAACGTGGTCTGGTCGAAGGTCGCTCCTTCAGGGCATTACGTGGTGAGGGTCGACACGCCGTCGCTGTGTGAGGCGACGAGCGCGCGCTGGCGGGTCGAGGTGACGCTGCAGGGCCAGCCCGTGGCCGTTGCCGAGGGCATGTCGACCACCGACTCCACCCGTGGCGCGCACGATCGCGGGGCCGGCATCACCGCCCTGGAGTTCGACGTTCCGTGAGCGTGCTGCTCGCCGTGCTCCTCTCGCAGGTCGACGGCGGCACGCTGATCACCGCGCCTCGCCAGGCCGCGCCTGGGAGCAGCGTGGTGCGGGGTGCCGACCTGGTGACCACCGAACGCGACCCGGGCCGGGCCTTTCGACAGGTGCCGGGCCTGGCTCGCAGCTCGCCGGGAACGTCCGACGTGGTGTTGTGGGGTGCGTCGCCGGGCGAGTCGCGCTTCTTCGTCGAGGACATCGAGGTGCCGTCGTTGCTCCACCTGGGCGGCTGGCGATCGATCGTCGCGCCCGCGCTGGTCGGCCGACTCGAGGTGGCTCCTGGCGCTTTCCGCGCCGACCTCGGTCGCTCGCTCGGAGGGCTGGTGAAGCTGGGGCTGGCCGAGTTGCCCACGGGGGCGCACGTCGACACGTCGATCGATCTCACCACCGCCTCGGCCTTCGCCTCCCTCGGCTCGGAGCGGGTGCGCGGTTCCCTCTCGGGCGATTTTTCGCTGCTCCCGACGGTGTTCGCTCCGCTGTTGCAAGGGCTTGCGCGCGATCGCTACCCGCTCCCGGCTTCCGTCGATGCGCAAGGTCGGCTCTGGCTCGCTCCGACCGAACGCGACACCGTCGACGTACTCGCCCTGACGAGTTCGGACGAGAGCCGCCAGCAGGTCGCCTCGGCGGACCCTTCGCTCACGCGAGGCCAGCAGCGCACCGGCTGGTTCGCACGCGTTGGTGCGACCTGGCGCCATGGCGAAAGCGACGACGGCTTTTCGGTCGCTCCCTTCGTGGGAGTCGATCGTCAGAATCGCACGGTACTCAGCGCCGTGGGCCAGGCCACCAGCACCGAGCAACGGTGGAGTGCTGGCCTGCGAGCGCGCGCCAACGGGTCCATCACCGACTGGTTGACCTTGCAGTACGGCGTCGATGCGGTGCTCGGTCGCACCGCGTTCGGTCGTACGGGCCCGCCCGGCTTTCCGTCGAGAGAAGGCGACGTCGTCGCGTTCGGCGAGCCCTTGTCGAACGAGGTGGCCGTCGATGCCTGGCGCACCACTGCCGTCGATGCCGCGATCTGGTCGACGGCAGACCTGTCGCTGGGGCCTGTCACGATCTCTCCGGGACTTCGACTCAGTGCCGTATCGAGCGACGTCAGCCGGGCCTCGGTGCGAATCGCCGCCACCCCTCCATTGGGGCTCTCGAGCCTGGAGGTGCTTCTCGAGCCGCGCGGAAGGTTCAGCTGGACCATCGTCGAAGGCCTCAGGCTCGCTGCCGCCGCGGGTCTCACCCACCAGGCTCCAGACGGAGCCGATCAATCGGTGGTCTTCGGCACGCCCGCGCTGCTCAGTGCCCAGGGGGCTCACGCCGCGCTCGGGGCCAGCGTGGTTGCGGGCTTCATCGCTGCAGACGCGACCGGCTTCTGGCGCGGCAGCACTGGCCTCGCCGTGCGCGACCCAGGCGCGTTGCCGGCCGTCACCAACGCGCTCCTGTCGACGGGGGAGGGCAGGGCGTTCGGTGGTCAGCTCGAGGTGCGACAGCGCGCCTGGCACGGCGTGTCCAGCTCGCTCGGGTGGACGGTCGGTCGCAGCGAACGTCGTGACGGTCCGACCGCGACCTGGCGTCCGAGCGACTTCGATCAGCTCCACTCGCTGGTCGCCACGGTGGTCTGGCAGCCGGGCGCGTGGCGCTTCGGCGCTCGCGGGCGATGGGCCACCGGTTCCCCGCGCACCGCCGTCATCGGCTCGTACGTCGACGTTCGCCTCGGCGTCAGCGAGCCGCTCTTCGGTACACAGAATGCCCTGAGGCTACCCGACTTCCTGCAGGTCGACCTCGACGCGGCGTACACCTTCGCGCTGTGGACCGGCTCGTTGGAGGTCTTCCTTTCGGTGCTCAACGTCACCAACCACCGCAACGTCGAGGAGTTCGCCTACGACTCGACCTGGTCCACGCGCGGTGCGCTGTTGGGTCTGCCGCTGGTGGGTACGCTCGGCCTGCGAGGTGCGTGGTGAGAGCGCGCCCCTTCGTGCTGGTGCTCTGCGCCTGCGCGCCGGCCTTCGTCGACCAACCCTGGCTGGTCACCTCGCCCCGGCTCATCGCCGTCGTCGCGGAACCTCCTGAGCTTCCGCCGGGCGGGCATGCCACCGTGACCGCCACCATCTCCCAATCGGGAATCGCTCCCTCGTGGGCTCGCTGTGACGTCGCCGCGCCGCTGGGCCAGAACGAGCCCGTGGCCACCTCGTGCTTGAGCGAGCCGTCTGCCGCGGCTCCAACCGCCCTCGACTTCGCACTCACCGTTCCCCCCGACGCCTGCGCGCGCTTCGGGCCCGACGTGGCGCGCGCCGATGATCGCCCACGCGACCCCGACGCCACGGGAGGCTGGTACCAACCCGTCGGCCTGTCCTTCGTCGGCCAGACGTCCTTCGCCTTCGAGCGCCTGACCTGCGAGCCGGCCGGTGTGACCAACGACGTCGCCGCCGCCTTCCGTCACGCTCGCACGCCCAACCGCAACCCGCGGCTCACCGTGACCGCGCAGGTCGAGGGTCGCGACGTGGGGTTCGAGGCGCTTCCGCTTGGGCAGGCCGTGGCCTTCGTGCCCACGCTCGACGACCCCGAGACCTTCGCGCTCATCGACCCCGCGACCTTCACCCTCACCTCGAGCGTCGAGACCCGCACCGTGCAGTGGCTCGTCACCGACGGCGCGCTGGATCTGGCGACCACCCGAGGGCAGCCGACGATGTGGCAATCACCTTCGAGCGCAGGGCAGGGCACGCTGTGGGGCGTCGCACGAGATTCGCGTGGAGGTGTTGCCGTGGTGACCCAGCCGCTCGTCTGGCGCTGACTACGAGCGCGGGACCGTGTTGATGTCGGCCGACTCGAGCACCTTCTTCGAATGGCCGTTGCGCGCAAGCCGGCCGACGAGATGCCCAGGCGGTACAGGCAGGCGTCGTAGCCAGTCAACTGCCCCTCGACGCCCGGGTAATCGGTGAGGTCGGGCACCACCAGGTCCTGCACCTTGGCAGCCGTCGATCCACTCGGCTTGCGCCCCACGCACAGCACCTTCGTCACGCCGGCATCGAGCACCAACTCGCGCAAGGCCCCCTGGCCAATCATGCCGGTCGCGCCGAAGAGAATGACGTTCATGGCTGCACGTGTAGCGCGCCCAACGACGCGCCGCCGCCACCTTCACGCAACTTCACGGCCCGCCGTCGACTCCGCCGTCCAACGACGCAAGGTAGCTCGCCACGCAGGCGATCTGCTCGGCGGGCAACGTGCGTCCCAGCGGCATCTGGCTGCCACACGCGGGAGACGGGTGCAGCTTCTCGAGCATGAAGCTCGACTCGGGCTTGCTCATGCACTGGCTGACGCCCTTGAGCCGCGAAGCGACCCCGGCCGACACCAGGTCGAGCCCGTTCGACGGGTTGGTCGCCCCGTGACACCCCGCACCGCCACAGGAGGGGATGAAGATCAGGTTCTCGACGTTCGCGTTCGTGCAGGTGAAGCCCGCATCGCCGCTCCCGCCGTCGGTGAGGCCACCATCGAGGAACCGCTCGGGGTTCTCGAGCGCGCCGGGGCACGCCGTCAGCGCCATCGTCATCACCACGAAGCCAAGCCGTCGCATGTCAGAGCACCCAGGCCAACGTCACTCGCACCGATGTGTATTCGTCCAACGCGCCACCCACGATCCACGGGTCGCCCGGGTTGGGTTTGAGCGAATACCAGTAACGCTGGTACTCGCCGGTCAGTCGCGCCTCGAGGTTGGGAATGATGCGGTACGCGACCGACACCGTGAAGTCGGCGCCGCCCACCTGCGCGTTCTTGAAGTAGCTCGCGCTGCCGATCTCTCCGCTCGAGAGCACGAGCTGGTACGCCGCGCCCACCTCGACCGTCAGCGGCTTGATGATCGACACGCCCGCGCCCACGCCCGCCCGCACCGTGCCGTACCGCACGTTGGGAATGTTCACCCGCTGCACGGGCGTCGAGCCGGTCGAGGTCGCCGAGAAGCCGTAGCTCTGCATCGACCAGCCCGCATGGCCGCTCAGGGTGAACCGGTCGATGGGCGCCGCGAACACCGCTCCTGCGCGAAAGCGCATCGCCGAGGTCGTGTAGATGGCGCCGGTGGTCTTGTCGGTCGACGAAATGCCCACCGCGTCTTCGAACGCGCCTTCCACCCCCAGCCCCGCGAGCGCGCCCTTCGTCACCAGGGCCAGCGGGAAGAATTCCGCCTCGACCGCGATCGCCGGGCCCATCGGCAACAGGTACTTCGGCATGCGATTGAACAGGTCGTCCTTCCAGGTCAGCGAGCGGTTGAAGGCGCGCACCCCCGCCGACACCTTCACCAGCTCAGCCTGGCGGTCGGTGGTGGAGGTGGGCGCCGCGTGGTCCGAGGCCACCGCATTCGTTCCGCCGGTCGACCCGGTCCCCGGGTCCTTCGCGCCTGACTCGGTGCCCGTCGTGTCCGGCGGGGGCGGCGTCTTCACCACCTCGGCGGGCTTGTCGACCTTCGGCGGCGGCGCGACCTTGCCCGCGGCGATGGCCTTCTGCAGTTGCGCGAGCTGCGCCTTCGGCACCGCCTTGAACGGCGCCTTCCTGGTGGTGCGAACTTCGAGGTGACCCAGTGGCGCGCCATCGGCCGCGTTGAAGACGTCGATCGACACCTGCCCCGTCACCTCGGCCACCACCACCACCGCCACCGCGCTCACCGAGCGACCCAGTTCCACCAGCGTCTTCGTCGCCACGTCGGGAGGCAGCGGCGCCTGTCGGGTGACCGCCACGGTCTTGCCCAGCGAGGTCTCGACCACCCGCACCGCCGCGGCTGGCCCGGCGACGATCACGTGCCTGGGGGCCGCGCCCAGCGCGGAAGTGGTCAGGCCCAGCGCCAGAAACAGCGATCGCAGCGTCATCGATTCCCTCTCCAACCAAGGTCGCACGAACCGGGAAACGCGGCTCACCGGCTGCCCATCGAACGGTCGATTCTCGACGTCTTTCGCCTGAAGGAGCAAGCACCCATTCAGGTCGGAGGCTTGCGTTTGACCGCGGGCCTGGCCCCGGTGGTCCGTGGGCGCGGGGGAGGGGCCGGGAGCGGCGCGTCGTCGTGGGTCGGCGGCGGGCTCGGAGGCGTGGCCGCGGGCGCGTCGATGCGCCGAAAGTGCCCCAGCTCTTCCAGCTTTCGCTCTTCTTCGCGAAGAATCGCCTCACGGGTGTCGAACTGCTGCGCCCGCCGCGACCACCGCGTGTAGCCCCAGAACATGATGATGAGCACGAACCCGGGAATCGAGAAGAGCAGGGCCCGCTGCGGCCCGCCCAGCAACTGCTCGGGCGCCCACCCCTTGGCGTGCAGCCCCACGGGAAGTAGGTCTTCCCGCGCCTGCTCGGCCCGGCGCACGTTCATCGACACCAGCTCGATCGACCGCAACACCTCGGGCGAGAGCTTCAGCTTGCGCTCGTCGAACACCCACCGCACGTGCTCGAGGTTCTCGGCGATGGACCGATCGTTCGGCTGCAGCCGCGACGCCAGAATCAACTGGTCCAGCCCCGCGCGCAGGTTGGCCTCGCTGGCCTTGCGCCCGTACTCGGGGCCCATCAGCGTCAGGCCCTTCGCGTACGCCTGCGCCGCCTGGTAGTCGGGGCTGCTCCAGTACGTCTGCTGCACGTACGCCAGCACCAGCCCGGCGTAGACCACCAACACCACCAACAGCCCCACGGGCCACTGGAACTTCGGCTTCTCGGGTTGCGCCACGCTTCCGACTCTAGTCCCCTCCAGGCCGGTGCTGGAGTACAACCGCGCCGTGTCGTTCGCCCCCGTTCCCCCGCTCGTTCCTGGCGCCGAGGTCGCCGTCATCGCGCCCTCGAGCCCGTTCGACCGCGAGATCTTCGAGCGGGGGCTGGCCGTGCTCGCTTCCCGCTACCGCCCGGTGATCGCGCCCCACCTCTTCGAGCGCCACCGTCACCTCGCCGGCACCGACGAGCATCGCCTCGCCGACCTGGCGCAGGCCTTTTCCAACCCCGCCACCGGCGCCATCTTCACCGTGCGCGGCGGCTACGGCGCGGCCCGCCTGCTGCCCCACTTCACACCTGCGCCCCGGGCCCTGGTCGGTTTTTCCGACACCACCGCGCTCCACGCCGTCATGCAGGTGCGCGGCCTGCGCTCGGTGCACGGCCCGGTGCTCACCCAGTTGGGGCGCCTGCCGCCCGCCGCCGCCGTGAGATTGTTCGACGCGCTCGAAGGTCGACCCCTCGCGCCGCTCGCCGGTACCCGCACCATCACGCCCGGCGTCGCCTCGGGGCCGCTGCTGGGCGGCAACCTCTCGGTGCTCTCGCGCCTGGTGGGCACGCCCTTCATGCCCTCGCTGCGCGGCGCCGTGCTGCTGCTCGAAGACGTGGGTGAGCGCCCCTATCGCCTCGACCGCATCTGGACGCACCTGGCCCAGGCCGGCGCCTTCGAAGGCGTGGCCGGCGTGGCCCTCGGCGAGCTGACCGGCTGCGAAGAACCCGGCGCGTCGTGGACCGCCGCCGACGTGCTCGACGAGCTGGCTGTCACCCTCGGAGTACCCTGTCTGGGCGGGCTGCCCATCGGCCATGGCGAGGTGAACGACGCGGTGGTGCTCGGAGCGCAGGTGCGGCTCGACGCCACCACCCGGCGACTTGAATTTCCGCAGGGGCTCTGCTCGTGAAGCGGGTCGACGCGCTGCTGGCCTCGTCGGTGGGAACCGTCGCTCCGCTGTTGCGGCTCGAGGTGATGCACCACGGCCACCACGTGTACTCTGGCGGCAACGCGCCTGCCGACCTGGCGTTCGACCTGGCCTCGGTCACCAAGGTCGTCGCCACCACGTCGTTGCTGCTCGAGCTGGGGCTGCCGCTCGACACCAGGCTGCCCTCACTGGTGCCAGGGGCGTGTGACTGCACGCTCGACGATCTCGCGCGGCATCGCAGCGGGCTGACCCCCTTCAAACCCTTCTTCGCCGACGAGCTCACCGCGCGGCCCGAGCTCTTCGACGCCTCGTGCCCGGCCCCGGTCAGGGACCTGGTGCGCCGGCAGGTGATCGCGAGGGTCGCCAACACGCCGGCCGACGTGCCGCCTCGTCAGCGCATGGCCTACAGCGACCTCGGCTTCATCCTCCTCGGCGCTGCGCTCGAAGCGCACGCGGGGCAGCCGCTCGATCGCCTCTTCACCGAGCGCGTCGCCCAGCCCCTGGGGCTCTCGGCCCGGTACCGCCGCCTCTCTGCGCCGCTGGCCGGAGCCTTGCCCGCAGCCACCGGCGCGACCCGCCCCCGGGAGCCCGCCCCGGGGCAGCAGGGAATGTGGGCCGTCGCCGAGCGGCCGACGCGCCACGGCGAAGTCGACGACGACAACGCCTGGGTGATGGACGGCGTCAGCGGCCACGCCGGCCTCTTCGGCACCGCGCCCGACGTCGCGCGCTTCGGCCAGGCCGTCCTCGAGGGCCGCGTCGCCAGGTCTCCCACGCCCTGGGCGCCCGACCCGCTGGTGCCTGGCAGCACCCGCGCGCTGGGCTTCGAC
>CAIWFK010000464.1 GCA_903911905.1 uncultured Myxococcales bacterium
AGGAGGAGATCGCCGAGCTCATCAAGAAGGCCGAGAAGGCCATGATGGCGCTGGCCGACCAGATGGAGTTCGAGAAGGCCGCGCTCGAGCGGGACAAGCTCATCGTGCTCAAGGAGATGGACCTGGGCGTGAAGCCGCCGCTGCGCGCGCTGCTCGCGGAGTCGAAGGACGAGGCCAAGCCCACGCGCAAGGCCCAGCCCCGCAAGTACCGGAGGAAGCGATGAGTCGCGAGGTGCTCGGCGCGAAGTCGGTCGAGATGGAGGGGTCGATCGTTCGGCGCGCCATTCCACAGGTGGCTCGCCGCATGGTCGGGCCGTTCGCCTTCCTCGATCACTTCGGGCCGAGGACGCTCGAGCCAGGACAGGCCTTCGACGTCAGGCCGCACCCCCACGTCGGGCTCTCGACCCTCACGTGGCTCTATTCGGGAGACCTGGTCCACCGCGACAGCCTGGGCAGCGTGCAGCCCATTCGCGCAGGCGAAGTGAATTGGATGACGGCCGGCCAGGGCATCGTGCATTCCGAGCGGCTCGACGCGGTGGTGAGAGCCCGTGGGCAGTTGGTGCATGGGCTGCAGTTCTGGGTCGCGTTGCCTGCGCGCGACGAGGAAATGACTCCGGCGTTCGAGCACCATGGCGCTGAGGCCATTCCCGAGTGGAGTGAGCGGTTCGTGACCGTGAAGGTGGTGGCCGGGGAAGGGTGGAGGCGGCGCGGGCCGGTCGGGGTGCGTTCGTCGCTGCTGTTGGCGGACCTCTCGTTCGCGGCGGGTGGGGCGATCGGCGTGCCTGCCGCGAAGGAACTCGCGCTCTACGTCGTCAGCGGGAAGGTCTGCGTCGGTGACGAGACGTTCGAGATCGGGCAGCTCGCCATGGTTTCCGAGGGCGAGGTGCTCGAGAGCGCCGATGGCGCCCAGGTCGTGTTGTTCGGTGGTGACCCGTTCCCCGAGCGGCGGTCCATCGATTGGAATTTCGTCTCGTCGGACCCCAAGCGCCTCGTCGCCGCGCGGGCCCGCTGGGTGGCCCGGCAGTTTCCGGTGATTCCCGGCGATGCTGACGAGCGCGTGCCCCATCCGTCGGAGCACTGAGCCTCGAGTGAGGGCGGTCGGGCTTCTGCGCTGACGTTGGTGCCGAACGTGCATTGGAGGGCCGTCACCCCTTCAGGCAGGTTGCTTTGCGTAAACTGGAGCCAACCCGTTCCGGGTCGCAATGACGCGAGGACGGCTGTCTCGAGCGCGCGATTTCGCGAGACCCCGGGGCGCGCATGCCTCATCTTCACGTGGTGCGGCAGAGGACGGCGGCGAGTGCTCGTGCGGTCGAGGTCTGCGCCTGGGGCGCGTGGCTGGCGGCTGCGGCGAGTTGGTGGACGCGCAATCTTCCGCGCGGCGATGAGACCCCGCTCCCCTTGATGGCGGACTCCTCGTTCGTGGCCGAGTTTTCGCACGATCTCGTCAGTGGTCGCGCAGCAGGCTGGTCGTTCCCTCCCGCACCCTCGCTCGTTCCGGAGGTGCCGCTTCACCTGGTGTTCGAGTTCCTCACCGGCGATTGGCGCGTGGCGATGTTCTGCGGCGGCCTGGCAATCTGGCTGGCCGCGACGCTGGCGCTGCGCTTTGCGACGGGAACGGCTGTGGCAGTCGCGCTGATGGCGGTCGTCATGACCCTCGCTGCTCGCGGAGAGTTGCGCGCTCCCATCAGCCTGCTGCTCGACGCCAACCATGGCTGGACTGCGGTGTTGGCGTTCGTCGGGCTGTGGTGGCCGACACCTCGGCTTCGTTGGCTTCAGGTCGCGAGTGCCGGGCTCATCGCCGCATCGGACCCGTGGCTACACGTGTACCTCAGCGCGCCGCTGATCGTGTTGAGCCTGCTGCGACGACGCCCAGTCGGCGTGATCTGGGTCGTCAGCGCGTTGGTGGGTTCTGCCTTCGGTGGGCTGCTGTTTCCGCATGGATCGTTGTCCGGCTATCTCGATGTTCCGCCAGCGCGAATCATCGGCTCATTGTTTGCCGTCGCGACCCACGCGGCGCGCAACGCGAGCGCCGCGAGCGCGCTGCTCGTCGGGCTGCTGGCGGTCGGCGCACGCGGGCGTCCGCTGCCCTTGCTTGGAGCCGCTGCGTCGGTAACGGTCACCATCGGCTGGGCGCTCTTCATCGATGACCTCTCGGTCCGGTATTGGGGCGTGGTTTTGCTCGGCGGCCTCGCTGGGCTCGCGCTGCTCGGAAGCGAGCGCTCGCCGTGGGTGGTCGGTGGTGCGCTCGTGGTGAGCCTGCTCGGGCTCTCGGGCGTCGACCACTCGGGGAGCGAGCCGCTTCGAGGGTGGATGCCGTCGTTCGTTCGCTGCCTCCGCGGCCGGTCCGGTCTGGGCGACTACTGGTCGAGCCGGCAGGGGCGGCTCGCGGGCCTGGAGATGATTTCGGTCACCGAAGACGGCGACTGGAATCCCTGGATTTCCCATCGAGGACGCGCGGCGTCACTCGAGCGGGTCGAGTTCGTGGTGTTGTCCGGACTGAATGAGCGAGCGTTCGGCGCGCAGCGATTGCGAGGAACCACCGAGCGCTGCGGCGGGCTGACCGTGTGGTACCCGACGAACGAGGAGGCCCTCGAACTCGCCAGGGGTATCAGGTCACAGCACGACGCCCGGCCAGTTCGCTGACGACCAGCGCGAGGACGGCCGGCACGGACTGCACGCCCAGCAACGCCGCGTCGCCCAGGGTTGCCGTGCCGAAGGCTCCCGCGACGATGACGCTGATGAGCCCGAACCGCCGCAGCGCCACCGACCCCGACGCCACCGAGGCGATGAGCGCCGCCGCCAGGAACCCATTGTAGAGCCCCTGGTTCTTCGCCAGCGTCGCGCAGGTGTCCGCCGCCGCCTGCGTCAGGTGGAAGGTCTCGAGCCCCGTGGGCCTGGTGAACAGGAACATCTCGAGCACCAGGAACCACAGGTGCTCGAGCGCGACCAACACCACGAGGACGGTACCGGCGCGCTTCATGGCGCCGACCGTATCAGTGGATGGCGCCGGTGAAGTCGACGACCTCGATCGGCTCGGGAGCGACCGAGAAGGTGACCTCGGTGCGGTGCCCCTTGGCGTCGCCGGCGATCTGGAACGGCATCGGCCGCGAGAAGCGAATCGTCGCGTCCTTCACCAGGAAGTCCTTCAGCCCTTCGGGGAACCACGAGCCGTTCCACAGCTTGGGCAGGTTCGCGAGGATGGTGGTCGTCGGCAGCGTGCCGATGCGCAGGTCCATCATTCCCCGGCGCTTGCCAGCGAACGGGAACATCTTGAGCTCGAAGCCGTAGAACGGCACCGTGCCCGCCGCCGCCATCATCACCGGGCCGCGGTACATCACCGCACCAGGCGCGAACGTCTCGACCGGGTGACCATCGGCGCCCATGCGGAACGCGGTGGTGCCGCCGTTGACCACCTCGGCGTCGAACGACGTGGAATGCGTCAGGCAGTACGGCACGGTCTTGAACGCGACCGACGCGAAGTACCCGCCGGGGCCGGTGAGCACCTTCGAGAGCATGCCCTGACCCATGTTCTCCTTCACCCACACGTAGTCGTTGAGCAGTTGCCCATCGATGCCCAGGCCGGCGAACGGCGCGCGCTTGCCCTCGACCATCAGCAGGTCGACCGATCGGTAGCCCGGCACTTCGCCGGCGCGGGTGCGCAGCACGTCGTCGATGAGCCCGTCGCCACGCGTGCTCGACGCGCGCACCAGCGAGGCCACCGAGTTGCCGGTGCCCAGCTTCAAGATGCCGAAGCGCGGCATCGGCGTGGGGTGGTGCGCGCGACGCTGCTCGACCTGGTTGACGATCTCGTTGACGAAGCAGGTGAGGGTGCCGTCACCGCCGCCGAGGAAGACGGTGTGGTAGCCGCGATCGACCACCTGCTGCGCGATGCGCCGGGCGTCGAGCTCGCTGCGCGAGAGAAAGAGGTCCTTCTTGGGGACCACGTGCGAGAGCGCACGGACGATCTTTGGGTTGACCTTGCGCGCGTTGGCGTTGAGCAACACGGCCACGCGGTGATCGACCACTTCGCGCGGCGGGACGCGCTCGACTTCGGCTCGAAAGGGCTGGACCCACATGGTTGCGACCTCCGGTTGGTGCGTTCAGTGCGGTGGGCCCCCGAGCTGCCACCGCACCCGCACCTGAAGCACGCGCCCTGCCAACTGATGCGCCGCGTTAACCGATTGAAACATTTGTCTTTCTCGGTTTGTGACACCCGTCAGTTGGAACCTGGCGGTGGCGGTTGGTGCGTAACGCGTTGCGCGGTCGTGACCTGCGCGCCGGCGGTTGACGAGTGGAAGGTGGTGGTTACGTTGGTCTCGGGCAGCAGCCGACTGTTTCGGCCGCGAAATCAAAGGCTTCGAAGGAGCAACAACATCATGGGCAAGATCATTGGCATCGACCTGGGCACGACGAACTCGGTGGTGGCGATCATGGAAGGTCGCGAGCCGAAGGTGATCGTGAACGAAGAAGGCTCTCGCATCACCCCCTCGGTGGTGGCGTTCACCAAGGACGGCGAGCGGCTGGTCGGCCAGGTGGCCAAGCGCCAGGCCATCACCAACCCCGAGCGCACCGTCTATTCCGTGAAGCGCTTCATGGGCCGTCGCTTCGAAGAGGTGGCCGACGAGTCGAAGCTGGTTCCCTACAAGGTGGTGCGCGGCACGGCGGGCGACGCGCGCGTGGAGATCGACGGCAAGCAGCTCTCGGCTCCTGAAATGTCGGCGCAGGTGCTGCTCAAGCTCAAGCGCGCGGCCGAGAACTACCTGGGTGAGAAGGTGACCGACGCGGTCATCACCGTGCCCGCGTACTTCAACGACGCCCAGCGC
The DNA here is from genome assembly GCA_903911905.1 of uncultured Myxococcales bacterium. Lineage (GTDB taxonomy): Bacteria > Myxococcota > Myxococcia > Myxococcales > Myxococcaceae > Xiheilimnobacterium > Xiheilimnobacterium phototrophicum. The sequence continues at coordinate 4,824 of CAIWFK010000464.1, forward strand.
CAGGCGACCAAGGACGCCGGTGAAATCGCTGGCCTGAACGTTCGCCGCATCGTCAACGAGCCCACCGCGGCCGCGCTCGCGTACGGCCTGGACAAGAAGAAGGCCCAGAAGGTCGTGATCTACGACTTCGGCGGCGGCACGTTCGACATCTCGATTCTCGACATGGGCGACGGCGCGGTCGAGGTGCTCGCCACCAACGGCGACACGCACCTGGGCGGTGACAACATCGACCAGCGGCTGATGGAGTGGCTGATCGCCGAGTTCAAGAAGGACACCGGCCTCGACGTCACGAAGGACAAGATGGTGCTGCAGCGCCTGAAGGAAGCGGCCGAGAAGGCGAAGATCGAGCTCTCGAGCGCTCCCGAGACCGAGATCAACCTGCCCTTCCTCACCGCCGACGCGTCGGGCCCCAAGCACCTGAACGTGAAGCTGACCCGCGCGAAGTTCGAGGCGATGATCGACGACCTGGTCGAGCGCTCGCTGGCGCCCTCGCGCACCTGCCTCAAGGACTCGGGCCTGCAGATCTCGCAGATCGACGAGGTGGTGCTGGTCGGCGGGTCGACCCGCATTCCCAAGGTGCAGGAAGCGGTGAAGAAGCTGTTCGGCAAGGAGCCCAACCGCACGGTGAACCCCGACGAAGTGGTCGCGGTCGGCGCGGCGGTGCAGGGCGCGGTGCTCTCGGGCGACGTGAAGGACATTCTGTTGCTCGACGTGACGCCGCTGTCGCTGGGCGTCGAGACGTTGGGTGGCGTGTTCACCCGCCTCATCGAGAAGAACACCACCATTCCCACGCGCAAGAGCGAGAAGTTCTCGACCGCGGCCGATGGTCAGACCCAGGTCGAGATCCACGTGCTGCAGGGTGAGCGCGAGATGGCGTCCGACAACCGCAGCCTCGGCAACTTCCACCTGACCGGCCTGCCGCCGGCCCCGCGTGGCGTGCCGCAGATCGAGGTGACCTTCGACATCGACGCCAACGGCATCTTGAAGGTGACCGCGAAGGACCAGGCCACCAGCAAGGAAGCGAACGTCACCATCACCCACAGCTCGGGCCTCTCGAAGGAAGAGGTCGAGAAGATGACCAAGGA
>CAIWFK010000465.1 GCA_903911905.1 uncultured Myxococcales bacterium
GACGATCTGGTTATTCGCCCGGTCGGTGTTGATGAAGCACGACGCCGTGAACTCGTTGGCCACCTGCTTGATGCCGGCGGTCTCGATGTTCACCGAGTGCATGAACTCGCGGTATTCGGCGAAGTCCTGACCCGCGGCGCTGACCACCGCCGTCTGCGCGCCCAGCAAGCCCAGGGTGTAGGCGATGTTGCCGGCCGTACCGCCGCGCAGCTTCTTCATCGAATCGACGAGGAAGCTGACCGTCAGCATGTGGACCTTGTCCGGGAGGATGTGGTCCGAGAACTTCCCGGGGAAGTTCATGATGTAGTCGTAGGCGAGGCTTCCGGTGACGATGATGCGCACGATGGTGGTTCCTTTGGGGGCGGGCTGCTCGGGCCCGCCATAGCCCAAGCCCCGGCGATTGAGGAGCCCCTCGGCGGCGCAATTCGGTACATTCCCGCTGATGATCACCTCGGCGGTGGTGGTGGCGATGCTCTCGGCGTTGCCTGGCCTCGAAAATGCCCAGCGCGCGGCTGACGACCTGAAGTTCGCCCAGGCGCTCACGCTGCTCGACGACGTCGCCGCGCAACGCGACCTGGTGCTCGAAGACGTCGTGTCGTTTCATTCGTTGCGGGGTGCCGTGCTGGCGTCGCTGGGTCGCGCCGACGACGCGGTCGACGAGTTTTCGGCGCTGATGGCGATGGTGCCCGACTGGCGGCCGCGTCGCCGCGTCTCACCGCGCATCAGCGCCGCGATCGAGGTCGCTCGGGCCCAGTTGTCCAATCGCCCCTTCGGGCTGACACTCGTTCCCGAGTTCGTCGAGGGGCGAGTGCGGGTCGTACGAATGTCGCGGTCTGGGGCGCTGCGAAACCGCATGGTCGCCGTGCGCATCTGGCTGAAGGAAGATGACCACGACTGGCGCTTGACCGAAGTGCCGTTCCCGACCGACGAGACCCTCCTGATTGCCAACGCTCGCTTCCTGCGCCTGGCGGTCGTCGGCGTAGACGGGCAGGGCTGGGAACTCACCCGGCTCTATTCGCGTGAGCTGCCTGCGCTCCTCGTGGCCCCGCCCGAGGGCCCCAGCCTCGCGCCGCCCACGGCGCCCCCGCGCGCCAGCGTGGCTCAGCCCCTCATCGACACCAGCGCGCCCGAAGCGCCGCCTGAGCCGTCTGTCGCCGGCCAGCCTGCTGCGCCGCCAGTGCCACCCCCATCGCCATCGGCGCCCGTGCTCGTGCTGCCTGACGTCATCGACGACGGAGACGCGGTGCGTGGGCTCTGGGGCATCGATCTCGAGGCCGGGCCGATCGTCAGCAACTCGGCCGGGGGCTACCTTGGCCTGGGCATGCGCTTTGGCGTTCAGCTCTCTCGCCGCCTTGGGCTTTGCGTCAGCGCGCTGGGCGGGTTGGGCTCGATGCTCGGTGCTGAGGGCCTCGCTCAATGGACGTTCTTCGACCGGCTGACACTCGGCACCGGCCTGGGCGTCGTTGCAGGAGATTTCCTGGCGAAGGACCTGCGCTTCGTCGGCGCGATGCCGGTGATCGAAGGGCGCGCGGCGGTCAACCTGGGGAACCGAGACCCCAAGACCGGGCGGCGCTCGGGGTTCACCATCGCGCTGCTGGCGTTGGGGGCGTTCGCGACGACCACCGTCGACGCCGTCGGCGTAACAGGGCACAGCTTCTCGCTGGTGTTCGCCCCCCGACTGGCGATCGGCTACGACGCCTTCTGACGTGGTGCGCGGCTGCTTCAGCCCTTGGTCTGCGCCTTGATGAGGTCGCGGTTGAGATCGGCGATCACCTTCACGCTGATCTCCTTCGGGCACACCGCCTCGCACTGCGAGAGGTTCGAGCAGTTGCCGAAGCCCTCGGCGTCCATCTGCGCGACCATGCTCTTCACCCGGTCGTACCGCTCGACCTGGCCCTGGGGCAGGTGCGCCAGGTGCGAGACCTTGGCCGAGACGAACAGCATCGCCGAGCTGTTCTTGCAGGCCGCCACGCAGGCCCCGCAGCCGATGCAGGTCGCCGCGTCGAAGGCCGCGTCGGCGTCCTTCTTGGGAATGGGCGTCGCGTTCGCGTCGGGCGTGCCACCGGTGCTCACGCCCACGAAGCCGCCCTGCGCGATGATGCGGTCGAAGGCCGAGCGGTCGACCACCAGGTCCTTCACCACCGGGAAGGCCTTGGCGCGCCACGGCTCGATGTAGACGTCGTCGCCGTCATTGAAGTGGCGCATGTGCAACTGGCACGCGGTCACGCCCTTGCCGTCGCGGTGGCCGCCGTGGGGCAGGCCGTTGATCACCATCGAGCACATGCCGCAGATGCCCTCGCGGCAGTCGTGATCGAAGGCGATCGGCTCTTCGCCCTTCTCGGCCAGCTTGTTGTTCACCACGTCGAGCATTTCCAGGAACGACATGTGCGGGTTCACGTCTTCCGCCACGTAGTCCTTCATCTGCCCCGGCTGGTCCTTGCCCGCCTGACGCCAGACGTGCAGCTTCAGCTTCATCAGTTTCTCGCTCATTTGTAGCTCCGCTTCGCGGGGTGCACGTAGTCGAAGGTCAACGGCTCCTTGTTGAGCACCGGGGCCTTCCCCTCGCCCGCGTACTCCCACACGCTGACGTGCATGTACTTCTCGTCGTCGCGCACGCACTCGCCTTCGTCGTCCTGGTGCTCTTCGCGGAAGTGGCCGCCGCACGATTCGTCGCGGTCCAGCGCGTCGGTCGCCATCAACTCGGCGAACTCAAGGAAGTCGGCCACGCGGCCCGCCTTCTCGAGCGACAGGTTGAGCGTGTCGGCGCTGCCCGGCACCGACACGTTGTTCCAGAACTCCTCGCGCAGCGCGGGAATGCGGGCCAGCAGTTCCTTCAGGCCCTTCTCGTTGCGGGCCATGCCGCACTTTTCCCACATCAACAGGCCCAGTTCGCGGTGGAACGAATCGACGCTCCGCTTGCCCTTGATCGACAAGAGCTTCGTTTCCTTCGCCTGCACCTCACCCAGGGCCTTCTTGAAATCGGGGTGATCGGTGCCGATGCCCAGGTCCTTGATGGGCTTGGTGCGCGCCAGGTAGTCGCCGATGGTGTACGGCAGAATGAAGTAGCCGTCGGCCAGACCCTGCATCAGCGCCGAAGCGCCCAGCCGGTTCGCGCCGTGCTCGCTGAAGTTCGCCTCGCCGATCACGTGCAGGCCCGGCACCGTCGACATCAGGTTGTAGTCCACCCA
>CAIWFK010000466.1 GCA_903911905.1 uncultured Myxococcales bacterium
CGACACCGCGGTCGCCGTGCACCCCGAGGACCCGCGCTACAAGCACCTCATCGGCGGCAAGGTGATCATTCCGCTCATCGACCGCGAGATTCCCATCATCGCGGACGCCGAGCTGGTGGACCCGAAGTTCGGCACCGGCGTGGTGAAGGTCACGCCCGCGCACGACCACAACGACTACGCGACCGGCCAGCGCCACGACCTGCCGATGGTGAACATCTTCACCGACACGGCGATGGTCAACGAGAACGGCGGCAAGTACCAGGGGCTCGAGCGCTTCGCGGCGCGCAAGCAGGTGCTGGCCGACCTGACCGAGCTGGGCCTGCTGGTCGAAGAGAAGCCGCACAAGTTGTCGGTGCCGCTCTCGCAGCGCAGTGGCGTGCCGGTCGAGCCGCGCCTGTCGCGGCAGTGGTACGTGAAGATCAAGCCCATGGCCGACAAGGCCATCGCGGCGGTCGAGTCGGGCAAGACGAAGTTCGTGCCCGAGTCGTGGACCAACACCTACTTCGGGTGGATGCGGAACATTCACGACTGGTGCATCAGCCGCCAGTTGTGGTGGGGCCACCAGATTCCCGCGTGGTTCGAGGCCAACGCCGACGGCACGGTCGACTTCGAGACCGCGAAGTTCGTGGTGGCGCGCGAGAAGCCCGCGACCGGCCACTGGGTGCAGGACCCCGACGTGCTCGACACCTGGTTCAGCTCGGGGCTCTGGCCGTTCTCGACGCTGGGCTGGCCCGAGCAGACGCCTGAGCTCAAGACCTTCTACCCGAACGCGGTCATGGAGACCGGCCACGACATCATCTTCTTCTGGGTCGCCCGAATGATGATGTTCGGCACGTACATCATGGGCGAGGTGCCGTTCCGCACGGTCTACCTGCACGCCATGGTGCGCGACGAGAAGGGCGAGAAGATGTCGAAGACCAAGGGCAACGTGATCGACCCCCTGGACATCATTCAGGGCGCGCCGGCCGCGAACCTGCCCGGTGCCGTCCGCAACAAGTTCCCCCAGGGCATGCCGCCCATGGGTGCCGACGCGCTGCGCTTCACCCTGGCTTCGCTCACCCAGCAGGGCCGCGACATCAAGCTCTCGATCGATCGCATCGGGGGCTACAAGGCCTTCTGCAACAAGATCTGGAACGCCGCCCGCTTCGTGATGATGAACCTGGGCGACTACCGCGACGACCCGAAGCTGTTCATCACCGACCGCGCGCTGTCGCTGGCCGACCGGTGGATTCTCTCGCGGCTCGACGCGGTGACCGCCGGCACGCAGGCGGCGCTCGAGGGCTACAACTTCGCCGAGGCGGCCTCGCTGCTCTACCAGTTCCTCTGGGGCGAGTTCTGCGACTGGTTCATCGAGCTCTCGAAGGCCTCGCTGTACGGCGACGACCCGCACGCGAAACAGACCACCCGCGCGGTGCTGGTGTTCGCGCTCGATCGCGTGCTGCGGCTGCTGCACCCGTTCATGCCCTTCATCACCGAGGAGATCTGGCAGAAGTTGCCCATCGCCCACGCGACGAAGTCGATCTGCATCGCCGAGTTCCCCAGGGCCGATGCCCGCCTGCGCGACGCGGCGGCCGAGGCCGAAATGCAGCCGGTCATCGAGGCCATCGACGGCATTCGCACCATTCGCGGTGAATCGAACCTCTCGCCGGCGCTGCGCATCGAGGCGCACGTGCAGAGCGGCAACGCCACCGTGCGGGCCACGCTCGAACGGTGGAAATCGTACGTCGCTCCGTTGGCTGGGCTCTCGAGGCTGACCGTGAGCGAGCTGGGGACCAAGCCTCCGCAGGCGGCGGCCGACATTCGCGCGACCATGGAAATCTACGTGCCGCTGGCCGGCATCGTCGACCTGGCCGAGGAGCGCGAACGGCTCAAGAAGGAGATCGAGAAGGCCGAGAAGGAGATCGCGCAGATTCAGAAGAAGTTCGAGAACCCGAACTTCGCCGCGCGCGCCCCGGCCGAGGTGGTCGAAAAGGACAAGGCCCGCATCGAAGAGCTCACCAGCCGCATCGCCAAGCTGGGCGAGAACCTGAAGCGCATCGCGCCGGTCGAGGTGCGCATCGCGCCGCCGAACAACGTGGGCAGCGTGAACCTGGGCGACGAGCTGAAGGAAGAGCTGGCCAGCGTGTCGGTCGCGGCCCCCGATGCGCAGGTGACCGAGGCGCTCGACAAGCTGCGTGAGGGGACGAAGGAAGGCCTGTCTCCGCGCGATCACTACGATCTCGGCGTGGCCTACATGAACATGGGCCTGGTCGACGACGCGGTGCGGGAATTCAACGAGGCCAAGAAGCCCGAGCCGAAGAAGAAGGCTGCTCCCGCAAAGAAGGCGCCCGTCACGAAGAAGGCTGCTTCCCCGAAGAAGACCGTTGCCGCGAAGAAGGCTCCCGCGAAGAAGTCAGCTCCCTCGAAGAAGGCAGCTCCCGCGAAGAAGTCAGCTCCCTCGAAGAAGGCGCCGGCGAAGAAGGCCGTCGCCAAGAAGGCTCCTCCGAAGAAGAAGGTGACGAAGAAGTGAACGACACGCACCTCGACCGGTTGATCGACCTGGCGCTCGACGAAGACCTCGGCAGCGCTGGAGATGTGACCACCAGGGCGCTGGTGCCGCCGCTTGCCCAGGGCCGCGCCGAGCTGTGGGCCAAGGAGCCGATGACGCTCTCGGGGCTGCGCGCGTTCGAGCGCACCTTCGAGCGGGTCGACCCGCGCGTGCAGGTGAAGGTGCTCAAGGGAGACGGGGCGAAGACCAGGCCGAAGGAAAAGGTCGCCACCCTGGCGGGGCCGCTCCAGTCGCTCCTCATCGGCGAGCGCACGGCGTTGAACATCGTGCAGCGCATGAGCGGCATCGCCACGGCCTCGGCGGCGGCGGTCGCGCTGTTGCCGAAGGGCGCGAAGCTGAAGATCCTCGACACCCGTAAGACCCCGCCGGGCCTGCGTGGCCTCGCGAAGGACGCGGTTCGTCACGGCGGCGCGTGGAACCACCGCTTCGGGCTCTTCGACGGCGTGCTGATCAAGGACAACCACATCGCCGCGGTCGGCGGTTCGGTCACCGAGGCCCTGCGTCGCGCGAAGGCCAATGCGCCGCGGCTGGTGAAGATCGAGATCGAGGTCACCACCCTCGAGCAGCTCGACGAGGCGATCGCCGGCGGTGCCAACCTGATCCTGCTCGACAACATGGACGACGCGATGGTCGCCCAGTGCGTCAAGCGCGCGGCGCCGCACGGCGTCGAGCTCGAGGTGTCGGGTGGGGTGACGGCCGAGCGCATTCCGAAGCTGGCGAAGCTGGGCGTCGACTACGTGTCGATGGGCGCGCTGACCCACTCGGCCCGCGCGATGGACCTCTCGCTCGAGATCCTCGTCAACTGAAGGTCGCGACCTCGCCGTGCACCGGGTACGCCGCGACGGTCTTGCGGCCGCCGGTGTGATCCGTCGAGGGCACGGTGACCAGCTCCCAATCGGGCAGCACCAGCGCGGTCAGCCCGCGCCCGTAGACCGCGCCGGTGTCGACGCCCACCGCCCACTCGGTCACCAACGGCCGGTCCAGCACCGAATGCCCGAAGATCACCCGCTCGGGGCCACGCCAGAAGTTCGTCCAGAAGCGGTGATCCACCGGTGCCTTCGAGGGCCAGTACGACTTCGTCGAGGGGGGCGCGATGTGCTGCAGATGCAGCAGGTGATGCGGGCTCTGCGCTTCGACCGGCACGCCCGGGAAACAGCCCGCGTGCACGACGACCGCGTTGAACTCGGGCAGCCGCAGGAAGAGCGGCAGCGACTCGAAGTACGCATGGTGCTCGTCGCCCAGCGAATCGCGGGTCTTCAGGTGATCGGGTGAGAGCTTTTCGGCCGCCCGCCGTCGTTGCTGCAGGTGCTTCTCTTCGTGGTTGCCCAGCACGCACTCGTGCTTCATCGCCAGCTCGACGCATTCGCGCGGTTTGGGGCCCCGGTCGACCAGGTCGCCGGCGAAGATCACGCGATCGCTCGCGCTGACGGAAAGGCGGTCGAGCAAGGCGAGCGCTTCGTCGAAGCAGCCATGCAGGTCACCGATGATGATGGTTCGGGAAGTCATGGCCGGGGGACGGGGTGGGGAACGGGCTCCTGACGCTATGATTTCACGGGTGATTTTCGATGTCTTTCCGTCGTCAGGAACCGCGAAGCCGTGCGTGAGAGGCAGTATGGTTCCCGGCCTTCGGCCATGCTCAACGACGACGAATTGTTCGCAGAGATCACGCGGCGAAAAGCCCAGAACCAGGACATCAAGCGCCAGCTTGGTGAGCTCGTCTTCCGTTGGCGCGACGCCGCGACCGTCGTGGTGCGGCGGGTGCAGGGCGCGTTCATGAGAGGCTCTCCGGACGACGCCGACGAGATCTTCCAGGATGCAGTCGCCAAGTTCATGGCGAAGGGCCTGGATCAGTTTCGAGGCGTCTCCGAGCAGGTGCCGGGCAAGGCGGCCTCGCCGCGGACGTTCTTCCTGCGCATCGTCAAGCACGCGGCCATCGACCGCTACCGCCGCATGCGTGAAGAGCTCGACCAGGGGCCGGCCCCGGGCGAGAGCGACGACGATCAGCCCGAGCAGCCGCGCCACGAGGCCACGCGGGCCATGGGCGAGTCGAAGGCGCGCGAAGATCAGAAGGAAGCCAGCGAGGAATACTGGCTGGCCTACGAGCGGCTCAAGGTCGAGCACCCCAACGAGGCCGCCGCGTGGGACCTGTACCACCACCAGGACGTCGACGATCACCCCGAGGTCGCCCGGCTGCTCGGCATCTCGGTCGTCAATTCCTACAAGCGCGTCAGCCGCGCGCAGGCGTGGCTCAAGCTGTACGTGCTCGAGGCCCGCGAGCGCGAAGGTCGTTCTTCCGAAGTCACCGACGAGAAGGAGTGAGTCATGAGGTCTGGAACTGCCGCTTCGCCCCGTGAGCGCTACGCCGCACGCATCGACGAACTGGCCTCGCTCGAGCATGAACTCGACGCTGGCAAACGACCGCAGTTGGCCCCGGTGATCGGGCGGGTGCTCGAGGCCGCTGGTGACCTGCTTCGGCGTCAGACCGCGCTCGCTGCCGACCTCGGTTTCGTGCGCCGGGTGCTGGGCAAGATTCCCGAGGCGGCGCTTCGCTCGTGGGGTGATGGGGTCGACGCCGCCGCCTTGCGCACCATGCTGAACAATGCCGCGTCCCAGGCCGTCGAGGCCGCCATTCCCGATTCACCCGAAGATGGTGAGCGCATGACCGGGTGGGCGATGCAGGGGCTGTATTCGCGCGATCGCCTCGAGTCGGCGCTGACCGCCCTGCGAACGCTGGGGACCACCGGCCGGCATGACGCGCTGGCCCTGGTCGAGCGGTTGCAGAAGGCGGTCGACGAGGTCGACGCCAGTTGTCGACCGCAGGTGCCCAGTCTGACCGCGCTCAACGCGAATCGTCGCCCCGAGGCCGCGCTGCTCGACGCGCCAGCCCGCGAGAAAGCGTGGTGGTTCAGCGCACGCACCGGCATCGACGACGATCTGTTGGTGGCGGTGCTGGGCGGAGAAAAGAAGGGCACCTTGCCCCGACCCGAAAAGGCGGCGAACGAGGTGGTGGTGACGAAGCGTGGACGCCGGGTCTCTTCCGATGATCTGCTCCGCTTCGATTTGGGGCTGGCCACCCCCGCTGAACAGGCCACGATTCGCCGACAGGCCGAGGTCGACCCTGAATTGAAGCTGGCCCTGGCCGCGATGGCCGCTGGTGATGAAGCGATCGACGAAGTGGCTGCACCCGCTGCTCCCGTGAGTCTGCCGGTCGAGCGCCGCAGCGAAGACAAGCCTTCGCACGTGGAACAACACCCCGAGTTCAAGGTGCTGGTGTTCCGCAACGTGAAGTCGGTCCAGGTGGTGGTTCAACCCCGCAACCCCGATCGCTTCGCGGCTGCCGCGGTGTTCCGCGCCGACGAGCCGGGTCGACCGCTCGCCGCGCGGCCCACGGCCATGGGGTTCGAGTTCGACCTGGGCGCTCCCGAGGTGAACGCGCGCGCGAAGGTCGTCGTCAGCTTGAAGGACGGGCAGTCGCACCAGCTCGACGTGCCGCTGCGCTCATGAGCGGCGTCAGTCTGGTGCTGGTCACCGCGCCAGACGAGGCGAAGGCGGCCAGCATCGGCCGCACCCTCGTCGAAGAAGGCCTCATCGCCTGTGCGAACCTGCTGCCGAAGGTGCGCTCGATCTACCGCTGGAAGGGTGAGGTCTGCGACGAGGCCGAGGTGCTGCTGGTCTTGAAGATCGCCACCGAGCGCTTCGAGGCCGTGCGGGCCCGCGTGGTGCAACTGCACCCGTACGAGGTGCCTGAGATCATCCGCCTCGAGGTCGACGCGGGTCACGCGCCGTACCTCGAGTGGGTTCGCTCGGCTGGTCAGTTCGCCGGGTAGTCCGTGTAGCCCTCGGGGCCCGGGGTGTACGCGAGCTTGAAGTTGAACGGCGTGAGGTTGGTCTCGCCGCGCTGGAACTTCGCCACCAGGTTCGGGTTCGAGAGGAACGGGCGGCCGAAGGCCACCAGGTCGGCGCGCCGCTCGGTCAGCGCGGCCTCGGCGGTCGCCGCGGTCAGCCCGCCCGCGAGAATGAAGGTGCCACCGAAGGCCTCCTTCATGCCGGCGAAGAGCCCCTCGGGCGGCTTGGGCGCGCCCATGGCCGAGTGGTCGATCATGTGAATGTACGCCAGCTTCAGCGTCTTGAACTCCTTCGCCAGGTGCAGGTACAGCGCGGTGGTGTTGGCGTCAGCCACCATGCCGCCGTTGCCGCCCGCGGGGCTCAAGCGAATGCCCACCCGGTCCGCGCCGATCTCGGCCACGGTGCGACGCGCGACCTCCACCGCGAAGCGCGCGCGGTTCTCGAGGCTGCCGCCCCAGCGATCGGTCCGCTGGTTCGAGGCCGCGTTGAGGAACTGATCGATGAGGTAGCCGTTGGCGCCGTGCAGCTCGACCAGGTCGAAGCCCGCAGCGACCGCGCGCTTGCTGGCCGAGACGAACTCGCCGATGGCCTTCTCGATGTCGGCCTCGGTCATTGCCACCGGCACCGGGTGGGCCTGCATGCCCTGGCTGTCGGTGTACATCTCGCCGGGCGCGGCGACGGCCGAGGGGCCGACCACGCGGCCGCCTGCAGGCAGGTTCGCCTGGTGGCCGACCCGGCCGGTGTGCATGAACTGCACCGCGATCTTCCCGCCGGCGGCGTGCACCGCGTCCGTGACGACCTTCCAGGCCGTCTGCTGGGCGTCTGAGAAGAGCCCGGGAATGCGGGCGTAGCCGAGCCCGTCAGGGGAGGGCGAGGTGCCCTCGGTGACGATCAGCCCCGCCGTGGCGCGCTGCGCGTAGTACTCGGCCACGTGCGCGTCTGGCACGTTGCCGGGCGAGCGGCTGCGGGTCATGGGCGACATGACGATGCGGTTGGCGAGGGTGATGCGGCCAAGCTGGTAGGTGCTGAAGAGGGTCTGGGTCATGACGCAGAGATGCGCCTTTCGGCCCGAAGTTGCACGACAATCGGGGACGCACGAATTGCGTGGTGTAGGGTGCGTTCGCAACCGATTGGAGCGGGCTCTTCGATGGCCGAACGAACGCGTGACCCACTTCCCAGCGCCGATCAGACGGCAGTGCCCGACGTGCGCCAATACGACGAGAAGGCGGTCGCGGCGATTCTGCAGCGGGGCGGCCGAGCTCGATCGCAAGCGTCGCGAGCAGGGCACGTCGCTGTCGCTGGCCGAGATCGAGCAGATCGCCCGTGACGCCGGCATGGACCCGGCGGTCATTCGCCAGGCCGCCCGCGACGTCGAGCAGGGTGGCCAGACCAGCACTTCGGCCCGGCTGGCGGGTGCGCCGATGCGCAGCGTGCACGAGCGGGTGATCGCTCGCGAGTTCCGCGTGGACGATCACGAGGCGCTGGTGCCGTTGATTCGGGAAGCCCTCAGCGCCTTGTCCACGGCGCCTCCGCAGATCTCGACCGTCGGACGAAGCCTGACCGTCACCGCGATGACTGGTCGGGGCCTCATCGAAGTGCACGTCGGGCCGCAGGGTGGGTCGACGGTGGTGCGCATCAGCGCCAATGCCCGCGGCATGGCGGGCGGTCTCTTCGGCGGCATCATGGGAGGCGTCGGCGGCGGTGTGGGCACCAACGTCTGCGCGGGCCTGGTGACCTGGGCCAGCCAGTCAGCGCATCTGTCGGCGGGCTCCGCGGCCCTGGTTGGCCTCGCCGGGCTGCTGGGCGTGGTCGCCGGGTCCTATTCGCTGGCACGCGCGATCTTTTCCCGCTCGGCGCGACGACTGCACGGCTCGATGGATCAGCTGGCCGATCGCCTCGAGGCCGCCCTCAAGGGGTGAGCACCACGTTGCCGAACGAGGCGCGGGTGGTCAGCAGCTCGTGGCCCTTCACCGCGTCGGCCAGCGGCAGCACGCGATCGAGCACCGGCTTCAACTGCCCGCGCTCCACCAGGTCCAGCACCCGGAACAGCTCGCCCTTGCTGCCCATGGTCGAACCGAGCAGTGAGATCGACTTGTAGAACAGCGTGCGCAGGTCGATGGACACCTGATGCCCGCTGGTCGCGCCACAGGTCACCAGGCGACCGCCCTTGGGCAGGCAGGCCACCGACTTGTCCCAGGTGGTGGCGCCGACGTGCTCGAACACCACGTCGACCATGCGCCGCCTGGTGATCTTCTTCACGCCCTCGAGAGAGTCGCTGGTCGCGTAGTTGATCACGTGATCGGCGCCGAGCGCGGTGGCCTGGGCGAGCTTGGCATCGGTCGAGGCGGTGGCGATGACCGTGGCTCCGGCCACCTTGGCGATCTGCACCGCCGCGCTGCCCACGCCAGAACCCGCAGCGTGGACCAGCACCGTCTCTCCCGGCTTGAGCTGCGCGCGCGACATCAGCATGTGCCACGCGGTGAGGAAGGTCAGCGGCAGGCACGCGGCCTCTTCGAAGGACAGCTTCGAGGGCTTGGGCAGCAGGTTGTGCCGCGGCACGCACAGGTATTCGGCGTACCCGCCGCGCACGTCCTCACCGATGATCTGGTACCTGCGGCACAGCACGTCGTCGCCCGACAGGCACTTCTCGCAGGCGCCGCACGACAGGCCGGGGTTCACCAGCACCTCGGTGCCCACCGCCACGTCCTTCACCTCGGCGCCGACCGCGTCGACCACGCCCGCCACGTCACTGCCCAGCACGTGGGGCAGCTCGAGCTTCAGCCCCGGCCACCCGGTGCGCACCCACACGTCGAGGTGGTTGAGCGCCACGGCCTTCACCTTGACCCGCACCTCCTTCGCGGTCGGCTCGGGCATCGGCAGGTCCAACGACTCGAGCACCTCGGGGCCACCGTGGCGGCGGAAGGCAATGGCTCTCATGGGCTGATCCTTGTGGGGCGAGGGGAACGTCGGGTAACCACCCGGTGCCTTTCAAACTCGAAGGGCCCCTGCAACTGCCAAGAGGTCTTGCGCCATGCTCGATGTTTCCCTCACCGACGGCATCGGGTTTCTTCGCCTCGATCGGCCCGAGGCCCGCAACGCGCTCAGCCGCGAGCTGTGCGAGCGCCTGCAGGACCAGTTGTCGGCCTGGGCCGAAGACGACGAGGTGCGCGCCGTGGTGGTGAGCGGAGCGGGCGGCAAGGCCTTCGCGGCCGGCTCGGACATCGCCGAGCTCAAGCAGCGCACCCACCGCGATTCCTTCATCGCCGTCACCCAGCGCACGCTGCAGCAGCTCGAAGACTTTCCCCGGCCGACCATCGCGGCCATCGACGGCTATGCGCTGGGCGGTGGGCTCGAGCTGGCGCTCGCGTGCGATCTGCGCGTCGCTTCCCGCAGCGCGAAGGTCGGCATGCCCGAGGTCACGCTCGGCGTCTTCCCGTCGGCTGGAGGGACGACCCGGCTTCCCCGACTGGTGGGGCTGGGCCGCGCGAAGGAGTTGATCTTCACCGGTCGCATCGTCGAGGCAGACGAGGCCCTGGCGCTGGGGCTCTTCGAGTCGCTGGTCGACACCAATGCCGTGGCCGAGGCGACTCGACTGGCGAAGTCGATCGCCGCCAACGCGCCGCTGGCCGTGCAGGTGGCGAAGGTGTCGCTCAATGCTGCGGCGCGGGGCTCGGCAGGCGCGCCGCTGGAATGGTTGGGTCAGGGGCTGCTGTTCGACTCGCCCGAGAAGCACGAGCGCATGCAGGCCTTCCTCGACAAGCGCCGCAAGTAGGCCGGTCGATCAGTCGTGGTAGGCGATGACCTGCCACGCCGCGCCGACCGACTTGAGCATCACCACCGTGGCGTGCCCCGAGAGGTTGGCGATGGCAAAGTAGCCGACGCCGCTGGCTCGCCAGTTCCACCCCTGCAGCCGACGCGGAGGCAGGCCGTACTTCTTTTCCATTTCCTGCGGCGTGAGGATCTCGAGATCGTACAGCTTGAGCAGGTCGGTACGGTGGGTGCGCACCGACTTCTGCCAGATGCCGCGCAGATCGTCGGGGCGGTCGATGCGGCGGTCCTCGACCCAGAAGGGCAGGCCGCAGTGCGCGAGCATGCCCACCGGGTTGCCGACCAGAATGTCTTCGAAGAAGTGCCGGGCGGTGACGCGGGCCTGCTCGATGGGCGGCAGCTCGGAGTATTTCTTGTAGTCGAACTCCCTGGGCGGCAGCACCGGGTTGGCGTCGACGTTGCCGTACGTGCGCTGCATCTCGGCGATCAGGGCGTCCTGCTGATCGGTGGGGAGCGCGGGCAGTTGCTTGAGGGCCTTGGCGCTCTCGTCGGCGCCCTTGGGCCGGGCGATCATCGCGGGGGGCGCAGGCGGCGTCTCACCCGTCGCGGGGGCCGGCTGCTCGGGCTGCCCCGCGGGGTCCTGTGACAACAGCACGGCCAGAAGGAGGGAGACGGGCATCACTCCCTCCTTCTAGCCCTCAGTGGCCGAGCAGTCGACGACCGACCGTCAGGTGCGCCACCGCGGTCGCCAGCCCCAGTGCGGCACACAGGCCCCAGAAGGTCGGCATGCCGACCCGTTCCATCACCCAGGGCAGGGTGGCGGGCGAGAGGAAGCCGGCCAGGCTCCAGGTCATGGTGTACGCGCCCTGGTAGCGCCCGCGCATGTCGACCGGCGAGAGCTCGGCGACGATGCTCGCGTTCACCGGCGAGAAGAGGATCTCACCCAGCGACCACACCGCGACCGTGGCCATGTAGGCAGGCAGCGTGCTGGCGAAGGTGGTCAGCCCGAAGCCCACCCCGGTCAGCAGGGCCGCGAGCCCCAGCAGCGAGGCCTGGCTCAAGCGCCGGCTCCACCCGATCGAGGCCGGCTGGAGCAAGACGATCAACACCCCGTTGCAGGCGATGGCCCAGCCGTACGCGCCGGTCGTCAGGCCCTTCTGCCGCATGTCTTCTGGCAGACCCGTCACGTGCTGGAAGAAGACCAGCGCCATGGCGAAGTTGAGCACCAGGAAGACCGCGTACCGGGGGTCGACGAAGGGCGTGAGCACCGAGCCCTGAGGCCGTTCGTCGGGCCTGGGCGCGGGTCGGCTCTCGGGCACCCAGCGCAGCACGATCACCGCCAGCACCAGCGTGGTGGCCGCGTCGCCCACGAAGAGCGCCGTGAAGCTGCGGGTGGCCATGTAGCCGCCGATGATCGCCGCGAAGGTGAAGCCCAGGTTGATGGCCCAGTACTGAATCGAGAAGGCCTTGACCCGGTGCTCGGGTGGCACCACGTCCGCGATCAACGCCTGGCTGGCAGGGCGAAAGGCGTCTCCGGTCAGGCCCAGCAGGAAGGCTGCGCCCGCCAGCTCGTACGGCTGCGAGGCGGCGCCGAGCAACAGCATGCAGTTGGCGCCGAGCACGAGCGACCAGAGCATGGTGGCCCGTCGACCGAGGCGGTCGGCCAACGCGCCGCCGCCCATGATGCCGACGAACGAGCCCAGCCCACTGAGCGCCGCGACCCGGCCTGCGGTCACCAACCCCAGCCCGCGAGCCTGGGTCAGGTACACGAAGAGCAGCGGGGCGATGAAGCTGCCCAGACGGTTGATGAAGGTGCCCAGCAACAACGCCAGGAACGACGGCGGCAGCCCTTCTCGCAGCTGGTGCCATCGGCTGGAAAGGGAGGCGGTCACGTCAGGCCAGGCGCGCCAGGGTGAGGGAAGCACAGCCCCCGTGGGGCGACGCGGTTCGGGGGAGAAGGACATGCCCGTTCGACGAATCGCGCACAAGGGAACTGACGATTAGAGTGGGGAGCGATGTCCGAGATTCGAACCCTTCTGGCCGACGCGCAGCGCGCCGAGAGCCGTGGCGAGCGCGCCGTGGCGATCGACCTGCTGCGACGGGCCGCTGCGTGGTACCAACAGCGCAAGCTCGACGCCCGGGCCCGGCAGATGCTGCGGCAGGCCAGTCGGCTGGCGGGCGAGTCGGTCGAGGTCGAGCTGCGGGCGCCCCCACCGTCGGTGCGCGACGAGGGCTTTGGCTTCGGGGACGAGCTCGAGGTCGAGCTGGGTCCAGCCGCGGTCTACGAGCTGCCGGAAGAGACGCCTTCGCGTGCCCTCGAGCACCTGGCCGATCGACTGCTCGATGAGCCGGTCGACCGGGGGCCAGAACCCCGGCCGATCTTCGAGCAGCGGGGGCCTGCGCTCGCCGACCCCACCCTCGACGCCTGGTGCTCGTTCTGCTGTCGGCCCCGGAGCGAGGTCGGGGCGTTGATCGCCGGGCCTGCGGGCGCGTTCATCTGCGCCGGGTGTGTGGCCACCTCGGCCGGGCTGGTCGGGGTGGAGCGCACGCCTTCCCTGTCTTCCGTGCGGCCGATGGCCCCGTCGACCTCTGCGGCGCTCCTGCCGCAGCAACGTCGCGTGGTGGACCGGCTGCGTGCCCGAAAGCACCACCTGGCGTTGATCATCGGCGTCGCAGGGACCGGTAAGTCGACCCTGCTGCAGCATCTGGGTGACGACGAGGTGGCGATCTACGACGGGCCCGAGCAGGCGCGGCCGGTGGCGGGTCGACGCGCGGTGATCGCGGTGCGGGCCGAGGCGCCCACCCCGGCGCTGGTGCTCCCGGGGCCCGAAGGCGACGAGCTGATCTACGACACCGCCGCGTTGGCGGCCGTGGTGCCGCTGCCCACCGAGCTGCTGGTTCGGGTCGATGGGGTCTACGTGCTCGAAGGGCCTTCTGCGGCCGAGCTGCTGCAGTTGGCGCGGGTGCTGTTGCTCGACAAGGGCGCGGTGCTCAGCGACGTGGCGATCGACGCGCTGGTGGCCCTGGCGGTGAAGTCAGGGCGAGGCGTGGCGGAGTTGGCCGCGCTGGTGGCCCGGGTGCCCGCGGGACGGTACGCATGAACCCCGACGTGACGTGGTTCGATCTGGGTCGGGTGGAATACGCCGACGGCCTCGAGCTGCAGCGGCAGATCGTCGAGGCCCACAAGCGGCAGGAAGTGGGCGACACGCTCCTGCTGCTCGAGCACCCCCCCGTGCTCACCCTGGGTCGGGGCGCGGAAGAGGGCAACGTGCTCACGCCGCCCGAGCAGCTCGAGGCGTTGGGGGTCGAGCTGCACCAGACCGACCGCGGTGGCGACGTCACCTACCATGGGCCAGGTCAGCAGGTCGGCTACCCCTTGCTCCATCTGGGGCCTGGCCGACAGGACGTGCGCAAGTACGTGCGGTCGATCGAAGAGACCATCATTCGCACCCTGGCCGACTTCGGCCTCACCGCGACCCGCATCGAGAAGTGGCCGGGGGTATGGGTCGAGCACAGCCGGGCCGGGGGCCCCCGGAAGATCTGCGCGCTCGGGGTGCATCTGTCGCGCTGGTACACGCGGCATGGGTTTGCGCTCAACGTGCAGCCAGACCTCTCGCACTTTCAGTTGATCGTACCCTGTGGCATCGCCGAGGCCGGGGTGACGTCGATGGCCGCCGAGCTCGATCGCCCCATCACCGTCGCCGAGGTCCAACCGCGCCTGGTCCACCACTTCGGGCAGGTCTTCGAGTGCTCGATGCTCGCCGGTCCCTCGCTGGCCGAGACGGTCAGCGTGGTGGTGCACGATGGCCAGCGGGTGTTGCTGCTGCGGCGCGTGCCGTCGCGAGGCGGGTTCTGGCAGCCGGTGACGGGCCGGGTGGAAGCGGGCGAGGCTTTCGAGGCGGCTGCGCAGCGCGAACTGCAGGAAGAGACGGCGCTTCGCCAGCCCGTCACGGCCCTCGGGTACGAGCACGCCTTTGCCTGGGGGGCGCAGTCGCCGCCTCGGCTGGGGCGCGAGCAGGCCTTCGCGGTGAAGGTGCCGGCGGGCACGGTTCCCACCCTGTCTGACGAGCACGATGCCTTCCAGTGGGTCG
>CAIWFK010000467.1 GCA_903911905.1 uncultured Myxococcales bacterium
CCGGCAACGTGGCGACCGGCTCGGCCACCCGTGCGCTGATCGATGCGGGCGTCGACGCGGTGAAGGTGGGCATCGGCCCCGGCTCGATCTGCACCACGCGCGTGGTGGCGGGCGTGGGCGTGCCCCAGATCACGGCCATCGACGACTGCGCGCGCGCGGCGGCCGGCAGCGGCGTGCCGATCATCGCCGACGGCGGCATCAAGTACTCGGGCGACGTGGTCAAGGCCATCGCCGCGGGCGCGAGCAGCGTGATGATCGGCTCGCTCTTCGCGGGCACCGAGGAATCGCCGGGCGAGACCATTCTGTACCAGGGCCGTACCTACAAGGCCTACCGGGGCATGGGCTCACTGGGCGCGATGCGCGCGGGCTCGAAGGACCGCTACTTCCAGGGCGGGGTCAGCGACTCGAACAAGCTGGTGCCCGAGGGCATCGAAGGGCGCGTGCCGTACAAGGGCACCATCGCCAACAACGTGTACCAACTGCTGGGTGGCCTGCGCTCGGGCATGGGCTACTGCGGCACCCGCACCATCGAAGAGCTGCAGAACAACTCGCAGTTCGTGCGCATCACCTCGGCCGGCTTGAAGGAAAGCCACGTGCACGACGTGATCATCACCGAAGAGGCGCCCAACTACCGCATGGAGTGAGCCGTGACGAGCGTCACGCCCGAGTCGATTCGGCAGGCGCATGCGCGCATCGGCGCGTGGGTGCGTCGCACGCCGTCGTTGGCGCTGCCTGAACTGGGGGCGGTGACGCTCAAGCTCGAGTTGCTGCAGCACGCCGGTTCGTTCAAGACGCGCGGCGCGTTCAACAACCTGCTCTCGCGGCAGGTGCCCCCGGTGGGGGTGACGGCGGCTTCCGGAGGCAATCACGGGGTGGCGGTGGCCCAGGCCGCGGCCAGGCGGAAGGTGCCGGCGCGCATCTTCGTTCCCGAGATCGCCTCGAAGGTGAAGGTGGCGGCGATCACCGCGGCCGGCGCGCAGGTCGTGGTCGGCGGCGCCCGGTACGCCGATGCCCAGGCCGCCTGTGACGTCTTCGCGAAGGACACCGGCGCCTTGCTGCTGCATCCCTTCGACTCGTTCGAGACGATGAGCGGCGCGGGCACGGTCGCGCTCGAGTGGGAAGAGGATGGCGGGGCGCTCGACACGGTGCTGGTGGCCTGCGGCGGGGGCGGGCTGGTCGCCGGCATGGCCGCGTGGTGGCAGAAGCGGGTGAAGGTGATCGCGGTCGAGCCCGAGGGCTCCCGGTGTCTGCACGCGGCCCTCGAGGCTGGGCAGCCAGTCGACGTGCCGGTGGAATCGATCGCCGCCGACAGCCTGGGGGCGCGTCGCGTCGGGTCGCTGGTGTTCGAGGTGGCGAAGACCCTGGTGGACCGGGTGGTGCTGGTCGACGACGGCCAGATTCGCGACGCGCAGCGCTGGCTGTGGGCGCACCCGCGGCTGGCAGCCGAGCCGGGTGGCGCAGCGGCCTTCGCCGCGTTGCTGGGTGGGCGGTACCAACCGGCGCCCGGTGAACGCGTGGGCGTGCTGGTCTGCGGCTCGAACGTCGACCTCGCGACTCTCGGCGGCCCGTGAAGCGGCTGCTCGCCGCGCTGGCCCGGCCCTGGGCGCCGTGGGCGATCATCGCGCTGGCCGTGGTGCTCGAACTGCCGTCGCTGACCAGTGGGCTGGCCGCGGACGACTGGTTTCAGGAAACGCTGGCCCGCGGAGAGCGGCCGTTCGAAGGCCTGCCGCGATCGAACCTCGATCTCTTCACCTTCGCCAGCGGCGTGCCTGCGCGGAACCTGGCGCTGATGCGCGCCGGCGTCTTCCCGTGGACCACCGATCTCGAAGCGAAGCTCTCGTTCCCCCGGCCGCTCGCCGCCGCCACGCACCTCTTCGATGCCGCCGTGGCGCCCGACTCCGCCGTCTTCGCACACCTGCACAACCTGGCGTGGTTCGCGCTCGGGTTGCTCGCGTTGGGGCTGGTGTACCGGCAGCTCTTCGATTCGCCCGGCCTGGCCCTGCTGGCACTGCTGCTCTACGCGCTCGACGACGCACGCGGGCCCACCGTGTCGTGGGTCGCCAACCGCAACGCGCTGGTGGCCTTCGCTTTTTCCTGCGCGGCCTTCGCGCTGCACCTGCAGGGGCGGCGGGGGAGTGCGCGCGCGGCCTTCTCGGCACCGCTGGTGTACGCGGGCGCGCTGCTGGCAGGAGAGTCGGCGTTGGGCGCGTGGGCGTGGCTGTTGGGGTTCGCGCTCTGCCTCGAGTCGCCGCGGCTGGCCTGGTGGCAGCGAGCGTTCACCCTGGCGCCGTTCGCGCTGGTGACGGTGGGGTGGCTGGGCGTCTACCGGGTGCTCGGTTTTGGCGCGCGACATTCAGGGGTGTACCTCGACCCCCTCGGTGAGCCGGTGGCGTTCCTGAGCGCGCTGCCCGGTCGCCTGGGCGCGCTGCTCGCCGCGCAGTTGGCGGGCCCCTGGTCGGACTTTTCGGAGCTCTGGGTCTTCGTCTCTCCCTCTGCGCCGCTGGTGATGACGGCACTCGCGTGGCTGGTGACCGCCGGGGTCATCGGCCTGGCCTGGCCACAGCTCCGCCGCTCTCCGCTCGCGCGCTTCTTCGCGGTCTCGCTGGTGCTGGCGGCGTTGCCGGTGTGTGCCACGTTCCCCGCCGATCGCCTGCTGACCTTCATCGGAGTAGGGGGCCTGGGGTTGGTGGCGCTGCTGATCACCGAGCGGGCGACGGGGCTCGCGAGGGTGGGGGCGGTGACGCTCATCGCGTTCCACCTGGTGCTCGCGCCACCGCTGCAGGTGCTGC
>CAIWFK010000468.1 GCA_903911905.1 uncultured Myxococcales bacterium
CAGGCCGCCCACGTTGTGGTGGCTCTTGATGGTGGCCGAGGGGCCCTTGACCGAGACCGATTCGATCACGTCGGGGTACAGGGTGCCCTGGGCCAGGAACTTCGCGTCGGTGAATTCCTTCGCCGCGTCTTCGAAGACCGCGATGAACTCGTACCCGATGATCTTGCGCTTCTTCTCGGGGTCGGTGACGCCGGCCAGCTTGTCGAGGAAGCGGTCGCGCGCGTCGATGGTCTTGAGCGGCACCTTGAAGCGGCCGGTGAAGAGCGCTTCGACCTGCTCGCGCTCGCCCTGCCGCAACAGCCCGTTGTCGACGAAGATGCACTGCAGCCGATCGCCGATGGCCCGGTGCAGCAGCAGCGCCGCGACCGAGCTGTCGACGCCGCCCGACAGCCCGCAGATCACCCGGCCCTCGCCCACCTTCTTGCGAATGTCGGCCACCGACTCGTCGACGAACCGGTTCATGGTCCAATCGCCCTTCACGCCGCAGTCGCCGAAGAGGAACGAGCGCAGCATGGCCTTGCCCTCGGCGGTGTGCACCACCTCGGGGTGGAACTGCAGGCCGTAGATGGGCCTGGTGGCGTGCGCCGCGGCCGCCAGGGGCGCGTTCGAGGTGCTGCCGATGGGAGCGAAGCCCTCGGGCAGGCGATCGACCCGGTCGCCATGGCTCATCCACACGTTGAGCCTGGTGCCCGGCTTGAACGAGGCAAAAGGTCCGCGAGACTCTTTCACCTCGACTTCGGCCGGCCCGTATTCCCGGTGCGCGGTGCGGTCGACGTTGCCGCCCAGCATCTTGGCCAGCAACTGCAGGCCGTAGCAGATGCCCAGCACCGGCACGCCCATGGTGAAGACCTCGGGCACGCAGCGCGGGGAGCCCGGCTGCTCGACCGACATCGGCCCACCCGAGAGAATGATGCCGCGGGGCCCCAGCGCCGTGATCTGGTCGAAGGGCAGGTCAGGCCGGTGGATTTCGCAATAGACCCCCAGCTCGCGCACCCGCCGGGCGATCAATTGGGTGTACTGGCTGCCGAAGTCGAGGATCAGGATTCTGTCGTGCGCAGCGTTCACTTTGGCACCCCAACGGAGCTAGTCGTTGACTTGGGGCTCTACCCCTTCAAGACTCCGCCTGCCAATGAACAAGCGCATCGTCGAGGCCCTCACCGCGGTTGCCCTGCTCTCGATTTCCGGTTGTGTGAAGGAGATCACCAGTGACGAACGCCTCGAGCGCGAGACCGCTCGAAGCGAAGCCATGCGGACCAGCACCGCTGGCGAACTGGCCAAGCTCAAGTGCGACGACATCAACACCGAGCTGTCGAAGGCCCGCGACGAGACGCGGTCCGAAGAAGCGCGGCTGACCTCGTACGTCGACCTCTACGTGCGGGTGAAGGAGCGCACCGTGAAGTTCGACGACGCGCTGACCCACAACCCCGACCTGGCCTACCAGGAAGGCAGCCAGGAGATCACCGGCGCCCGTGACGGCTGCGTGCAGTCGCAGGCCGACGTGCGGCTCGACCTCGAAGGCCTGGTGCGGGAAATCATGCTCATGCCCACCGTCGACGAGATTCGCAGCGGCACCACCGTCAAGGTCGCCCGCCTGAACTTCGACATCATGCGCCAGGCGATCGACAAGCTCGAGCTCGACGACAAGGAAGCGCTGCTCACCCGCCTCGCCAACGCCGAGAAGCAGGTCGAGGTGAAGGACGCCAAGCGCAAGCGCGAGAAGAACGACAAGTAAGCCGGCCGACGATCACGGCCCGAAGATCGCGCGGACCACGTCGGTCTGCGTGATTCGGACCTTCTGACCCGGCGCAGGCGGCTCGAAGGGCACGTAGCCCTCGCCGTCGCGCCACGAAACCCAGGTCACCTGCTCGAAGCTCGACGCCAACTGGGCGACCAGCACCAGCGGTCGACCGTCGGGCGTCACCTTCGTCACCTCCAGAGTGAGCGCCCCCAGCTCGACCCGATCTCCCCGCTGGAAGGGTCGGGAACGAAGCATTCGCTCGGCGTTGCTGGTGATGAAGCCGTTCACGGGCTCGAGCTGCAACGTGTGCTCGTCGACCCGGGTGACGTCGAGCGCGGCGGGCCCCGCGTAGAGCCACCAGAAGTGCGCGGGCAACGGCTGGTGCTGCCAGGCCCGCAACAGCAGCAGGTACCCGGCCAGCGCGTCGGTCGGGGTGTTGAGCGCGATGAGGGTTCGCTCGGTGGTGGGCAGCGAGGCGTTCGAGCGGCGCAGCGCGTCTGCGACGGTCACCATCGATCGTGACCGCAGCACCTGCAGCGGTGGCGCGAGCACCAGGTGGAACGCGATGAGCGTCACCGCCCCCACCCTCGCACGTTTGAATGCATGGACTCGTTTGCCATCGCTCGCAACGGCTATACGCCGCATCAAGCGTGTCTCTCGCCGACGCCATTGCCGCTCGTTCAGACGATCACACACGCG
>CAIWFK010000469.1 GCA_903911905.1 uncultured Myxococcales bacterium
CAACCTCTCGAACTGCCCGGTGGCGCTCGACGGCTTCCACTTCGCCTACCGCAACTCGACGGCCAACGTGGCCAGCCTGCGGTGGATGAACTTCGGCACCAGTGACGTGATTCCGCCGCGCGGCGTGTACGTGGCGATGCGCAGCATGCAGTACGCGCCCACCTGCCGCGCCGGCCTGCCGGCCGAGAGCGCAGCGCTGTACGGCCTCAAGATCTCGGCGCTGGCGATGCAGGGTCAGGGGTTGTGCTCGGGCTGGTTCAACAATTCGGGTGGTGGCTTGAGCGAGCTGCAGGTCGCCCCCGGCACGGTGCCCGACGCGGCGTCGCTGGCCTTCACCCCGTCGGCGGCCATCGCGCGGGTCGCTCCCTACCTGGCGTCGACTGGCACCGGCACCTGCCCGAGCGTGGGCTTCGACGCGGTCGATTCGTGCGGCACGGTGGTCGGCGGTACGGCGCCCACCACGTCGCTCTCGCCCAACCAACTGGGCCGCCTGTGGCACCCGTGTGACGCGGTGCTCGCCCCCGTGCCCGTCTGCGTGCGCAACTGACGATGATCTTCGTCACCGGCGCCGGGGGAAACGTGGGTCGCGCGGTCCTCGACGCCTGTCGAGCGCGTGGACTGGCGGCCGTCGGTGGAGAGCGGCGTGGCGGCGCGCACCGGCGGTTCGACTTCGAAGACCGCGGCACCTGGGGCGCCGCGCTGCAAGGGTGCACCCGACTGTTCCTGCTGCGGCCTCCGCCCATTTCGAAGGTCGAACAGACGCTCAACCCCTTCGTCGACTTCGCGCGCACCCGGGGCGTGGGGCACGTGGTCTTCCTCTCGGTGCAGGGCGCCGAGTCACGGCCGCGCATTCCGCACCACGCGGTGGAAAAGCATCTCGAACGGACCGGCGACGAGTGGACCTTCCTTCGCCCCGGCTTCTTCGCGCAGAACTTCACCGACGCGTACCGGGCCGACGTGGCCGAAGACGATCGGGTCTACGTGCCGGCGGGAAAGGGCGAGGTGGCGTTCGTCGACGTACGCGACCTGGGCCTGGTGGCGGCGCGGGTCTTCGAAGCGCCAGCGGCTCACCGCCGCGCGGGCTACCGGCTGACTGGGCCGCGCTGCTTCACCTTCGACGCGGCTTCGGCGGTGCTCAGCGAGGTGACCGGGCGCCCGATTCGGTACGTGCCGGCAAGCGTGGGCGGGTACCTCTGGCACCTGGTGGCGCGCCGTCGACTGTCGCTGATGCAGGCGGTGATTCAGACCTCCCTGCACGTCGGGCTGCGACATGGCGACGCCGCCGTGGTCGACCCGCTGCTCGGCCAGTTGCTGGGGCAGCCCGCGCGGGACCTCGAGCGCACCCTGCGCGACGCCGGGCCGGGCGCGTGGGCGAAGGGCGTCACTGGCCCAGGGTGAAGGCCGCCGTCCGCTCGGCGATGGTCACCACCGGAACCCGCGTCTTGACCTGCGGGTCGAGCCCCGCTTCGCGCTCGAGCATGCGCAACAGCCACGGCGGGAAGGTGCGGAAGCGCAGGCGCAGGGTGGCGTCGTAGGTGCCGGGCTTCAAGCCCGACACGTCGACGGTGTGCACGTCGGTGGCGTCGGCGGCGATGGCGTGGTTGCGCACCGCGTTCGCTTCCCACGGCAGGTTCACCACCCGGGGCGCGAGGGTCGACGGCGGCGGCGCCACGTCGAGCAGTTGCTGCGAATAGGCGATGAGCAGCGGGTCGCTGCCGGGGCGCGTGGAGTGCTCGTCACGCAGGTCGCCGCGCTCGTCGAGCGTGCCGGTCTCGAGCACGACCAGGCCGTCTTCGCCACGCACCACCAGCTCGACCCACAGTTGCCGCTGGGAGGTCGCGCCGGTGGGCAGGGCGTGCCCGGCGAGGTTGTGAATCGAGACCTGCAGCGTGCGCCTTCGCGGGTCGGCGGTCAGCGAGACCTCGGCCGACTCCTCGAGCAGGCGCTGCGAGAGCTCGCGCGAGCGCTGCGCGCCGGGGAAGGTGCCGGGCTCGACCAGCGGCACGTCGACGCCCACGAAGGTGTGCCGATGCAAGGTGCGCTCGGGGCCGTCGACCGCCGCGGGGCCGCGCGAGCTGGGCATGTGGCAGCCCTGGCAGGTCTTGCCGCCCGGGCGGGCGAAGCTCGAGCTCGCCCATTCGCCGTAGCTCTCTTCGAGCAGGGCGTTCTTCGGGTTGGTGACGGCGTGGCAGACGCCGCAGAGCACGCTGTCTTCGTGCAGCGGCGAGTACGCCGAGGCGTGCGCGGTGGTGGGCTGGGGGTCGCGCAGGGGGCCGCGGCGCACGCCGTCGGGCGAGAGCACCGCGTGCCCGTTCACCGGCTCGAGCACCTCGGTCAGGGTGTGACAGACGTCGCACGACACGCCGGCCTGCCCGAGCGCGCCGACCGCCTCGGTGTCCTGGTGGAAGACGCCGGTCACCGGGTCGCGCACCACCGGCGCGGTGCCCAGGGCGAGGGCGATGGGCGAATGGCACTGCACGCAGAACTGGCCGAGCTTGCCCTCGGTGGTGCGCTGCCCCAGCCGCACCAGGGCGTGAAAGACCGGGTCGACCATCGCGTAGGCGTGGGGCGAGCTGGCCCATTCCTCGACCTGCGTGGCGTGACAGGGCAGGCACGCGGCGCGGGGGTCGGCGAAGCGCTGGGCGGCGGCGGTGCGCCCGCCGGTCGGGTCGACGGTGGCCTGGCCGCAGGCAGCGAGCAGCAACCAGAGCGCGACGCGGGCCTTCATGGCGTGGCTCCGTCGGCAATCCACCGCACGAGCAGTTGGCGCGAAGGCCCGCTGACGGTCTCGCGCGTCGACGGCATGGGGTCGCCTTCTCCCAGGCCTGGCCCGTCGAGCTTGCGCACCAGGAAGCTGCGCTCGGGGTCGCCGGCCTTCACGCGGCGCCAGGCCAGTTGGTGTGCGAGCGGGTTGGTCGCGGGCTGGTCGGCGGCGTTCGGTGCATGCAGCGCCAGGGTTGCAGTCGATGTGCCACCGGGGGCCGCTCCCAAGTCGGGTTTGCACGGGTCACGTCGCGGTCCATCACCCTGAGCGGGTCGCGCAGTCAGGGCGACGGGCCGGCCTCGGGCGTTCGCCTGGGCAGCGTGGGGAAACGCTGTGGCACGCCCGGTGCTCACACGGTGAGCATTCCACCCTTTCAGAAAGCCCCGATGACCTACCAGAGCATCAATCCCTACGATGGCGCGGTCCTCGCCAGCTACCCCGAGCTGCCGAGCGCCGGGCTCGACGCCGCCCTCGACACCGCCGAGGCCTGCTACCAGACTTGGAGCGCGCTGCCGTTTGCGAACCGCTCCGCCATCGGCATTCGGGCGGCGGCGTTGATGCGCGAGCGGCTCGACGAGCTGGCGAAGCCGGTGACGCTCGAGATGGGCAAGCTGTACGCGCAGGCCAAGGGCGAGGTCACGCTCAGCGCCGACATCGTCGAATACTACGCGCGCAACGCCGAGCGGTTCCTGGCACCACAGAAGCTCGAGCAGGCGACCGGTGAAGCGCACGTCGAGAGCAGCCCCATTGGCGTGCTCTTCGGCGTCGAGCCGTGGAATTTCCCGTACTACCAGTTGGCCCGCTTCGCCGCGCCCAACCTGATGGCGGGCAACGTGGTGATGGTCAAGCACGCGGGTTGCGTGCCGCAGTGTGCGCTGGCCTTCGAGAAGATCTGGCGCGACGCGGGCGCTCCGGCGGGCGCGTACACCAACCTCTTCATCTCGTACGAGCAGGTCGACCGCGTCATCGACGACCCGCGCATCAAGGGCGTGGCGCTGACCGGCAGCACCGAGGCGGGCAAGGTCGTGGCCGCGCGGGCTGGGAGGAACCTCAAGAAGTCGACGATGGAATTGGGCGGCAGCGACGCCTTCATCGTGCTCGACGACGCCGACCTCGAGAAGACGGTCGAGTGGGCGGTGTGGGCGAAGATGAACAACACCGGCCAGTGCTGCGTGGCGGGCAAGCGCTTCATCGTGCTCGAGAGCATCGCCGACCGCTTCCTCGAGAAGTTCCGGGCGGCCTTGAGCGCGCTGAAGCCCGGAGACCCCATGGACCCGGCGACCACCATCGGCCCGTTGTCGACCGAGGGCGCGCTGGTGAAGGTGCTCGACCAGGTGAAGCGCGCGGTCGAGCACGGCGCGACGGTGGTGCTGGGCGGCAAGCGCGGCGAGCACCCGGGCGCGTTCATGCAGCCCACCATCCTCACCAACATCGCGCCCACCAACCCGGCGTTCCGCGAAGAATTCTTCGGGCCGGTGGCGCTGTTCTTCCGCGTGAAGAACGAGGAGGAGGCCATCTCGTTGGCGAACGACTCGGAGTTCGGGCTGGGCGGCTCGGTCTTCACCCGCGACGTCGCGCGCGGCAAGCGGGTGGCCAGCCAGGTCGACACCGGCATGGTGTTCATCAACCACCCGACCTGGACCACGCCCGACCTGCCGTTCGGGGGCATCAAGAACTCGGGCTATGGCCGCGAGCTGTCGGGCGCGGGCATTCAGGAGTTCGTGAACAAGAAGCTGGTGCGGGTGCGGTCCATCAGCGCGCCGGCCTGACGCCATGCACGCCATGAGGCTCGAGAAGGTCGGCACCCCGCTGGTGTGGACCGAGTTGCCCGACCGTTTCCCCGGCGCGGGCGAGGTTCGGGTGAAGGTGTCGGCCTGCGGCGTGTGCCGCACCGACCTGCACGTGGTCGACGGCGAGCTGCCCCACCCGACGGTGCCCATCATTCCCGGGCACGAAGTCGTCGGTCGCATCGACCTGCTGGGCGCGGGCGTCTCGGGGCTGCAGGTCGGCCAACGGGTGGGCATACCCTGGCTGGGCCACACCTGCGGGGTCTGCCCGTACTGCGTGGAGCACCACGAGAACCTGTGCGACCACCCGCGCTTCACCGGGTACACGCAGGACGGCGGCTTCGCCACGGCCATCATTTCCGAGGCGCGCGCGACCTTTCCCCTGGGCGAGCGGGGCGACGACGTGTGGCTGGCTCCCTTGTTGTGCGCTGGGCTCATCGGCTGGCGGGCGCTGTCGATGACGGGCACGGCTGCGCGCGTGGGGCTCTATGGCTTCGGGGCGGCGGCCCACCTGGTGGCACAGGTCGCGCGTCACCAGGGGCGTACGGTCTACGCCTTCACCAGACCTGGCGACGTGGCGACCCAGACCTTCGCCCGCAGCCTGGGCGCTCACTGGGCCGGAGCGTCGAACGTGCGCGCCCCCGAGCTGCTCGACGCGGCCATCATCTTCGCGGCCGAAGGCGCACTGGTGCCGGTGGCCCTGGCCGCCGTGCGAAAGGGCGGCGTGGTGGTCTGCGCGGGCATTCACATGAGCCAGGTGCCGGCGTTCTCGTACGACCTGCTGTGGGGCGAGCGCCGGCTGGTGTCGGTCGCGAACCTCACCCGACAGGACGGGGTCGACTTTCTTCGCCTGGCCGCCGAGACCCCGCTGGTGGTCCGCACCACGCTCTACCCGCTGCGGGCGGCGAACGAGGCGCTGGCCGACCTGCGCGCGGGGCGCTTCGAGGGCGCGGCGGTGCTGGTGGTCGCCGCGGCCTGAGATGCCCTTCGACTCTTCGGCGGTCGTGGAGCATTCTTCGCGACATGTCTTCCGGGTCGTCGGCTTCCGTCTCGGTCAAACCCCTGCCATGCCCGAAGTGCGGCGCGGCGATTCCCCTGGGTGAGAGCGACCGCGCGGTCTGCCCATATTGCAGCGCCAGCGTGGCCGTGCCCGAGGATTACCGGCTGATGCGTCAGACGCATCGGCGCGACCAGGCCACCCGTCGCGAAGCGGCGGCGGCCTTCGAGCAGGTCGGCAAGCCCCCCGGCGTGCTGATGCGCGGTTGGATGGCGGGCGCGGGCGTCGCGGGCGGCGTGCTGACGATGCTGGTGGTGTTCATCGCCTGGGTCGGTGGGACGCTGGCGTTCCTCTCGGTGTTCCTGCTCGAGTTCGTGGCGCACTGGCTGGCCAGGCCGATTCACGTCGACCTGGCCGACTATTACGGCGGGTTCGGCCTCTACCTCCGCTTCGCGCTGGCGGTGGTGGTGGGCGTGGTGCTGCCGGTGGTGCTCAGCTCGTCGTACGACGCGTTCGCCAGGGTGCGGGTGCAGCTGCAGGCCGGGTTGGTGGCGCGCCTGCCCACGCAGGCCGGTGGCCCCAGCCTCTGTCGGCAGTGCGGAGCGCCCCTCGACGTGCCGACCGGGGCACTGGGCGTGACCTGCCTGTACTGCTCGTCGGACAACCTGGTCGCGTTGCCCCTGGCCTGGGTGCATTCGCTGCAGAAGGTGGCGAAGCGGCAGCAACAGCGCGTCGAGAGCGCCCTCGCGGAACTGGTCGCCGCGCGGGCCACCCTGCGAAGCGACCTGCAACGACTGGCGGTGGTCGGCGTGGTGGCGGTGCCGCTGGCAGGCCTGGTCGGGAAGATCGCCACCGCCATCGACTACGACGTGGTGCCGCCGACCTGGGCCGCGCTGGCCCGCCCGCAGCGCCACCTGCTCGTCGAGGGGCAGGTGCTCGCGCCCGACGAGCGCTTCGGCTTCAAGCGGTTCTGGTCGGGAGACGTCTTCGCGGCGCTCGACCGCGGCGAGGTGCTGGTGGTGCACAGCGACGACGTGGTGGCGTTCGAGGGCGGGGTGCGCTCGAACACCACCTTCCCCCTGGGGGAATGGGGCGTCACGCTCGAGCCGCACCCGACCCCTGGCGGTGCGTTGGCGATGGAGTTCACCGCGCCGTACCAGGGCGTGTTCCGGGTGCACGTCGAGGCGACCTGCGCCCGCGTCGACGACTGCTCGCTGCGTTCACGGTGGCAGAAGGCGGTCGAGCCCACGGGGCGGCCTGCTCCGCCCGCGCTGGTCCGCCGGGATCTGGCGGTTCACGACGGTGGGGTGCAGGGCCTGGCGTGGAGCCCCGACGGCCGGCTGCTGGCGACCGCGGGCACCACCCACGACGCGGTGCTGTGGGACGCGGTGACGGGAGCCGCTTGGGCGACGCTGCACGGCCACACCGACGTCATTCACGCGGTGGCGTTCGCTCCCGACGGCCAGTCGGTGGGCACCGCGTCGAGCGACGACACGGCGCGCATCTGGAACGTCGATGGCGGCACGCCGATTCGCAAGCTGGTGCACGCCAAGGCGGTGGAAGCGCTGGCCTGGCGGCCCGACGGCCAGGTGCTGGCGACCGGCGGCAAGGGCGGCACCCTCACCCTGTGGGACGTGGGGGCCGGGTACGTCTCGGGGCCCATCCGCAAGGCGCACGGCGACACGCTGATGGCCCTGGCCTGGTCGCCCGACGGCACGCTGCTGGCGTCGGGTGGGTTCGACCACCGCGTGGTGGTGTGGGACGTGGTGGCCGACAAGCAACACGCTCGGCTCGACGGCAAGGCGACGGTCTATTCGCTGGCCTTCGTGGCCCACCGGCTGACCCTGGCCACGGCCGAGAACGGGCCCGGTTCGCTGTGGGAAGTGGGCGACCAGCCCTGGTTCCGCGGGCCGTTGGTGGGGAACTCCCGTGACGCCTTCAGCGTCAGCGTGACGCCCGATGGTGCGTTGCTGGCGAACGGGTCGGTCGACGGCACCGTGCGGGTGTGGAACGCCGACACGGGCACGCTGCGCTTCGAACTGGCGGCAGGGGGCGAGGTCAACGGCGTCGCGTTCCGGCCCGACGGCCTGGCGCTGGCGGCGGGGTTGAATGACGGTCGGGTGGTGGTGTGGGAAGCGACCTCGGGCTGGTAGCTGCCCGATTGGGCCAAAGCCCGTGCGGCGCAATGGTATGAGCACCGCGTGGAATCGCTCGATGATCTGAACCCGCCGCAGCGCGACGCCGTGCTGCACGAGCGGGGGCCGCTGTTGGTGTTGGCTGGCGCCGGCTCGGGGAAGACGCGCGTCATCACCCGCCGCATCGCCCACCTGATTCAGGAACGCGGCGTGCCGCCCTGGCGCGTGCTGGCCGTGACCTTCACCAACAAGGCCGCCCGCGAGATGCGCGAGCGATTGCAGCACCTGCTGGGGCCCCAGGCCCAGGGGCTGACGGTGAGCACCTTCCACTCCTCGGCGGCGATGATTCTGCGGCGCGAGGCCGAGCACGTGGGGCTCGAGCGCAGCTTCGTCATCTACGACGACGGCGACCAGTTGCAGGTGGCGCGGCGGGCCATTCGCGAAGCGGGCGTCGACGTGTCGAGCGTCAACCCTCGCGAGATGCTGCACAAGATCGACGCCGAGAAGAACGCCGGGCGGCTGCCGCACGAGATGCCGGCCAGCACCGACCCCAAGCTGCAGACGGTCAAGAAGGTCTACCAGACCTACCAGGACCTGCTGCGCGCGGCGAACGCGGTCGACTTCGGCGACCTGCTGCTGTTGCTGGTCGAATTGCTCAAGACCAACGAGGTGGTGCGAGCGCAGTACCAGCGGCGCTTCACCCACGTGATGGTCGACGAGTTCCAGGACACCAACCCGGTGCAGTATGCGCTGCTCAAGCTGCTGGCGCCCGCGCCGCACTCGAACGTGGTGGTGGTGGGCGACGACGACCAGAGCATCTACCGATGGCGCGGCGCCGAGGTGGACAACATTCTCAACTTCCCCGAGGAATACCCGGGCTGCAAGGTGGTCAAGCTCGAGCAGAACTACCGCTCGGACCAGACCATTCTCGAAGCGGCGCACGCGGTCATCGCGCGCAACCGCCGCCGAATGGACAAGAAGCTGTGGAGCGCCCGGGCGAAGGGCGAGCCCTTGGCGTTGATCGTCGCGCGCGACGAGCGGGGTGAGGCGCAGGAAGTGGCGGCGCGCATTCACGACCTGCGGCGCGACGGCATCGCCGACTACGATCAGATGGCGGTCTTCTTCCGCACCAACGCGCAGAGCCGCGTGCTCGAAGAGACCTTCCGCCTGCTGCGCGTGCCGTACGTGCTGGTGTCGGGCCGCAGCTTCTACGAGCGCGCCGAGATCAAGGACGCCGCCAGCTACCTGCGCCTGATGGCGAACCCGAAGAGCGACGCCGACCTGCAGCGGGTCATCAACGTGCCGGCGCGCGGCATCGGCGACACCACGATGGAGCGGCTGGTCGAGCACGCCTCGAGCGCGAAGCTGAGCCTGTACGAAGCGCTGGCCGACCCCGAGCGCATCGGCGGGCTGGGCAGCGCCGCGGTCAAGCGCCTGACGGGCTTCCGCGAGCTGGTCGACCGGTTGGTCAAGTTCGCGAAGCTCAGCCCCGACGCCACCAGCGCCGCGCGGTACATGCTCGAGCAGACGGGGCTGGTCTCGACGCTGATGGCCGAGGGCAGCGACGAGGCCATCGGCCGCGCCGAGAACCTGAAGGAACTGCTGACCGCCACCCAGGAATTCGACCGTCAGCGCGAAGAGCGGCTCGCCGCAGCCGGGCAGCCGCTGCCGGCGATGGTGCCGATTCCCGAAGGGCCCGACGCGGTCGGCACCAGCGACCCCGAGCCCGAGGAAGCGCCACCCTCGCCGCAGGGTGACCTGTTCGCGGGCTTCGGACCTGCGCCGGCACGGAAGGAGCTGGTCGCCGAAGCGCCTGCGCCGGTGGAGGTCGCTGCGCCCGCCGCGCCCGCGCCGCTGCCGCCCGTCGACGAGGCCGAGGTTCCTCTCGAGGTCGAGGTGCCGGCACTGCAGGCCTTCCTCGAGCAGTTGTCGCTGGTGGGTGACTCCGACGGAGAGACCGGCGTGGGCAAGGGCCGCGTGTCGCTGATGACGCTGCACGCCGCGAAGGGGCTGGAGTTCGACGCGGTGTTCCTCACCGGCATGGAAGAGGAAATCTTCCCCCATCGGCGCGCGACCGGGCTCGAGGCCACCGAGGAGGACATGAGCGAGGAACGGCGCCTGTGCTACGTCGGCTTCACGCGCGCGCGGCGGCGGCTGTTCTGCAGCTTCGCCCAGAGCCGGGCGCTCTTCGGCGAGCTGAAGTTCAATTCGCCCTCGCGCTTCCTGGCCGAGGTGCCGATGGAATTGTTCGGCTTCGTCGAAATTCCCCAGCCCACGCAGCCCACCGCGCGGCCTCCCCAGCTCCGGCGCGGCGGCGGCGAAGACGGCCCGCAGATCGACCGCTCGTTCGACCAGTCGACCGACTTCCACCAGGGCGGCGGCGACGACGAGGTGAAGGGCATGCGGGTCGCCCACAGCCAGTTCGGCCGTGGCGTGGTGACGGCGGTCAACGGCAAGGGCCCGGGCGCGAAGTTGACGGTGAAGTTCGACAACTTCGGCACCAAGACGGTCATCGCGCGCTTCTTGACGCCGGCCTGACGGGCGCGGACTACTTCTTCGAGTTGGCGATGCCCTGCTCGACGAAGTTGATGGCCTCGTTGAGGTGGTGGAGCGCGCGGTCCTTGAGGCCCTCGGCGAAGTTGTTGTCCTCCTTTTCCGAGACGTCCTTGTGCGCCTTGCGCAGCAGCTCGAGCGCGCGGTGCAGCCGGCCCGCCCGGTCGGCCTTCACGTCGACCGGGGGGTGATCGTTCAGGTTCTTGCCGTCGTCGATGGAGGCCTTCTTGATTTCGCCGATGGCCGCGTCGATTTCGCGAATGGCGGTCTGCTCGTCCCACTTCATTTCGGCGTCGCCGCCGCGCTTCTCGATGTGGGCGCGCGCGTGGCGCAGGTCGGTCAGCGCGTGCAGGTAGGCCGGGTGCTTGCCGGGCATGTCGGCGTGCGCCACCACGGGCAGGGCGAGAACGGCAGCGAGGGCGAGGGTCGAAAGACGGGTCATGGTCGAAGGCTTTCAGGGGTTGGGGTGGAACGGCCGCCGTCGTGAACGGCGCGGCCGGCCCAAAGATTCACCACCACCCTGCGTGTCGCAACGACCGAACTGCGCCGAGGCACGATGCCCCGGGTCGAACTGCCCCGCTCGTGCGGTCAGTTGGCTTCGGGCGCGTCGCGCGCCACGTCGTCACCGACCGCGTGCTCGAAGCGCACCCGCGCGATGCGGGCGTCGATCTGCGCGTTGAGCGCCTCGAGTCGCGCGCGCGTCAGCTCGGTCTCGGCGTCGATGACCTCGACCGCCGTCGAGCGCCCGTTGGAGAAGAGTTCCTGCCGCACGCGGTAGCCCTCTTCGGCCGAGGCCTGCGCCTTCTTCGTCGACTCGAGCGCGATGCGGGCTTCTTCGATGGCCAGCAGGGCCTGCTTGAGCTCGACGCGCAGCGCTTCTTCGACCGCGCTCAACTGGGCCTGCGTGGCCCGCGCCCGGGCGTCGGAGGCGTTGATGGTGGCCAGCGCCGCGGGAATGTCCGACGGCTGCCAGGTCAGGCCCACGCCCACGTCCCAGGTGAAGTGCCACTTGCCGTCGTTGGGAATGTAGCGCTGGTTGGGGTTGGCATAGAGCACGTTGCCGCTGGCATCGACACGCGGGAACACCGCGGCCCACCCGCTGCGCTTCTGCGCTTCGAGCGCCAGGCGGGTGGCGTCGAGCGACTTGAGCTCGAGCCGGGCGTGCGCCGCGCGGGCCACCAGCGCCTCGAAGTCGCCGGCCGGCGCGGCCTCGGCCAATGAATCGAAGTCGCGCGCGGCGATGCCCAGCGCTTCCTTCGGGTCGGCGCGCATGGCCAGGCGCACCTGCTGCTCGGTCACGCCGGCCAGGGTGTCGGTGCGGGCCAGCAGCAGCCGGGCCTGCTCGATGAGCGACTCGCCGCGCAGCACGTCGGCGCGTGACGCGCTGCCCACGTCGAAGGCGTGCGAGATGTCGGCGGCGCGGCTGCGGCTCTGTTCCAGCGTCTGCCGGGCGACCAGTTGCTGCCCGCGCGCGCGCACCCACGCGTAGTAGGCGAGGCGCCCATCGTTGGCGGCCTTGAGCTTCGCGGTCCGCGCGTCGACCTGCGCGGCGACGCGAGACTGCTCGGCGCTCGCCACCTGCTGCACGGTGCGCAGCACATAGTCGCTCAAGGGCACCACCAGGCCTGCGCGCAGCACGCCGTTGTCCAGGTACACGGGGAAGCTGATGTCGGGCGCGGCGAAGATCTGCCGGTCGCCGAGGGGGCCGGCGGGGCCCTTGGTGACCAGGAAGCGCCCGTCGTCGCCGAGGCCGAGCGTGGGCGGGGTGATCTCCGACAGGCGGGTGTAGCTGACGCCGCCGGTGACGCGGGGAATGAACCCGGCGCGCGCAAGGGTCAGCTGCGAGTCGGCCGCCTCGAGCGAGGCCTGCCGCGCCTCGAGCTCACGGCTCGACGACATCGACCGCTTCGCCACCTCGTCCGCGGTGAGGCCCGGCTCGGCGAACATGGCGCGCAGCTTGGCGTCGA
>CAIWFK010000470.1 GCA_903911905.1 uncultured Myxococcales bacterium
CTTCGCGCCGCTGCCGGCGGGCTTCAGGTACGCGCAGCTGGGCGACCTCGAGGGCGTCAAGCGACTGATCGGCCCGCACACGGCCGGCATTCTGGTCGAGCCGATTCAGGGTGAAGGCGGCGTGCGGCCCGCGCCCGCCGGGTTCCTCGAAGCCCTGCGCGAGCTGTGCACCGCCAATGGGTTGCTGCTGCTCATCGACGAAGTGCAGACCGGCATCGGCCGCACCGGCAAGCCCTTCGCCTTCCAGCACACCGGCATCGTTCCCGACGCGTTCTCGCTGGCCAAGTCGCTGGGCAACGGGTTGCCCATCGGCGCCATGGTGTGCAGCGACGAGGCGGGCAAGGCGCTGCCCTCGGGCACCCACGGCTCGACCTTCGGCGGCAACCTGGTGGCCGCCGCCACCGCCATCGCCACCTGGGACCTGGCCACCAGCGAGGCCACCATGCGCGAGAACGAGGCGAAGGGCGCCCACTTCATGTCGCTGATGAACGCGCTGAAGACCCGCCGGCCCGAACGCGTCAAAGACGTGCGCGGCCGTGGCCTCTTGCTGGGGGTCGAGGTCGATACGGGAGCCGCCGAGGTGGTGGCGAAGTGCCGTCAGAATGGACTGCTGGTGAACCTGGCTGGAGAGAAGACGGTGCGCTTCGCCCCGGCCTACGTCACCACCCGTGACGAGCTGGCGCAGGGCGTGGCGCTCTTCGAGCAGTCACTGTGATCGTCGGTTGGGGGGCGTGACGCATGTCGATGGACGAGAAGGTCGATCTCGACCCCGAGCGAAAGCAGGAGATCCTCGACCTCGAGCAGAAGCTGGGGAACAACAACCTCTTCGAGTTCCTCGGCGTGAGCAACGGCGCGTCGGCTGAAGACGTGCGTACGGCCTTCCGCGAGCTCTCGCGCAAGTTCCACCCCGACCGCTACTTCGGCAAGCAGCTCGGCTCGTTCAAGGTTCGCCTCGACAAGATCTTCAAGAAGCTGGTCGAAGCCAACCAGACCCTGACCGACGACGTGCGGCGGGCGGCCTACCTCGAGGCCAACCCCTTCGTGCGCGCGGCCATTCGCAACGCCGGTGCCGCCCAGGCCCCGCCCATCGCCGCCGCGCCCAAGACCGAAGACGAAAAGCAGCATGACGAAGAGCGCCGCGCCCGCCTGGCCCGCCACCCGTACCTGCTGAAGACCAACAAGCTGCAGGAATTCGTCTCGCGCGCGAAGGACGCCATCGCCAAGAAGGAGTTCAGCCAGGCCTTCACCCACCTCAACCAGGCCTCGCAGGCCGACCCCAACAACGTCGAGGTCAAGAACCTGCTGGCCGAGGTGCGCAAGCAGAACGACATTCAGCGCTCGGAAGGCAGCTTCAAGCACGGGGTCGAAGCGCTGGCCCGCGGCGACGACAACCTGGCGCTCCAGGCCTTCAAGTCGGCCGCCAACGGAGGGCACGTGCTCGGGGCCTTCAAGGCCGCTTCCATGCTCGACGCCGCCAACGGAGACCCTCGCGAAATCAAGACCTTGGCGCAGAAGGCGGTCGACGGAGAGCCGAAGAACGTCGAATACCGCCTGTTGCTGGCCCGTTCGCTCGAAGCCGCCGGCATGAAGGCCATGGCCAAGAAGCACTTCGAGGAAGCGGCGCGGCTCGAGCCGGACAACCCCGAGGTGAAAAAACACGTCAAGAAGCGCTGGCCGTTCTAACATCGCCATACTCATGGCAGAACGCGAGCCGGTCATCGGCATCGACCTCGGCACTACCAACAGCGTCGTCGCGACGTTGCAGGGCGCAGCCCCGGCTGTGATCAAGAGCCGTTCGGGTTCCACCCTGACCCCGTCGATCGTGGCGTTGACCAAGACGGGCAAGACCCTGGTCGGCGAGATCGCCAAGCGCCAGGCGGTCACCAACCCCGAGTCCACGGTCTACTCGGCCAAGCGGCTCATCGGCCGCAAGTTCAGCGCCAAGCAGACCCAGCAGGCGGTCAAGAACCTGTCGTACCGCGTCGAGACCGGAGATCACGACGACATTCGCATCAGGCTGGGCGACAAGACGCTCTCGCTGCCCGAGGTCTCGGCGATGGTGCTGCGCGAGCTCAAGCTCGACGCCGAGGCCTTCTTCGGCAAGCCGGTGCGCAAGGCCGTCATCACGGTGCCCGCCTACTTCAACGACGGCCAACGCCAGGCCACCAAAGACGCGGGGCGCATCGCGGGCCTCGAGGTGCTGCGCATTCTCAACGAGCCCACCGCCGCCGCGCTGGCCTACGGCTTCGGCAAGAACGTCAACGGCAAGATCGCGGTCTTCGATCTCGGCGGCGGCACCTTCGACATCTCGGTGCTCGAGGTGGGCAGCGGCGTGTTCGACGTGATCGCCACCGGCGGCGACACCTACCTGGGCGGAGAAGACTTCGACGGGCGGGTCATCGACTGGCTGGCCGCTGACTTCCAGAAGGAACATTCGATTGACCTCAAGGCCGACCGCATGGCGCTGCAGCGCCTCAAGCAGGCCGCCGAGAAGGCGAAGATCGAGCTGTCGACCGCGCGCGAGACCCAGCTGAACCTGCCCTTCATCTGCACCCCGGCCGGCGGTGGTGGCGCGCTGCACCTGCAGAAGACGCTGACCCGCGAGAAGCTCGAAGAGCTGTGCGCCGACCTGGTCGCCCGCACCGTCACCATCTGCGAGCAGGTCTTCGCCGAGGCTCGGGTCAAGACCATCGACCTGAAGGAAATGATCCTCGTCGGCGGCATGACCCGCATGCCCCGCGTGCAGGACGCGGTGAAGGAATACTTCCGCCGCGACCCGTGCCGCGGCGTGCACCCCGATGAGGTGGTGGCGCTGGGCGCCGCGGTGCAGGCCGACGCGCTGACCAACGAAGAGAGTGACGTGGTGCTGCTCGACGTCACCCCGCAGTCGCTGGGCGTGGCCATCGCCGGCGGCTACGTGCGCACGCTGATTCAGAAGAACACCACCGTGCCCACCTCGTTCACCGAGGTCTTCAACACCTCGCGAGACAACCAGACCACCGTGAAGATCATGGTGCTGCAGGGCGAGAGTGACCTGGCCCACAAGAACGAGCTGCTCGGCGAGTTCATCTTGACCGGGCTGCGCCAGGCCAAGCGCGGCGAGGTCGAGGTCGACGTGACCTTCGAGATCAACTCCGAGGGCATCGTGTCGGTCTCGGCGCGCGACCGCGAGACCGGCCAGCAGCAGTCGATTCAGGTCACCGCCAGCGGCGGGCTCACCGAAGACGAGCTCAAGCGCATTCTCGACGAGCAGGCCGACCTGATGCTCGAGGCGAAGGTCGAAGAAGAGGTCAAGACCAAGCAGACCGAGCTCAAGGCCCTGATGAAGGAAGTGACCGAGCTGATGCCGCAGTTGACCGAGGCCACCCGCGGCGACGAGTTCGGGCAGGACGCGCTGCGCAAGGCCAACAAGGCGCTCGAGGTCGCCCGGCCCGCAGCCGAGCGGGGTGACCTGGTGAAGGTGACCGAGAGCATCGACACCCTCACGCGAACCATCAGCCTGTTCAAGGGCGTCCTCCAGCGGATCGGGCGTTGAACTCATGAGCGCGGAGCGGGCGGCACAGCTGATCGATGCGGGCATCTGGCTCAAGCTCTCGGGTGACCTCGAGGGTGCGCGCCGGCTCTTCGAACGGGCCGCCAAGCTCGACCCCGACAACGCCCGCGCGCGTGAATTGCTGGCGCAGGGCCCGGCCGAGGTCACCGCTCCCGTACCCACCACGCCCGCGCCCCCGGCCGAGAACCCCTTCGAACGGGTCTCGAGCCCCAGCGCGGTCGACGGTGACTGGGGAGCCGCCATGGGCGGCGAGCACTCGCCCGCCGAAGTGCCCTGGGCCGAGCCCGTCGGGTCGATGCCGTTGGGTGGCGTCGAAGCGCCCGGCCGCACCATGATGATGTTCTCGGCGCCGGCGATCGAACCCGCGACGCCGATGCCGCCCGCCTCGACGCCGTTCGACTCGGGTGAGGTGCCGCCGTCGCTCGACGATCTTCCGCTGGCGGTGCCAACCACGCCCTTCGCCATGGTGCCGCAGGCCGCACCGGCCCCCGTGCCCGAACCGCAGCAGGCCAGCGCGCCGCCCGAGCCGACCCTCGAGGGGAACTGGGGGCAGATCGCCGCGCCCGGTGAAGCCGTGCAGGAACCGCTGGAACTGGCCCCCGCTCCGGCCGTGACCCCCAGCACCCCCTCGCGCAGCACCATGGTGTACAGCGGGTCGACGTCGGGCACGCCGTTCTCGGAAGCGCCTGCCCCGCCGCGCTCCACCATGGTGTTCAGTGGCTCGCCGGTGCCGGCCTCGGCGCCGCGCACCACCATGATGTTCACCGGCAGCCCGGTGCCAGCGCCGCCGCCACTGGCGCCCCCGGTCGCCCAGCCCGACGCTCCCCCGCCGGCCTCGGCCCCGCGCACCACCATGATGTTCAGCCCGGCGCCGCCGCCGCTCGAGCCGCTGCCCGCCCACACCGACGGCCCGGCGCGCAGCACCATGGTCTTCAGCGCCACCACCGCCGGGCCCATGCCCGCGAGCGCGGTGCCCGAAGTCCAGAAGCCGATGGTGATCGCCATCGGCACCGACGACTCCTTCGAGGAGCCGATCTCGATCGTCGACTCGCTGCGCAGCCAGGTCGATGCCGCGCGCGCCCGGCCGCCTGCGTCGATGAAGTCGGCGCCGCCGATGTTCGTGCCCTCGACGCGCTCGCCCGTGCCCTCTCCACCGAGCCCGGTGATGGCGCCCGCGGCCGCTTCGCCGCAATTCGTCGCGCCTCCTGCGCCCGTCGACCCGTCTGCCGCGCCCATCGCCGAATTCTCGGCACCGGCGACCCTGCCCGCGGCGACGGTGGTGCTGACCGATCGCAAGCCCGAGCCGACGCTGCCGACGCCGACGCCGCCGATGTTCGCCGAGAGCGACCTGCTGCCGCCCCTGCCGAAGGTCGACGCCGCTCCGGCCGCGAAGCCCCTGCCGGTCGACGACGCGTGGAACTGGTCGTCGAGCCAGCCGGCGAACCTGGCGCCCCGACCGTCGCCCGCCTTGTCTCCCGAAGCGTCGTCGGCGTGGGACCAGCGCAGCAACCCCGGCATCAAGATCGACGACATCGCCGCGCCGCCCAGCAAGGCACTCGAGTTCGTCTCGTCGAGCTCGAAGATCACCCGGCCGCCCGAGGTCTCGAAGGCCGACGAGGTCGCGCTGCTGCTGCGTGGCGCCCGCGACCTCATCGACCTCGACGATCACACCGGGGCCATGGAGCTGATCGTCAAGGCCGAGGCCCTGGCACCGACCGACCCCGAGGTGGTCTCGTTGCGCGAGCGCAGCGAGAAGACCCTGTTGGCCATGTTCGAGTCCAAGCTGGGCCACCTCGACAAGCTGCCGCGGGTGCTGCTGAAGGACGACGAGATCATCTGGCTGAACCTCGATCACCGCGCTGGCTTCGTGCTCGCGCAGATCGACGGGTCGGTGACCTTCGAAGATCTCTTCGCGGTCTCGGGCATGAGCCGCATCGACACCGCGCGCATTCTGGCGCAGCTGGTCGACGAGGGCGTGATCAGCCGAGGCTGACCCTGGCTTCAGGCCAGCGGGTCGTCGACTTCGGGGCGCTCGTCCTTCCGGGCCTTCCAGGTCTCGAGCGCGAAGGTGATCAGCTTGTCCAGGTATCTTTCCAGGGGAGGGCACCGCACCCCCGAATCGGCCAGCAGGTCGAGCGCGCGGCGGCAGTTGTAGAGCGCCAGGTGATTGACGTAGCTCAACGCCGCCCGCTGGGGCCGCGCCATCTTCTCGACGCCCGGAATGCGCAGGAACAGATCGGTGGCCCGCGCCGAGAGCGTGAAGCGCGGCAGTTTGCGGTTGGCGCGATCGGCGATGAGCTCGTAGGCCCGACGCGCGCTCATGGGGTTGGGGTCGACCAGATGCACCGTCGCGCCCACCGCCTTCTTCGACTGCGCCAGCGCCCAGGTGGCCTCGACCACGAAGTCGACCGGCACCACGTTCAGCGGCGCCACGCCATTGCCCGGCAGGGGCAGGGGTAACACCAGGGGCGAGAGCACCAGCAGAATGCCCAGCGAATAGGGCCCTTCGAAGCGGTCGACCTCACCGGTCTTCGAATCGCCCACCACCGTGGCCGGCCTGATGATGGTCACCGGCAACTTCTGGCTGGCGCGCTTGACCAGCCGCTCGGCCTCGTACTTGGTCTCTTCGTACGCGCTGCGGAAGGTCTGGCCGGCCTCGAGCTCGTCCTCGGCGATCACGCCCACCCGCGTACCGGCCACGTAGCAGGTCGAGAAGTGCATCAGCCGCATCAGCCGCGTGCATTCCTGCGCCAGCTCGAGCACGTGCCGGGTGCCCAGCACGTTGACCTTGCGCGCCAATTCGCGAGGCGCGTCGAGCGAGCTGTTGGCCGCCAGGTGGAAGACGTGGGTCACGCTGCCCACCAGGGCCTCGTATTCCGGCCCGGCCAGCCCCAGGTGCATGTCGGCCACGTCGCCCGACACCACGTCGACGGCGGCGCCCTCGAGCCGGGAAATCAGCCGCGTGGCCTCGGCGACGAACTTCGGCTGCACCAACACCGTCAGGCGGCCTCTGGGGTTCTGCTTCGCGAGGAACGCGACCAACCGCTTGGCGATGAAGCCGGGGTACCCGGTGACGAAGGCGTGGAAGGCCACGGCGTGCACGCTACGTCATGGCGCGCATCGCCGCGAGCACCCCATCGACCTGGGTGGCCGTGGCCTCGCGC
Organism: uncultured Myxococcales bacterium; assembly: GCA_903911905.1. Classification (GTDB taxonomy): domain Bacteria; phylum Myxococcota; class Myxococcia; order Myxococcales; family Myxococcaceae; genus Xiheilimnobacterium; species Xiheilimnobacterium phototrophicum. The sequence continues at coordinate 6,718 of CAIWFK010000470.1, forward strand.
TTTCCGCCGTTGTCGACCACCCAGGTGGCATGGGCCCGCTTGGCCTCGAGCGGCAACTGCGAGGCGATGCGCGCCCGGGCCTGGGCCTCGTCGAGCCCGTTGCGGGCCATCAGCCGCGCCAACTGCACGTCAGGGGGCGCCACCACCAGCACCACGCCAGGCATCGCTTGGTGCAGTCGGTTCTCGATCAGCAGCGGCGCATCGTAGAGCGCGAAGGGGTGCCCAGCCTCGGCCAGCGCCTGGGTGCGCTCGAGCGCCAGCGACGCGATGCGGGGGTGGATGATGGCGTTGAGCGCCTGCCGCTCGCCCGCGTCGCCGAAGATGCGCGTGCCCAGCGCGGCGCGATCGAGTCGGCCCGTGGCGTCGAGCAGCCCGGGAAAGCGCGCGGCGATCTCGGTCAGGGCCGGCTGCCCCGGTTCCACCACTTCGCGCGCCAGGTCGTCGGCGTCGATCACCGGCACGCCCCGGTCGCGGAAGAGCTGGGTGACCGTGCTCTTGCCCGTGGCGATGCCGCCGGTCAGACCGAAGAGCTTCATCGCGCGCGCTTCAGACGCCGGGAATGAAGGCGAGGTAGTCGACGGTCTTCCCGTCTTCCTTGAAGAACACCGCCAGGCCCAGCCTGGCGTACACGTAATAGACGTGGTTGCTGGGTGAGCGCTTCGAGACGAAGCACGGGTCCTTCTCGGAATCGGTCACGGTGGCGCTGCAGGCGCTGCCGTAGCCCTTCTCGATCGCCGCCGCGTCCAACGCCACCGCGGGGAAGACGTCGATGCGCTCGACCACCTTCTCGGCGTTGAGCTTGA
>CAIWFK010000471.1 GCA_903911905.1 uncultured Myxococcales bacterium
CGGTGGGGCGGGTGGCGGCAGCGCCGACGCGGGCACCGGTGGAGGTTCGGCGGTCGACTTCCGCGAGGGCTTCACCTTCGTCGGCGCCGACCGGAACGTGGGCATCGTCGACCTGCGCAACCTGGCGGTGACGGGCACGCTGACCTCGAGCGCGAACGCGCACACGCCGACGCTCTCGAAGGACGGGCGGCTGGTGGCCTTCGTGCAGAACAGCGGGCTCGACGCGGCGTTGAGCGTGGTCTCGACGGGCGGCAGCGCAGTGACGGTGCTGCTGACGGCGAGCGCGGCGGGCAACAATTTCCGCGCGCCGGTCTTCTCGCCCGATGGCTCGCGCCTGGCCTTCACCTACGACGACGCGAGCGCCTCGAGCAACCTTGGCCTCATCGGCGTCGACGGCACGAATTTGCAGCGCCTGGCCGGTGGCAATGGGAGTTCCTACGGCGCGCCCACGTTCTCGGCCGACGGCACGGTGGTGCTGGCGGCCGCAGGCCCCTCGCCGACCCAGTTGACGAGAATCGTGCGGTTGACCGTCGCGACCGGGGCGGAGTCGACGTTGCTCGACAACCTGGGCACCGAGGCCATCTTCATCGCCAATCGACTCGCGCTGGCGGCCGACCAGAATCGCGTGTTGTTCGACGCCACCATTTCCACCGGAGCGACCCGCGTCTTCGGCGCCGACCTCACCTCGCACGCCGTGGCCAAGCTGGTCGAGCAGGGTGGCAGCGATGCGTTCCCCTGCTGGGTCGATGCCTCGACCTTCGCCTTCGCGGGGACCGCTTCTGGCGCGAGCAACCTGTACACGCTGGCCACCGGGGCCAGCACGCTGACCCTGGTCGAAGCGGGCGTCACCGAGCCGTGGTTCGGGCCCTGAAGACGGGCCCCGAGGCAGGAGCGCCCTCACTCACGGTGCGACGTCGAGCAGCACGATGGTCGGCGTCTCGGTGACGTCGAGCGTGACCGTTCCGTTGGTCACCGCCACGGTCCGCTCGGTGCCGTTCTGCTGCTGGTCGACCAGCTCCACCACCCGCACGCTCGTCAGCCCCGGCGGCACCGCCAGTGCGTACCCGGCATGCACGTTGGCTGAGCTGGTCGGCGACCACACCACCAGGGCTCCCCCGGTGCTGACGGTGTCGGCGAAGCGCATCACCCGCACGTCGTTGCTTCCCGAGGTGCGTTCTCCCACGAAGGTCATGGTCGACAACCACGCGCGGAAGGTGGCCAGGAAGAACCACGCTGGCTTGCGGCTGTGGTCCTTGCGCAACAGCCCGCAGGTCGCGAACTGGGTGGTGCAGGCCGCTTCGGGAGGCGTGCAGGTGTCGTCGAGCTCGAACACCGTCGCGCGCGCGATGCCCGCCGCCAGCGCCGCCAGCTCGTCGCGCACCAACCACTGCGCCTGCACGATGAAGGGCGAGTTGCCGCCCAGCGTCGGCGCGTGGAGCGGCGAGGGCTCGAAGGTGTCGTAGCCGAACTCGGTCCACCACACGGGCAGGCCCGGCAGGTGCGCATCGCGCCAGGCCACCACCGCCGCCAGCTTCTGCTGCACCTGGTCGGCCTCGGGGCTGACCGAGCCGAAGCTGTAATAGTGCACGTTGAGCACGTCGACGGGGAAGCTGCCGCCGCGGTGCGCGACCGACCAGGTGCGCATCTGCTCGAGGAAGCCGGTGATGGAATCGACCCAGCTCACGCTGCCTCCGTACGCACCCGACAACCCGCCCATCACCAGCGACGCGCTCGGGTCGGCGGTCTTGAGGCCGATGCCCGGGCCGAGTCGACCCTGGTCGCCATCGAGGTCGGCGCTGGCCATCGCCGCGTAGACCGCCCCCTCGAAGCCCGCGTTCAGGTCCTGCTCGTTGAAGTCTTCGAAGTACCGCACCGTGCCCAGGCCGCTGAGCCGAGTCTGGTCGGCGTTCAACCGCAACTGCGCGTCGGGCACCGGGGTGTGGCCCCATCGCGCGGCCACCTGGAACATCGTCTGCCCGTGCGCCACGTACGATGCGGCGGCGGTGGGGTCGGCGCCTGCATTCACCGGCGGCACCGCGCTGCCATTGACCCAGGCCGCGCCACCCTGCACCGCGGGAAAGCCGCTCGCTCCGGCGGCCGCGAGCCCGGCGAAGAGCGCGTCCCAGTCCCACCCGAAGGCGGGGAGGTTCGGCGTGTAGAGCGTGTTGGGGTACGCCGAGGCGGTGTCGTTGGCGCCCAGCCAACCCCAGTTGTGGTACTCGCGCACCGCCCCGAGCGGCGCCAGGTCGGTCACCGCGTCGATGATGAGCGCGTTGACGCCGGTGAAGTCGCCCACCGTCACGCCCTGCGCCGGGTGGCCCGCGTCGAGGCTCGCGCCGGCGTCGTTCACGCCGCCATCGTCACCACCCAGGCCTGCATCTGTGGCACCGCCGTCGAGCATCACCGCGGCGTCAGGGCTCGTCCCGAAGACGGTACCCGCACACGAGAGCAACAGCAGCGCGACCGACGAGACCCGAAGCAGCATGGCGGTGCTCGTAGCGCGAGGCACGAGGGGCGCGCGCGCGTTTCCACGCAAACCGCCGCGACGAGATGTTCAGCGCTTCGTCGAGCCGCCCCAGTTGTAGGTGAAGTTCACCCACGGCACCGGGAAGGGCACGAAGGTGCCCGAGGCCTGCAGCACCAGGAAGCCCAGGTCGACCGCGAAGTGCTCGCCCATGATGCGCGCGGCCAGCCCGTTCGCCGTCGCCACGGTGACCTCGAGCCGCGGCGTGCCCAGCGGGTCGACCACCTGCTGAAAACCGAAGATGAACCAGTTCTCGGTCACCAGGGCGAAGCCGCGGGTCAACCGCCAGTTCGCCGACGCGGTGACGATGGGCGAGCCCGTGGCCAGCCCGCTGTAGCCGCTGAAGGGCAGGGCGACCGAGACGCTGCCGTGGAGGTCCGACGTTCCGTAAGTGGCGGTCAGGAAGCCCACGCCCACCACGGGAATCGTCACGCCGCCGCCGCTGCCGGGGGTGGTGTTGCCGAACGCGGGGACCCAGAGCGCCTGGACTCCGCCCGCCACGTGGAAGTTGGTGGCCACCTTGCCGCCGGCCTTCACCGCGAGCAGCAGGTTGAAGGCGGTGGGAAACGAAATGAACCAGAGCGGCACCGCGCCGGCGATCTGCACGCTCAGCCAGTCGGTCGCGCCCCACGAGAAGCCCGAGACCAGCAGCTCGGTCTGCGAGAACGAGAACTCGTTGCGCTCGAGCATCATCGCCGAGGGGCCGTACAGGTAGCGGGTGCGGTTGGGGTCCGAGAACCATTCGGTGTGGCGCGCTTCGGCGCTGTCGTCCACCACGTCGGCGACGGTTTCACCAGGCAGGGTCAGTTGGGGGCCGGTCGCCAACTGCAGCAGCAGCGAGCCGTCTTCCCGGCGCAGCAACAGCTTGCCGGTCAGCACCTGCCCGTCGCGCAGTCGTACCCGCACCCGGTGGTTGAGCAGCGGCTCGCCCGTCGAAGTCGCGGTGAGGCCTGGCGTGGTCGTGGTGGGAGCGGGAGCAGGCTGGCGCTCGACGTCGCTGGGCGGGGGAGGCGGCGGTGGCAGCACGCCCGCATCGAACGCGTCGACCTGCGCCAGCGTCAGCGTCAGCAGCAGTCCCAGCACGTCTTGCCTCGCGTCAGCGGTAGATGAAGAGGGTCAGCGCGACCAGCGGCACGGTCAGCAGTCTGGCGACTTCGAGCGGCTTCGCCCACGGTTTGGCTTCGATCAACCCCGGTAACGACGCCAGCGAGAGCACGATGACCACGCTCACCGCCGCGGTCGACTGCGCCGAGAGCGCCGCGCCCCACATGATGAACGAGAACACGCCCACCAGCATCACGCCCCACATCGACAACACGTAGCGGCGCAGCCCGCGGGTGGTGGGCACGTCGTACTTCTTCGCGAAGTCGCGCTGCGGGGCCGCTCCCATCCACGGCTCGCGCCACGCGGGCGAGGCCCAGAAGACCTTCAGCGCCAGCCACCCGCTCGGTGCCTTGCGCGCCAGTCGCACCAGGTCGAGGTACTGCTCGACCTGCGCCCAGAGCGGGTTGAACGACTCGAGCGGCCGCGTGGTGCCGTAGACCACCGGTTCGCTCTCGGGTTCCCAGGTACCGAAGAGCACGTCGTAGAAGGCCACGATGCCGCCGTGGTTCTTGTCGAGGTAGCGCGGGTTGACGCCGTGGTGCACGCGGTGCAGCGCGGGCGTGTTGAGCACCTTCTCGACCCCGCCCAGCGACGGCACCAATTCGGTGTGAATCCAGAACTGGTAGAGCGTCGAGAGGCTGAGCATCGCGCCGAAGACGCCCAGCGGCACGCCGAGCAACGCAATGGGCAGGTAGAAGGGCAGCGAGGTGGCCCAGGTCGTCACCGACTGCCGCAGCGCCACCGCCAGATTGTAGTCCTCACTGTGGTGGTGCACCACGTGCGCGGCCCACAGCAGGTTCACCTCGTGCGAGAGCCGGTGCCACCAGTAGTAGCCCAGCTCGACCGCGAAGAAGGCCACCACCCACGGCACTACGCCCTCGGGCAGTGTCACCAGCCGGTGGTCGTAGAGGAAGGAATAGCTGGTCGAGAGCACCGCCGCGCCCAGCAGCACGCTCACCAGTTGTTGCCCGATGCCGCAGCCCAGGTCGGCCAGCGCATCACCGGTGCGGTACACGGTCAGCCCGCGTTTCTTCGCCACCAGCAGCTCGAGGCCGATGAAGACGAAGAACAGCGGAATGGCCAGCGCGATGAGGTTGGGACCCACGGTGCGCTCAGCCTACCTGTTCGGCGGCGGGGGCGGCGGAGGAGGCGGTGCCATGATGGGGCCACCCGCGGCAGCCGGGTCGGCCACGCCAGCGCCCTCGATGGCGCCGGCCAGCACCGGGCCTTCACCCAGGTCCTTGTACATTGCCCGCCGGCCACAGCCCTGGGCGATGAATTCGCGCTCGTCGCGACCACCGTACGGCGTGACCTGAATCTGACCCGCAGGGCAATTGAAGTCGAAGGCCGCCTGCTTGCGCAGCACCTTCAGGTTGCGGTGGGCGCTGCTCGCGCACCCCACCGACGTCACCGCCAACATCGCCAGCATCACCGCACGCATGCGAAGGCCCCCGGTCGCGAAGAAGTTCAGCCGCTGGCTGCTACTCCGACGGGCCCGCGTGCTCAAGGCTCGGGGGCCGAACTGGTGCTCTGCGGTTCGCGAGTGGGGCGCACCACGAAGTCGGTGGCGTTGTCGTTGGTGTCCCACCCGTTGCCCTTGAGCGCGTCGGTGCCGCCGGCGCTCATCGAGGTGGCGGTCGAGGTGGCATTGGCCTTTCGCTCGAGTGATTGCCCGCTGCTCCATACCGGCAGCGGCGCTGGAGCGGTCTCGGGCACGTTGGCCGCGGTGCCCCAGCCGAGCAGGTCCGAGACCAGGGGGCTGGTGGCCAGCGTGGCCGACGTGCCACCGGGCAGCAGCAGCCGCACGTGGCCGTCGGTCGCGGCCAGGCCCATCGCCGTCGAGGTCTGCACGTTGGCGGCGGGGCCGGTGTAGCTGGTGGCGCCGGCGGGGCTCGAGACCAGGTAGAAGCCGTGAGCCGGAATGGTGGCGCCGGTGGGCAGCGTGGCCTTGGTCGACCATGAGGTGAAGGGCGCCGGGCCGTATTGCAGGAACCACCCGCCCACGTTCACCGGCTGGTTGCTCGAGTTGAACAGCTCGATGAATTCGTCCGACGCACCGCCGGGCCCTGCGGCCGCGAGCTCCGAGATGACCACGTCACACACGTCGCCGCGCCCGTCGCCGTCGGCGTCGGTCTGGTTCGAATTGGCGATGGTGGGGCAGTCGTCGCAGGCGTCGCCGCGGCCGTCGTTGTCGACGTCGACCTGCGAATAGTTCGAGACCGCCGCGCAGTTGTCGCAGACGTCGCCGAGGCCATCGCCGTCGGCGTCGGCCTGGTTCGGGTTGGCGACCATCACACAGGTGTCGCAGGCATCGCCCACGCCGTCGTGGTCGGTGTCGAGCTGGTTGGGGTTGACCACCGTGCGGCAGTCGTCGCACGCGTCGCCGTGCCCATCGCCGTCGCCGTCGGCCTGGTTCGGGTTGGCCACCAGCGGGCAGTTGTCGGTGGCGTTGGCCACGCCGTCGTTGTCAATGTCGGGGTCACACGCGTCGCCGAGGCCATCGTGGTCGCTGTCGAGCTGGTCGGCGTTGGGCACCATCGGGCAGTTGTCACAGGGGTCGCCGCGGCCATCGGCGTCGGTGTCGGTCTGCACCGCGCTGGCCAGTTGCGGGCAGGTGTCGCACGCGTCGCCCACGCCATCGCCGTCACCGTCGAGCTGGTTCGCATTGGCCACGTTCGGGCAGTTGTCGCAGGGGTTGGCCACGCCGTCGGCGTCGGGGTCGACGGTCGAGGCCACGCAGTCGGTGCCGTTGCCGGTCGCGTTGCACTGGGTGATGCCGCAACCCGTGCCCGAGGCCAGCGTGCAGCGCACACCCACGCCCGGGACCATCGGCTGGCCACAGGCGTTGCAGTTGTTGCGGTTGGGCCCGCTGCACACCGTGCCGGTGCCCGACGGGTTGCACGAGAGCGCGCCCGAGCAGCCGCCCGTGGTGCACGCGCTGCCCACGTCGGCGATGTCGTGCGCGCCGCACACGCCGCAGTTCGACTTCACCGGGGCGATGCAGTTGGCGGTGGTGCCGCCATCGGTGGGGCACCCCGTGGTGCCGGCGCAGCCGTTGTCGCCCACGCAACTGGTGTTGAGGTTGGGCACGTCGGGCGAATTGCACGCGCCGCAGTTGTTGAGGCGGCCGCCCGTGCAGGTGAGCGCCTCGAGCCCCGCGCAGGTCCACTGGCCGCAGGGAGGGCAGGTGTCTCCGGGCTGGTGGTCGAGCGCGGTGCAGCCGCCGCAGGCGTTGGTGACGCCTTCGTCGACCTGGCCGTTGCAGTCGTCGTCTTCGCCGTCGCACAGCTCGGGCGAGGGAATGGCGGCGTTGATGCAATCGCCCGGGTGGCCGGCGGCGTCGCACAACGCGGTACCGGCGTGACAGCGGCCGACGCCCAGGGTCGCCGGGGCGGCGGGGTAGCAGGTCACCATCGCGCCAGGCTCGCATTCACCGTCGGGCACGCCACAGGCGCACGACAGGCAGGCAAGGGCGAGCATGACGCGGTGAAGCATGGGGCGATCTGACGCATGGAAAGGCCCCATGGCAAGTCACCAACCGGTGAAGTGCTACGTCGCTGTTCCACCTGGTCCGGGCGCGCGAGCGATTTCACCGACCTGCGAGGCGCGAGAGCACTGCCTGCAGCTCGACGCGACTGAGGTCGACCTGCTCGAGCACCCGGCCGTACAGCTCCATGGTCGACACCGAGCGCCCGCCCTTCTCGGCCTGAAGGGTCTGGAGCGTCACCAGCACCACCCGCTCGACGCGGGTCAGCCCGTCACGCACGTCGGGCATCTCGGGGGGGCGCCTGCGCGGAGCAACGGTGCGACGGCGGGTCACGGGTGCGCGTGGGCGTGCGGCGCGCGCAGCAGCACCCGGTTGCGCCAGTGCGCGGCCATCATGAACGAGGCGCCCACCAGCGACAGCCCGGTGTCGATGGCGAAGCTGTCGTGGAAGAGGAAGGCCGCCAGCCCCAGCAGGGTGATGCCCACCGCCGCCAGGCCTGGCACCTCGAGGTGGTGATGGCAGCGGTAGCCCGGCACCAGGGCCCAGAGCGCGACACCCACCACGCCCACGAAGAGCAGCGGGTGCACCCCGCCCAGCGCCGAACCGAGCGCTGGCGCGGCCAGCAGCACCAGCGGCGTCGACACGCAGTGCACCGCGCACACCGCCGAGAGCACCTGACCCACGAGGTCGGAGCGATCGGTGGCGTGCGGCGCGTGCGCGTGCTCGGAGCCCATGGGCAGAAGTCGGAGCTAGCGCTGGCCCCGCGCTTTTGCAAGCCGGGGGGTTCTACAACTGGGTTGCAACGACCCTCAGTGCTTCTCGAACAGCACGTCGCGCTGCTGCACCAGGTCGACCTCGCCGGCGAACTGGCCGAAGGCCTCGTACTGGGCGGGCGCCACGCGCGACTGCAGCACGCGGAAGTCTTCGGTCACCGTCAGCACCGCGCCCACCTGCTTCTCGGTGCGCACGTAGCGCGACGACGGGCCCTCGAGGGTGACCTCGGCCTCCGGCGCCACCAGCACCCAGCCCGCGGGCAGCGTGAGGGTGGCGGTGACCTGCGAGGTCTCGGTGCCTTCGATGAAGAGCGGCGTCTGGCGGGTGGGGAGGGCGAGGAAGCGCCGGCCCAGCATGTGGGGGAAG
>CAIWFK010000472.1 GCA_903911905.1 uncultured Myxococcales bacterium
CGCTGCAACGTTGGGCTCGTCGTTGCCGCCTGCGGCACGAACGGAGGGAGTTGCTCGACGTGCGCAGCGGGACAAGTCTGCCCAGACGGACAGTGCATTGCTCCCCCGCCCAGTTGCAGTCCCAGCAACTGTGCGTCGGGCTGCTGTCAGGGTGGGGTGTGCAAGGCGGGGACGGACAACACGGCGTGCGGAACCGCTGGCGGTGCCTGCAGTGCCTGCGGGACCGGTCAGGCCTGCAACACGGCGCAGACGTGTGCAGCGGTCTCGACGAACTGCGCCATGTCCTGCTCCGGCTGCTGTGTCGGCAACGTCTGCAACCCCGGCACCGCGACGACTGCCTGCGGTGTTTCAGGTGGTGCGTGCGCGACCTGTCAGACGGGGCAGACGTGCAGCGGTGGCGCTTGCCAGAACGCCTGCCCGACGGCGAGCGTGTGTGGCAGCGCGTGCTGCAACTCGAGCCAGACCTGCATCGGTGATGGGACAGGGGCGGTTGCGTGCCACAACACGTGCTCGGTCACGTCACAGTGCTCGGCCGGCACGGTGTGCTCGCTCCTCGTGAACTCCGGGACGACGCTGAGCTACGGAGCCTGCCTTCCGATCGCCCTCGCGGGCGCTGCTCGCTGTGCGACGGCGGCGGATTGCGTGAACATCACGGGCAAGCCGGCATGCGCACCGTTCGGTTCTGACGGAATGGGCGTGACCGCCGCGGTCAAGGTGTGTGTCCCGAACGATGGCGCGCCGTACCACGGGTGCAATGGCTCCGTGACCTGCTCGGGTTCGTACGATTGCTGGATCGACTCGAGCGGCAACAGTTTCTGCTCGACCAGTGGGTGCGCGTCGAACGCGGTGTGCGGTGCTGGAGGGTGCTGCAGCATGATGACCTGCGCGAACGCGTTCTCGGCCTGCGGGCCGACCGCGCGCGCGAGCGTCGGCCCGGGCTGCAACAGCTGCCCTTGAGCCGGTGGGGGCGCGGGGGGCTCGTCTCGCGTCATGCGTCGAGGCCAGCGAACCTGAGTGCGAGCGGCGCTGGCCCACCCCTGCCATCGCGCCCCGTCTGACCCAAGCTGCATCGGGAATGGGAGCATTTGGCACCTCGCCCCGGCGACGCGAGGTCGCCTCAGGGCTGGCTGGCGAAGAAGGCTCAACCGCCCGTTCCGCACCTTGATTGACGGAGCAAAAGCGCAGGATGTTCCGGGAAGGTCCCCAGCGCTTGTGCGCAGGTCTGCCGGCAGCGACGTCGATCTCCGGCGGCGCTCATGACGTCGATGGCCCACAGCCACGCGCCGAGGTCGTTGTTGGCACCGAGGCTCGGTGTCGCCATCTCGAGGGCCACGCGGACGTCGCCCTGAGCGGCGAGACGCTTGGCCGAGGCGAGGGCGCGCGAGGCCGAGCACGCGGGTGCGTCGACCACGACGGCGAGTGCCAGCATCGCGGCCGCAAGCGAGCCCCACAACCAAGGCCGCGACGAGCGCCCCCGCATCCTTGGCCTCGTTGCGACGCCGAGAAGGACGGCGGCGAGGGCGGCAGTTGGGGGCTCGACGAAGGTCTTGCCCGTCATGGAACACACCGCGAGCCCGGCGAGCGAGAGCAACACCATGCGTCGCGCAGGCCCGACTCGACGGCCCCGAGCCCAGAGCGCCATGACGAGCAGCACGAGCCCTGGCACGCCCAACTCGTAGGCCAGCCGAATGCCTTCGTTGTGGGGCGACTCGATGCGTACCTCGTCGAGCGACTTCGGCAGCGATGAGGTGGCCGCCGCGAACGAGGCCTCGAAGGTGCCGGCGCCTCGGCCCCATGGGTGCGTCGCCGTGAGCGCGAGTGCTTCTCGCCAGACGGCGAGTCTGTCGCCTACTCGAAGCGTGCCGATGTCCGCGAGGGAGTCAGCGTAGGGCGTGGGGGAAGCCCATCGAAGCAGCGGCCCGGGCGTGAGCGCTGCCAGCGCCCCAGCGAGGACGAGCCCCGCGAGCAACGGCCGGCGAGAGCGAGGAAGTAGCGCGACCATCGCCGCCAGCACCAGCGCCGCGGCGACCCAGGCCGCGCGAGTCCTGGTGCTGAAGAGGAACGCGCACTCGATGGCGACGGTGCCGACAAAGAGGACGGCGTGCCGTCGGCGGAGCAGCAACCAGTTGAGCGGAAGCGCGGCCACCATCAAAGCTGCAGCGGTGACGCGCGTGGCAAAGAACCCCGCGGGCCTTGTCGCGTCCCCCCAACCAACGGGAAGCCACTGCTCGGCCAGCCCGAAGACAGCCCCGAGGAAGATGGCCACAAGCGGCAGGACGAGGACGCTTCGGACGGGGACCCGTGCGCTCGCAAGGCCGACCGCTACGCTGATGAGCGCGCAGGCTTCGAGAAAGCCGCTGACGCTGGCTGCGCGCCACGGGCTCGTCACCTTCAGGACGATGAGGTCAGCCAGAAGCCACAACCAGGGCAGCTGAATGCGGCCGCGGGAGCGCCAGCCGGCGAACAGGCAGACCACCGCGAGCAAGTGCATGGCGATGCTGCGCGGGAGGAGATTGTTGCTCGAAAGAGACGGAACTGTGGCCACGAGCGTGCCGACGACGAAGGCCCCGATGACATGCGCCAAGGCGCGCCTCCGCAACACCTTGACAGCCTACGATGAAGTCTGACCTCATCGCGCGCAATGCGTCGA
>CAIWFK010000473.1 GCA_903911905.1 uncultured Myxococcales bacterium
CCTGGGCGGGCTGGCCGCCGAATTCGACACCCGGTACCGCGCGCACCAGTACACCTTCCCCATCACCGCGACCTCGGCCATGCGCATGATGACGCCGCCGCGGCCGAAGCTCTTCACGCGGCAGAACTGCGAGCCCGCCCCGTGAGCGCCGCCCGCCACCCTCGCGGTCAGAACCTGGTGCTGCTGGCGCTCACCATGCTCTTCATCGCGTTGATGGTGACCATCACCCTGAGCCTGGGCGTGAAGGTGCGCCAGCGGCACGAACTGCAGAACCTGGCCGACGTGGCCGCGTACTCGAACGCGGTGCAGGCGGCGCGCGCCTTCAACGACATGGCCATGGTCAACCGACTGATGGTCTCGACCTTCGTGGCCCAGGCCGCCGACGAGAGCCTCATTTCGTACGCCAGCTATGGGCGCGCCATGGCCAACGCCGCGGTGGTCGCCGCCGACAACGCGCAGGTCGGCTGCACGTCGGCGGCGAACCCGCGGGGGCTCGCGTCGCTCCAGGCGTTCGCGCAGGGGGCGCGCAACTTCAAGGCGGCCAACTATTCGTCGCTCGAGGCCACCTGGGAAGCGCAAGACCAGGCGGCAGGCAACGAGGCGGTGTCGATTCAGCACACGCTGGCCATGCTCTCGTCAGAGATCAGCCCCGACGTCGACCCGGCGGCGCCGGTGAACAAGAACGAGCTGCGCTACAAGCTGTTCAGGAACTTCGAACTGCAGACGCTGACCCGTTCGATTCTCGACCGGGCTGGTCAACCCGACGTCCACGTCATCAACGGCCCGCCGGCGACCATCACCATGCGCGAATTCGATTCGTGCAACGGCGACCCGGCGTCGGGGCTGTGCTTCGACCATTCGTGGAGCGAGAACCTGTTGCAGGCGGCCATGGGCAGCCGCGGCGATTCGTTCAGCACCAACCGCGCCACCTCGCCGGCCTTTCCCGACCTGGCGAGCGCCGCGTCGAATGCGGGCGTGTCGCTCTCGTTCGCCAAGGAAAACGGCTCTGGTTACTGGAGCACGATGAGCTCGTCGCCGGAACCGCACCGCGCGTCGACCGAGACCGCGTGGGCCGACGATCACGGCACGGTGACGGTGTCGGCGGGCGGCTGCAGTGCCACCGAGTCGATTTACGCCTTCGTGAAGTCGACCGACCTGGCGAACACCGAAGACCAGCACGACTGGAGCTTCAAGGTGAACGCCGACGAGCCGCAACCGGTGGAAGTCAACCACCACACCATGGGCAAGTGTTTCAGTTGCCCGTCGGTCTGGGTGCGCACGGTGGGCTTCCTGCCGGTGGACAGCGCGGCCGACGCCTGGGGCGAGCCCAAGGTGGTCGTGGCGCTCGAGCGCGACGTCACGGCGCGAAAGTTCCCGTGGGAACTGCACTTCACCTTCCCCTTCGTGCCCAACGCGACGAACACGGCGTGGGACGCGCGCGGCGAGAAGCTGGAATCGAGCGTCGGTGCGGGGCTCGACGTCTCGAAGCAGACGGCCGAGGCCACGGCCATCGTCTACTTCCACCGGTTCGATCATTGGCGCGAGCCGCCCAACCTGCTCAACCCCTTCTGGCGGGCGACGCTGGTGGCGGCCGACGTCGACGCCGAGGGCAAGGACGACCTGCCGGCCTCGGTGGGGCTGGTGAACCAGGGGCGCGCGTGGACGGCGCTCAAGCGAGCAGGCTTCGAGGGCGTGCATTGAGGGCCCGGCCCCCCAGGCGCCCCGCGCGCGGGCAGGCGGTGGTCGAATTGGCCATCGGTACGGTGATCTTCGTGATCATCATTCTGGCGGGCATCTTCTTCGCCGAAATGGCCCAGCTCTCGCTCAAGGTGCAGGACGCGCAGGCCTTCGCCCTCTGGGAAGCCAGCGGGCGGCAGGTGCTCGAGTTCCGCGACGACGGCACGTCGACCACCACCCCCTTCGATTCGACGATGGACCCCGGCAGCGGCGTGGCGGCGCAGACCCAGGCGCGCTTCGCGAACTTCGACGGTCTGAGTTCGTCGAGCGGCGGGGGCGGTGTGGTCACGCGGGCGCTGACGCGCGGCTCGCGCCTGGCGGTGAGCTGCCAGAAGGTGCGGCTGGGCGACCCGAACCTGGGGGCGACGAAGAGCGTCAGGCCGTACTACCGCGACGAGGGCGCGCTGGCCTGCACCAGCTCGGCGGTGGTGCAGGCGGTGCGAACGCCGCAGGTGTTCCTCGAGTTCGGCACGCACGCCGCGCTCACCTGGACCACCCCGATTCACGTCTGCGGCACCGGCTTCGCCACGGGCAACCGCTGCGAGGGTACGCTGTCGGCCCTGACGGGTGACTGGGGCCACTGGGGCCCCGACGAGACCGACCAGTCTCCGCTGCATGCGACCACGCGGTACAGCGCGGGCGTGGGCAGACTGTTCAAGCAACTGGGAGTCCCCACTGGGGCGGCGAACCGGTTCGCGGCGACCTTCGCGGGGGGCGGGCCGCCCAACGACGAATTCTTCATGAGCTACCGGGGCGAAGAGAGCAACTACGTCGAGCACGTGGGCGGCGACTTCACCGGAGACTGGAACACCGGTGGCCCGGGCTACGGCATGGTGCCCTTCTCGCGCACGGCCGGAGACTGTTTCCTGGGGCGAGCCTGCCCGTGATGGTGGTGCTGGCGCTCTGGTGTCTGGCGGCGTTGCCCGACGGCGGCACCGCGCCCTTCGAGTGGGAGGTGCCCGGCGCCATCGACACCACGGTGGTGGCGCGCGAGGCGATGATCAACGGGCTGCCGATGAGCATTTCGGCGGTGCGCTCCAGTCGGCCCATCGACGAGTTGCTGGCGCACTACGCGTCGCGTTTTCTCGAGCGGGGCTTCTTCATACCTCCACACATCAGACCGATTCCGGGCTTCGACGCCGCGCGGGTGATGGCCTGGGACCCGGTGGGGCGGCGCTCCTACCTGGTCTACGGCTGGCGGGAAGACGCGCGCAGCAGCACGCTGATTCTGGGCTCGGCGAACCTGGGGGCGCGAAAACCCACCGCCAGCACGGCCGACGGGCTCCCCACGTTTCCGGGAGCGAAACACGTGCTGCGTTTCGATCTCGAAGTCTCGCGCGGCGTCAGCTTCGACGCGACGGCGAGCGCCGACGAGCTGGTCGACTTCTACCGCACGACCCTGGGGGCCGCGGGCTGGCAGGCGCAGGGCACGACCTTCGTGCGGAAGGGCAGGGCGCTCTCGCTGCTCTCGCGCCCCGACGCCGCGCGCCCGGGCCTGCTGTCGGTGGTGCTGTTGGAGCAACCGCAGCCAGAGGGGCTGCCGACTCCGTCGGAGCCACCCAGACCCTGAAAAAAAGCGCGCCTCACGCCACCACGGGGCTGGGGGGCCCCTCGAGCCGCCGCGACACCCACGCCAGCACCGTCATCGCCACGGCCCAACACCCCCCGATGCACACCACACTTCTGGCCCCGTGCAGCTCGAGCGCTCCCAACCGCGCTCCACCGGCGTAGCTGACGGGCCCAGCGATCGCACCGAGCACCGCGGCGACGGGCAACAGGCGGGTCACCCATTCCAGCGAATTGCCCCGCATCATCGCCGACGCGAACACCGGCCACAGCGACAGCAGCCACAGGGGCGGCAGCACGCCGGCCTGCTGCGCCTCGACGCCGCCGCCATACTGCTGCACGAGTTCGACGACCAGCCCCAGCCCACAGGCGAACACGGCGCGAGCAAGCTCACGCCGAACCGCGCCACTGCTCACCACGTGCACGACGAGCACGAGCAGATTGGCGAGCGCGCCAACTCCGTTCCACGGGGTCGACGCGAGCAGCGCCGCGGCGAACCAGGCCCCCTGCATGCCGGCGGCGTGAATCCACTTCCGCATCAGCGGAACTGCGGCTTGCCCAGATACCCGGTCAGGTGCCCCAACCGCCACGTCGGGTCCTTGGGGTCCGAAGGAATCATCGACAGCGCACTGCCCAGCAGCCCCAGGCGCTTCTGGAATTCTGCCTCGGGCTTGACCCGCACCTCGAGGTTCGCGTCGCTGTACTCGACCTTCTTGCCCAGCTTGAGCGTGCCCGCGAGGCCTGCCTCGAGATCACTGCTCTTCGCCTTGAAGTCGTCGACGGTGCCTGCGCCCTTGTCGACCTTCAACCGCACCACGATTTCCCCGAGCGCGATCTTCGGCAAATCGAGCGGCGTGGGGTCGGGCCCGAACTGCGGAATGACCACCGACACGTTGCCGCCGTTGACGGTCAGCCCCTTGGTGTCGAGGCTGATGGTGCCGCTGGCCTGGCTCAGGTCCGGCTCGCTGGGCCCATTGCCGGCCCCGGCCACCTTCGGGAGCGTCAAGTCGACGTGCGCGTCGAGCGTGCCGGCGAAGTCGATGCCGGTGAACCCCTTCACGTTGCCCTTCGAGAGGTCGAGCTCGTCCAGGTCGACCTTCACCTTCACCGTCGACAGGCCGCCGACCACGATGGACGTCGTGCCGCCCAGCCCCTTCACCTTCACCTGCACCCCGGGCGGGAACAACGACGGCCCGACCGAGACCTTGTCGAGCTTGAGCGCCTCGGGCGGCGGGTCGGTGTCGGCCTTCTTGCTGACCTGCACGTCGCTCGCGGTCAGCGCGAAGAACCCCGGCCCCAGCGAGCCGATGCGCACGAAATACCCCGCGTTGTCCGCTTCCAGGCGGACCCGGTCCTTGAGCGCCTCGTAGGGGAAGGTCACGAAGAACGCGACCACCAGCGAGACGAGCGCGAACGCCACGTACCCGGCGATTCGCAGCCCCAGTCTGGTCTTCTGCTCAGCCATGTCGGTTCACTTGAGGTGGTAGGTGGCGATGGTCAACCACGCGGTGACGGACTCGTCCTTCACCCGTGGCTCGAGGCGCAGGTTCTTCACCTTCACGATGCCCGGGCCCGCTTCGACCGCGGCGAGAAAGTCGACCAGCCGGTTCAACTTCACGTCGGTCAGGGTCAGTTCGACCGCGCTCATCACGATCTTCGAGTTCTCGAGCGGCTCGTCGGCGCGCGGGTTGATCGACCCCAGGTCGAGCCCGCTCTTCTTGGCCTTCTCTTCGAGGAAGCTGATCAGCCGCACGTTCGAGGCGGCCAACTGCTGCTCGAGCGCCTGCTGCGCGGCCTTCTGCTCGCGGAAGCCGGCAGCCAGGCCCTGCACGTCGTCCAACGCCAGCACCTTCTCGGCCGTGCGCTTGCGAATGGCGTCGGCCTTGTTCGAGAAGGTGAAGGTCACCATGAAGGTCACGAAGAGCGCGACCGCGATGCCCGCGACCAGCACCATGCGGCGCTCGCGCTCGCTCAACGTCGAGAGGGAACTCGAGAACGACGACTGCAGACTGCTCAGGCCGGCCATGTGCGTGTCACCCCTGGGGTGCCGGGACGTCGTCCGGGCACTCCACCTGAATGTCGAGCTTGAAGGTCACGTGCGCGCCGTCCTTCGACTTCTCGATCTTGCCTTCCTTGAAGTCGTGGAAGCACTTGTACGACTTGAGCGCGGCGATGAGGTCTTCCTGGTCCTTCGACTGCGTGCCTTCGACGCGCACGCTGACCCGATCGGTGTCGATCATGATCATGTCGGTGGTGATCTTCATGTCGGCCGGAATGCGGCTGGTCAGCTCGGCCAGCAGCGTCACCGCCGAGCGCTTGGGAATGACCGCGGCCGGGCTTTCCTGCCCCTTGAGCAGGTTGCGCGCCATGTTGGGGTCCTTCTCGCACTTGCCCAGAATGGCCTTGGTCACGTCGCAGAAGAGCGCGTCGATCTGCTTTTCTCGTCGCTCGAGCACCGCGTTGCGCACGATGCCGCCCGACACCATCAGCACGAACAACACCGCGGCGAAGGCCACCAGTTGGCCCACCTTCTCGCGCACGAAGTCGAGGTCGCTCTTGAACGAGAACTCGCCTCGCCGAAGGTTGAAGCGCGGCGCCTTCGCGCCCGACGCCTGACCTCGCAACGCCAGCGCCACGGCCTGCGCCGCTTCGGGCTTCTCGATGCCCACCACTTCTCGCGTCTCCGAGGGCAGCTCGAGCACGCGAGTGGGCAGGCCGAGGTCGGTGGCCAGTTGCTCGGGCAGCCCGCGCAGCTTCGCGGTGCCGCCGCACAAGAGCACCAGCCCAATCGGCCGACGGGTGCGCGCGGTGTACGACTTGAGCGTGGGCCGCAGCTCGCGCAGCACGCCCTGGAAGGTGCGCAGGAAGGCGCCCGCCGCGCGCTCGGCGTCGGGCCCCACCACGTCACTGCCCAGGGCGCCGTGCGTTTCCTTCCACGTCGCCGCGTCGGCCAGCGGAATCTTGAACTCGTTCGACAAGGCCTTGGTGAGCGCCCAGCCGCCGCCGGCGAAGCTGCGCGCGTGCTCGACCGCCCCGCCCGGCCGACCGATGGCCACGCTCACCCGCTCGTGCCCCAGGTCGACGATGGCCACCGCCGCGTCATCCGCCACCAGGGTGGTGGGCATGGTCGCCAGCAGGTTCTGATACGACAGGCCCGAGTGGGTGACGATGCGCGGGTCGGCCTTCACCTCTTTGAGCGCCTCGAGCAGCACGCCCAGCTCGTCCTTGCGCACCACGCCCACCAGCAGCTGCGCGCCTTTGTCGTCCGAGGCCGCGACCTGGTAGTCGAACACCGCCTCGTCGAGGTCGAACGGCAACTGCCCTTCCACTTCGAAGGCCAGCGTCGACTCGATCTTCTTGGGGTCCGAGAAGGGCAGGGTGATGGGGTGAATGGCCGACGACACCCCCGGCAGCGACACCACGATGGTGTCGGCGGCGAACGCGCCCTGCGCCATCAGCGCCGGCAGCGCGCCCTTGATGCGGTCGAGCCGCTCACCGTCGGCCGGGACCGGCGCCGTCAGGTACGACTTCACCGCGTAGCCCCGCAGCGTCGTCTCGAGCAGCACTGCCTTGAGCGTGTGGGTCCCCAGGTCGAGGCCGAGAATCCGGGCCATCGTTACTCCTCCTTCCAATAGACGAGTCGGCCGAGGCCGTCGTCCAGCCGAACCACGGCGGTGATGGTGCGCGTGACGTCGCCGGCCTGGCCGGTCACCGACACGCGGAACGTGGTGCTCTTGTCGCCGATGAAGCGCTGGTTCGCCGGGTTGTTCTGGATGCTGGTGTTCACCGGCACCCCCGCCGCCGCGACGATGTTCACGAAGTCGGTCGCGCTCATGCCGAAGAGCGCGAACATGCGCGCGGCGCGAATCTTCTTGATGAGCGCGTCGATGAAGACGGGGTCGGCCAGGCGCGGGTCCTGCCGCAGCGGGTCGGCCACCGAGCGAATCGCCAGCTCGAGCAGCACCGGGTCGTCGGTGTTGATGTTCAGGCGCGAATTCACGTCGGGGTAGACGGTCAGCTTGTCCTTGAAGGCCGCCATGAAGCGGTCGTTGATGCCGTGAATCAGGTACAGCTCGTCGAGGCTGTCGAAGCGCGCATTCTTCGCCCGGTAGGTCGGGTCGTACTTCACGTAGTTGCCGTTCTCGTCAGAGAAGCCCTTGGCGAACGGCTCTCCCTGGCCGGTCAGGTTGAGCGTGGTGCCGGTCTCGTCTTCGTCGACCCAGTCGCGCAGGCCGGTGATGATTTCCGTCGGCGTCGACTTCACCTTGTTCGAGTCCTCCTTCTCGAAGAGGAACTCGTACTTCTTGTCGCTGAAGGTGGTGACCAGTTGCGAGAGCAACACCGCGGCCGAGAGCTGCGGCGCGTCGAGCTTGTTCAGGTTGATGCGTTCTTCCTCGTCGGTGATGACGGTGTCGAAGCACCCGGTGAAGGAACCGAAGCGCCGCGAGGCCTGGGCCGCGCCCAGCTCGGGGTGCTCGTCGTCGAAGTCGAGCTTCTTGCGCGACTTGGCGGTGCCCGACCCGAACCCGCTCTTGCCGCCCACCGCCTTGTCCTTCTCGTCGTACTCGGGGACCATCTGCTGCAGCATGTGGCAGTCGATCTTGGCCATGCGCCAGAGCTGAATGCTCATCGAACTCGGCGCCGCGCCCGCTCCACCCAGCAACCCGCCCAGCGCCCCGGCTGCGCCTGCACCACCGGCTGCACCGGCCCCTCCGAGGAGCCCCGCCAGCCCACCCGCGCCGCCGGCCCCACCCGCACCACCGAGCAACTGCTGCAGCATGCCGCCCAGGTTCGGAATTTGAATGGCGTCGAGCTGCTTCTGGAAGCGCAACATCAACCGCGAGAGCCCGATGCCCGAGCGCGCGAGAAAGTGCGCGCGCAGCTCGTCGCGCTGGTTGGTCGCCAGCCGCATTTCGACCACCGAGTTGTACTGCACCTCGTTGGCCACCAGCCCCAGCACCGCCAGGCCCACCAGCACCAGCAACATGGCGATGCCGCGCTCGCTCCTCGAACCCGGGCCCCCCGTGCGTCGACGCTTCACCACCCGGGGCGCGCTCATTGGAACCTCGGGAACTCGGTGTTGAGCATGATGCGGGTCTGCGTCGTGTACTTGATGTCCTTGCCGTTCTCGTCGACCGCGAAGAGGGTGATCTTCACCCGCGTGGGCAGAATGGTCTTCCGCTCGGCGCGGCGCGTGTCCCACTCGTCTTCCCACTGCTTGCGCTCGCTGTTCCAGTACTGGAACTCGATCTTCTTCGCGCCCTCGAACAGCGTGTCTTCGGTGCCGCCGCGGTCCATGCGCTCCTCGAGAATGGCCTTCTCGCGGCGCACCAGGTCCATGCGGCCCTTGGCCTTCGAGTCGGGCGACGACTTGACCTGGTACTCGATGACCGTCTGGTCCGACTCCTTGGCGTCGGCGTAGAGGCGCTGGTGCGAGAGCGAGGTGAAGAGCAGCTTGTCGCGCGCGCCCACGAAGTTGGTGGGGCGGTCGAAGGCGTCGCGGTAGCGCTTCGAGTCGTAGCGATCGCTGATGTACGCGGCCCCGATTTCGCGGACCATGCGGTTCATCGCCGTGCGCAGCATGCGGTAGCGCTCGGCCTGGCTCTCGATGATGTCCTTGTTGGTGATGGTGGTGTTGAAGGTCACGCCGATGATGGCGCCGATGAAGGCCGTGATGGCCACCGCGATCACCACTTCCATCAGCGTGAACCCGCGAGCCTGGCGCTTCATCGGAAGCCTCCGGGCAAGACCTTGCCGACGCCGCCGGGGGTCAGTTGCTGCAGCGGAGGCAGGCCCGGGGTGGTCGCCGCCGCGCCGCCGGCCTTCTGGGCCGCCGTCACCAGTTGCGTGCCGTCGCTGTCGCACATGCCGGTGCCCGAGGGGCAGGGCTGCGGAGACTTGGCCGGCGTGCCGTCGGGGCGAACCAGCGAGTCCGACCCGTTGCCCAGGCCCGCCTGCGCCGCCGCGCCGCCGTTGCGGTCGCTGCCGGGCCCCAGGGACACCACGTGGGTGACGAGGTCGATGCTCTCGACGATCTTCCCTTCCTTCCAGGTCACCGTCAGGTGTACCTCGCGCACCGATTTCTGCAGTTGGTCGACCATCTGGGTGAACTGCTGCTGCGCGATGCCCGCCATCGGCCCCAGCGCGCCCAGCCCGCCCGCACCCGACGTCGGCGCGCTCGACAGGCCCAGGCCCGCGGCCGCCGCGCCTGCCGCCCCCGCCGCGCCGCCCTTGCCACCCGCGCCGAACAGGCCGCCGAGCAGCCCACCCAGCCCGCCGCCACCCTTGCCGTCGCTGCTGCCGCCGCCGATGGGCAGGTTGAAGAGCGCGCCGAACAACTGCTCGGGTGCCAGGCCATTGGTCTTGGGGGCGATGATTTTCGCGCGCCACTTGAACGACGGCCAGCCGTCTTCGGCGAAGTCGCCCGCGTCTTCTTCGTCGTCGGCGCTCAGGCCCGAGTCGTGCAGCTTCTGCTCGAGGTCGATCATCTTCGAGCGGGCCAGCAGCGTCGCGACGGTGAGCTTCTTCGCGTACACGTGGCGGTAGACCGCCTGGCTGTTGATGTCGAGAATCGCCACCAGCGAGACGGCCAGAATGGCCATCGCGATCACCGTCTCGAGCAGGGTGAAGCCCCGGGTCTTCATGAGCGAGGTACCTCGAGGTCGCTCGAGCTGATGACGGTCTTCCCGGTGAGCGGCGAGATGCTCAGGGTCCAGGTGTTCGAGCCCTGCCGCACCCAGACCTGCGCGCGCTCGGTGAAGCCCTGGGGGAAGAAGTACAGGTACGCGGTGCCGTGCTTGACCACCTGGCGCTGCTTCTGCGTCCACACCTCGATGGTCACGTTCTCGGGCAGGGTGCGCCCGGCGATGTCGTCGCTCGAGAATTCCGAGAACTTCGCGGCGTCTTCCACCCGGGCCTTCTCGCGGGCCTGCAGTTCCTGCACCGAGGGGGTGCTGTCGGAATCGATGCGCTTGAAGCGCGCGTCGTCGTCGAGCCTGTTCTTGCCGGTGTCCTTCTTGTTGGCCGCGGCCAGTTCTTCGTCGCGCTTGGCGCCCGCGGTGATGTTGCCCTTGGCGCACTCGGCTCGCCACGACACCGGGGTGTTCTTGTCGCGCTCGCCCGGCAGCTCGAACACCAGCCGGCACGTCTTCCCCGACAGGGCCGCGGTGTCGTAGAGGTTGCGAATCGAGCCCGCCAGCTCGGCCGAGGCTTCCTTGGCCCGGGCCCCGGTCAGCGAGCCCACGCCCCACACCACCGCGCCGAAGAGCACCACCACGATCGCCAGGGCAACCGTGATCTCGATCAGCGTCAGCCCGCGGGGGTGGCGATTCACAGGAACCCCCGAACGAAATCGACCACCAGCCACACCACCGCGCTCCCGCCGAGGGCGAGGCCGATGGTGAGGGGCGACAGGCCCTGGCTGGCGTCGTCTCGCTTCATGTCGGTCACTTCTTCGGCGTGTTGCCGAGGTCCTTCGAGCTGATGTCGGCGTCCGACTCGCTGCCGCCGGGAGAGCCGTCCTTCCCGTAGGAAATGACCACCGGCTTGCCGCTCTCGAGCATGTAGACGTACTCGTGGTCCCACGGGTCGACGGGCTGCTTTTCCAGAATCTGGGTGTCGACCAGCGCCTTGAGGCCCGCGCCGGTGTCGGGGTAGTTGCCCTTCTTCGCGTAGTAGGTCTTCAGCGCGTTCAGAATGTTCGCGATGTCGAGCTTCGCGCGGTCGACCTTCGCCTCTTCCAGGCGGGGAATGACCGCCACGCCGACCGCCGCCATCAGCAGCGAGAGAATGGTGATGACGACGATGATCTCGATCAGCGTCATGCCGCGGGCGCCGCGGCGACGACGGGTGAGCTGACGGGTGACGACGGAAGACATGGGTTTCATTCCTTTCAGGCCAGGTGCAACGCCACGGCGATGAGCGAGGCCGCGAGCGCGAGCAGGGTGCCGGTCAGCACCCGTTGAACGACGAGGTCGACGACGGAATTCCGCGAGGAGGACGAAGGAGGCGTGAGCATCAGTGCACCATCGAGTTCATCTGCAGAATGGGCATCAGAATGGAGAAGGCCACGAAGGCGATGACCGCACCCATCAACACGATCATCATCGGTTCGAGCAGCGCGGTCAGCGCGCCGATGCGCACGTTCACGCTCGACTCGTAGCTGTCGGCCACGTTGAGCAGCATGTCTTCGAGCTGGCCCGATCGCTCGCCGATGGCCACCATGTGGTAGACGAGCGGCGGAAATTCGCCCGACTTCTTCAAGGGGTTGGCGATGCTCTCGCCTTCGCGAATGGCGTCGCGGGCCTGGTCGACCACCGCCGACATCACGGTGTTGGTGATCACGTTCTTCACGATGTCGAGCGCGTTGAGCAGCGGCACGCCCGACTTGAGCAGCGTCGAGAGCGTGCGGGCGAACCGCGCCACCGCCAGTTGCCGCACCAGCGGCCCGAACACGGGGAACTTGAGCACCCACCGGTCCCACGTGGGCTTGCCCTGCTCGGACCCCGTCCACCACACGAAGGCCCAGGCCCCGCCGATGAAGGTCGGCAGAATGAGGAACCAGAAGTCCTGCAGGGTGTTCGAGGTGAAGATCAGGAACTGCGTGGTCCACGGCAGGGTGACCTTCATGTCGCTGAAGATTTTCGTCACCTTCGGCACCACCACCGTCATCAGCATCACCAGCACGCCGCCGCCGATCACCATCATGATCGCCGGGTAGATCATGGTGCCCACGATCTTCTGGCGCAGCCGGGCCTGCCCTTCGGTGAACTCGGCCAGGCGCAAGAGCACCGAGTCCAGCGCGCCCGAGCTCTCACCGGCGCGAATCATGTTGATGTAGAGCGCCCCGAAGATCTTCACGTGCGCCTGCAGCGAGTCGGCCAGCGACTTGCCTTCGTTCACGTGCTGCTTCACGTCGCTGACCACGCGCTTGAGCTGCTCTTTTTCGACCTGGTCGACCATCGCCGCCAGGGCCTCGACCAGCGCCACGCCCGCGCCCAGGAGCGTCGCCAGTTGCCGGGTCATCACCGCGATGTCGTCGGTGTTCACCCGACCACCGGCCAGCTTGCGCAGGTTGATGTCGCCGCCCAGCGCCGCGCCGGGCTTGGCCGTCTTGGCCCCGCCCTTGATCACGCCGCCCGCCTCGGCCTGACCCAGCACGTCGGTCAGGAAGATGCCGTCGCGCCGCAGCACCGTGCGCAGGGCCTTGGCCGACTCGGCTTCCTTCATGCCCGAGACGGTCTTCCCGCCGGCGTCGAGGCCGCGATATTCGAAGACCGCCACTTAGAGGTCCTCCTGCGTGACCGACAGCACCTCGGCGATGGTGGTCTGCCCGGTGGCCACCTTGAGCGCGCCGTCGTCGAGCAGCGCCAGCATGCCCTTCTCGAGCGCCTTCTTCTTGATGGTTCCCGAGTCGACGTTCTTGAGCACCAGTTGGCGAATGTCATCGTCGAGCACCAGCAATTCGTAGATGCCCGTACGGCCGCGGTAGCCCGCCTTGCCGCACGCGCTGCAGCCCTTGGCGCTGGCCCGGTACGCCTGGTTGCCGCCCAGGGCGACGTAGCGGTCGCGGCTCATGCCCAGCTTGGCGATCTCTTCGGTCGACGGCTCGTACTTCTCGCGGCACTCCTGGCACACGCGGCGCACCAGGCGCTGGGCCATCACCGCCATCAGCGAGCTGGCGACGAGGAACGGCTCGACGCCCATTTCCACCAGGCGGGTCACCGCGCTGGCGCTGTCGTTGGTGTGCAGCGTCGAGAACACCAGGTGGCCGGTCAGCGACGCTTCGATGGCGATCTGCGCGGTGTCCTTGTCGCGAATTTCGCCGACCATGATGATGTCGGGGTCCTGCCGCAGGAACGAGCGCAGGCCCGAGGCGAACGAGAGGCCGATCTTCGGGTTGATGGGCATCTGGTTGATGCCCTTCAACTGGTACTCGACCGGGTCTTCGACGGTCAGAATCTTCACCTCGGGCGTGTTGATGCGGGTGAGCGCGCCGTAGAGCGTGGTCGTCTTGCCCGAGCCGGTGGGGCCGGTCACCAGCACGATGCCGTGGCTGCGACGAATGAGCTCGTCGATGTCCTTCAAGATCGCCTGGTTCATGCCGATTTCGGCCAGGTCGAGCAGGGTGGCGCTCTTGTCGAGCAACCGCATCACGATGCTCTCGCCGTGCACCGTGGGAATGGTCGACACGCGAATGTCGATGTCGCGGCCGGCCAGCTTGATGCGAATGCGGCCGTCCTGCGGCAGGCGCTTCTCGGCGATGTTGAGCTGCGCCATGATCTTCACGCGGCTCAAGATGGAGTTCTGCGAGCGCTTGGGCGGCTTGATGATGTTGTGCAGCACGCCGTCGATGCGGAAGCGCACCACCAGCTCGCGGTCCATCGGCTCGATGTGAATGTCGCTGGCCCGTTCCTTCGCGGCGCGGAAGAGCAGCGAGTTGACCAGGCGAATGATGGGCGCTTCGTCGCCGGTGTCGAGCAGGTCCTGCTGCTCTTCGAGCACCTGTTCGGCGACGTCGAGGTCCTGCGCTTCCATCTCGCCGACCACCTGCTCGGCTTCGTTGACGCTGCGATCGTAGATCGAGTTGATCGCGTCGATGATGGTGCTCGCGCGCGCCACGCGCGTCAGCACCTCGGTCTTGAGCAGCATGCGGGCGTGGTCGAGCACCGCCGTGTCCAGGGGGTCGGCCACCGCCACCGAGATGCCGTCGACCTCGCGCTTCAACGGAATGAACTTCGAGGTCTTGGCGAAGTTGATGGGGACGATCTTCACCAGCTCGGGGTCGACGTCATCGATCGCGATGCCGTCCAGGTATTCCAGGTCGAGCTGCGCGGCGAGCGCGCGGGTCACCTGCTCTTCGGTCACCGCCTTGAGCCCGATGAGCACCTCGCCCAATCGGCCGCCCTTCTCGGTCTGCGCGGCCAGGCCCTCTTCCAGCTTCTCGCGCGGCAGCCCGAACGATTCGATCAGAATCTCGCCCAGCGGGCGACCGAACAGGTACGCCGCGCCGTGCCTGACCACGGCCGTCCGCTCCACCGGCTGGCTGACCGATTCGTCCATGGTTACTGAAGCTCCGAGGGCTGCACCTTCAACGTCTCGGGGTTGGGTTCCTTGACGGGCACCGGCGGCGTCTCGCCCTTCGACTCGGTGGCCTTCGGCTCGACCGGCGCGCCCTTGGGGGCGATCAACCGCTCACCCGAGCCCACGCCCGTGCCACCGTTCTCGAGCCGGTTGGCCTCGCGGTTCAGAATCTGCGTCATGCGCGCCATCGGCCCCGGCTTGCGCGCGAAGTCGATCGCCACGTCGTAGCCCGTCGACGCCCCGTAGAACTGCTCGACGAACTGCTGACGTTCCTTGATCTTGCGCTCGAAGATGCGGCGGAAGTCGCTCGAGTCGCGAATGATGTAGGGCGTCAGGAACAGCAGCAGGTTGGTCTTCACCTTGCGGCGGCTCTGCTGACGGAAGAGGTTGCCCAGCAGGGGAATGTCGCCGAGCAACGGGGTCTTCGACACGCTCTCGACCGTGCGGTCCTGCATGATGCCGCCGATCACCACCGTCTCCTGGTCCTTGGCGACGATGGTGGTCTTCGCCGAGCGCTTGCTGGTGGTGGGGCCGAGCACCGGGTCCTGCGAGGCGATCTCTTCGATCTGCTCCTTGATTTCCATGCGCACGAAGTCGCTCTCGTTGATCTGCGGCTTCACCGTCAGCTTGAGGTCGACGTTCTGGCGCTGAATCGACCCGAACGGCGTGCCGCCGCCCAGACCGCTCAAGCCCGACAGACCGCTCAGGCCCGTCGACCCGGTGAGGCCCGACAAGCCGCTCAGCCCCGACAGACCGCCCAGACCACCCGTCGAGAACCCGCTCTGGAAGGGCACGTTCTGGCCCACCGTGATCTCGGCTTCTTCGTTGTCGGTGGTCAGCAGGTGCGGCGTCGAGAGCACGTTCACGTCGCTCGAGGTCTGCAGCGCGTTGATCACCACGCCGAACGCGGGAATCTGCACGCCGCCGATCGACAGGTTGGGAATGTTCGGGCCCTGCAGACCTGCCAGGAAGCCGCCCAGGTTCACCAGGTTCGCCAGCGACAGCGACGGCGGCAGGCCCGCGCTGGTGCTGTACTTGGTGCCGAAGAACACCGGCACCGTGCCCTGGTCGGTGGTCAGGGGCAGGCCCGCGTGCACGTTGATGCCCAGCGAATTCTGGCGGTCCAGGTTCACTTCCATGATCACCGCTTCGACGAAGACCTGGCGGCGCTGAATGTCGAGCTTCTCGATCACCCGCAGCAGGCTGCGGTAGTCGTTCTGGCTGGCGATGATCACCAGCGAATTGGTCGCCTTGTCGGCCGAAATCTTCACCTCGCCCGAGAACAGTTCGGCCGCCGTCGACGGCCCCTTGTTCACCGCCGCACCAGCCGGAGGCGGCGGACCCTTCGGGCGGTTCGCCGTGCCCTGCGCCAGCGTCTGCAGCGTCGAGGCCACGTCTTCGGCGTTGGCGTTCTCGAGCGGCAGCACGTTGATGCGGCCCTCACCCGAAATCGGAATGTCGATTTCCCGAATGAGCGCGTTGATGCGCTCCATGCCGCCCGGGCTGGCGATGATGATGAGCTTGTTGGTGCGCTCGTCGGGGATCAGTTGGCTGAGCGTGGCCACGCCGCCGCTCGCTGCACCACCCGCTGCGCCGCCGTTGGCCACCGTGCCCTCGGGGCTCGGCGTGCCGGCGGTGGGCGGCGTGGCCACGATGCCCGGGCGCTGCCCCGGCTTGTTGCCCTTGCTCTCGAAGAGCTTGGTGATCTTGTCGGCCATGTCCTGCGCCGTGGCGTACTGCACCTGAATCACGCGAATCTCGTCGGCCGCCGAGCGCGAGTCCAACTGCTGCACCACCTTCTCGAGCCGGTGCATGTTCGAGCCCAGGTCGTTGATGATGATGGTGTCGGGCTGGAACGGAATGGTGTCGCCCGAGGGCGTGACCAACTGCTGCAGCACGCCGCGCAGTTGCTCGATTTCCACGTTCTTCACCTTGAACAGCCGCGTCACCATCTGCTCGTTGGTGGTGTACGGCTCGGTCGGGTCGGTGATGGTCGGAATGGGGAACTGCTTGGCGCGCTGCTTGTCGACGATCTTCAAGAACTTGCCGTGCTCGTAGACCGCCAGGCTGTTCGAATCGAGCGCCGCCAGGAACGCCGCGTAGAACTGGTCGGCGTTGACCTGCACCTTGCCGTTCGCCGGGCCGATGATCGAAATCTTGCCGCGAATGTTCTCGGGCAGAATGAAGGTGCGGCAGGTCGCGTCGCTGACGATCTGCACCAGCTTCTCGATTTCGACCTTGTCGAAATAGATCTCGTACTGCGCGTTGCGCCGGGCCACTTCGCAGCTGGCGCGCTTGGGGCCGATGGTGGCGCCGCCCGCGGCAGCAGGGGCAGCACCAGGCGGAGGCGGGGTCTGGGCCTGGACGACCGCGCCCAGCGAGACCACGCACAGCGCGAACACACGTCGGAACGAAAAGGTCATGGAGGATTTCAGGTTCGAGTCAGCGAACGTTGTAGGTCTTGTTGATGGACGCCCCGTTGCGCTCGACTTCGATGTCGATGCGCGAGGACTCCTTGAGCTTCGAATAGATTTCGAGCGCCTTCTCGGGGCTGTTCAGGTCGAACCCGTTGATGCGCTTGATCACGTCGCCGTTCTGCACGCCGATCTTCGTGTAGATGGAATCGGGGCGAATCGAGAACAGCTTGAAGCCCTGGGCCTGGCCGTCCTTGAAGGCCGGCACGATGCGGGCCTGCATCGCCACGTCGTTCAGGTTCGACAAGGTCTTGTCGATTTCGCCGCGCGGAATCTCGTAGGTGTTCTCACCCGTCTGCTTCACGCCCGCGCCCAGCGCCACCGAGGGCGGCGCATCGCTCTTGACCGGGGTCGCGGCGATGGGGGCGACCACCGCCGTGCCATCACCCGCCGTGCCGTCGATGTACTCGCGCCGGTTGTTGTTGAGCACGATCACCTTCTGCCGTTCGATCGCCAGCACCTCGGCTCCCTGAATCAGGTCGTGCGTCATGTACGTCTTGGTCGCGAGCGTCACCACGTCCTGCACGCTGGCCATCGACCAGTCACCGTTCGCTTCGTTCACCAGCGTGCCCAGCAGCTTGACCCGCAGGCTCGAGCGCACCGGCGCCGAGTTCAGGTCCACCGTCACCGCCTCGGGCTCCCGCACCGTCGGCTCGAGCTTGGGCACCGGCAGCCCCACGAACGCCGCGAACCGGTCGAGGTTCAGCGTGGTCACCGCCTCGACCTTCGGCGCCGCCGCCCGCGGTCTGGCCTTGCCGGTCGGCAGCGGCCGCAGCTCGCTCTCGATGAAGGCGTTGCCGGTGCGGGTCACCAGCAGCGCCGCCCCGAAGGTGAAGAGCAGATGCACTACCCAGAAGTGTCGTTTGAAGACGAATTCCACGAGTGGTGGCAACAGCAAGCCGGGTGCCATGGAAGATCGCGTAAAAACAGGTAATTGAAGGGGCAAGCCGGCTCCGCAAGTGACAATTTGTCAGGGCTGCTGCTGCCCGGCTGACACGCGGCGGCCCGGTTGCGGTCGGGCGGAGCGTGAAGGCAGGATGCCGACGTGCGCGCTCGAATGTCAGACCGGCCTGGTAGACGCCGCCCAAAGGGGAGGGCGGGCATGGCACGCAGCAGCAAGGACATCATTCTCGAAGTGCTGGAACTGGAGGGCCGGTTCCGGAAGACCACGGAAGGTCTCGACGCCTCGATGCGCGAGCACGGCCGAATTCTTCTCGAAGTGGTGGCCAACCTCGCGCGCCTCGAGGCCGGCTTTCGGGGCGTGCTCCCCCGCATCAACGAGAACACCCAGCGCATCAACGAGAACACCCAGCGCATCAACGAGAACACCCAACGCATCAACGAGAACACCCAACGCATCAACGAGAACACCCAGCGCATCAACCAGAACACCCAGGTCATCAACCAGAACACCGAACGCCTCAACGTGGTCGGTGACGACAGCGCCGACGCACTTGGCGCGACGCACGTCCTCGCGGCGCAGGTGAGCGACGTCGCGACCGCGGTGCGACGACGAATGCAGGGCGCGGTCGCCGACATCCAGCGCTTGACCCGGTTGGTTTCCACGGTCGCAGACCTCGAAAGCGAGACTCGCAGCCAGGCCAACGAGATCGACGAACGCCTGACGCGCGCCGAGGCGGTGATCGCGAAGCTCAAGCGAGGGTAGTTGCCTTCGAGCCTCGCCGCGTGCTGAAGCGCAGCGATGCGCCTGCTCGCCCTCGCCTGTTGCTTCGTCGGCTTCACCGCGGTGGCCGAGACCAAGACCACCGTCACCATCACCATGCCCGACTGCCCCGGCGACAACGCCGTGTCGGTCGACGTGTACACGCCCAACGGCACCCCGCCGTTTCCCACGGTGGCGCTCGGGCACGGGTACCAGAACGGCAAGGAGAACTTCGCCGTGCTCGCCGCGCAGTTGTGCAGCGAAGGGTTTCTGGTGGTGGTGCCGCAGTTCCCGTGCTGCCCGCCTGTGGCTCGGCTGATCAGCCGCGCAATGGGCAGATCCTGCTCGCCGCCATCGACGCCCAGGCCTCGTTGGGTCAGGTCGACGTGACCCGCGTGGCCGTGGGTGGTCACAGCGCCGGCGGCCTGTCGGCCTTTCTGGCCGCCGCCTCGCGGGCCTCGCTTTCGGCCGTGGTGCTCTTCGACGCCGTCGACGTCGCCACCCTCGGCGACCTGCAGGCCGCCAACGTTCGTCAGCCCACCTTCTTCATCAACGCCGAGCCGTCGACCTGCAGCGCGCTCAACAACTCGTCGCTCTGGTATTCGCCCAAGCCCGCCCCGAAGGCGCGGGTGAAGGTGCTCACCGCGCAGCACTGCGACGTGCAGAACCCGGCCAGCCCCGTCTGCACCAGCAGCTGCCTCGGGTGGGACGCCACTCGCTCGGCCGTCTTCCAGCGCTACGGCGACCTGTTCTTCCGCCGGTACCTGCTCGGGCAGAACACGCCGTGCCTCGAGACCACCGCGCTCGCCGACCCCGCGCTGGGTGATCAGGACTTCCAGTTGGGTGGCTGTGGGGCGCTCGACGCTGGCACGGGAGGCGGGAGCGCGACTGGCGGGGGCTCGGCCACGGGCGCTGGCGGCGGCTCCACCTCGACCGGCGGAGGCTCGCCGACCGGTGGAGGCGCTGCCACGGGAGGCGGCGGGTCGACCGACGCGGGCCTCGACGTCGTCGACGCGGGGGCCACGGCGCCGAAGCCGGCCTCGGGCTGCGGCTGCACCTCGGTGCCGGGCGCCGGGCTCGCGCTGGTGTCGCTGTTCAGTCGCCGACGTCGAAGCGCGGGTTGGTGACCTCGAGCGTTTCCTTCGCCGTCTTCAGCAAGTGGTCGAGCGTCGCGGCTTCGTCGACGCCGTCGCGCGCGCCCGACCGGAGTTCCTGCGCCAGCCGGCGGTTGAGCAGCTCGAGGTTCGGCAGCTCGTCACTCAGGTCCTCGCGCCCCAGCAGCGTCTTGAGCCGTCCCAGCTCGGCACTCAGCCGCACGTCGGCGGTGCGCAGCTCGTTCGACACCATCGAGGCCAGGTTGGCGGCGATGAGCACGCGAAACTGCAGCGCCTTGTCGGCCTCCAGCTTCGGGCTGATCTCGGACAACAGGAACGCGCCCAGCGCCTCGAGCAACGTCGATTGATCAGGTCGGGTCTGCATGGCGGTCTAGAGACTTCCTTTCTTGATCAGTCTGAGCGCTTCGAATTCCATCTCGACGTTGCGCCGCGCGATGGCGATGAGTTCGAGGTCGGTCTGCTCGCCCGACAGGTAGCGCTCGCCCTGGTACACACTGCCCACCGCCCAACGCAGGTTGCTCACGATTTCCCACCACCACACCTGGGCCTGGTCCACCGTGCGCCCCGAGTGCCTTTCGTACGCCGCGTAGAACGGCGCGCGCTCGGCGAACCCACCCACCGGCTTGTCGAGCCGGCCGAAGCGCCAGTCGCGCATCGAAATCCACGCCAGGTCTTCGTAGGGCGAGCCGAAGTGCGAGAATTCCCAGTCGAGAATCGCGGTCAGCCCTTCGGGGGCCACCAGGAAATTGCCGGTGCGGAAGTCGCCGTGACAGAGCACCGTCTCTTCTGTGGTGGGGAGTCGGGCCTCGAGCCTGCGCAGGGCGAACTCCACCGCCGGGTAGACGCCGGGCACGCCGTCGAGTTGTCGCCGCAGTTCGTTCAACGCGGTGCGCGCGGGCCCCTGCGTCGGCCGTGACACGCCCAGGTGAGGGGCGCTGGCCGGAGTCACCCGGTGCAGCTTCGCCAGGCTCTCGGCCAGGTGCTCGGGCAGGGCCTTGCGCGCGCCCTCGAGCTCGGGGTTTCGAACCACCCGGCGGCCGATGGCCTCGCCGCCGGCCCAGTCGAGGAAGTAGGCGTCGGCGCCGGGCCGCAGCAGGCCCTTCGTGCGCCACCGCGCCGCGGGCGTCTTGACGCCGGCCTTCACCGCCTCGCCGATGACGTCGAACTCGGCTTCCCGCCGAATGCTGTTGGGCAACGAGGTCGGCGCGTCACTGCGCAGCGCCAGGCGCAGGGGCTGGCCGTCGACCTCGAGGTCGACGCGGAAATTTTCCTGGCACGCGCCGCCGTGCAGCGGCTTGACCTCGTGCACCTTCGCGCCATGCGCCTCGACCGCGGCGCGAATCCGGTCGATCCTCTCGTCCATGCCCACTTCATACAGCGTGCGCGTCGAGAAGCGCGGCCCCGTCTTCACCGTCGTGCTGCATCGCCCCGAGGTGCGCAACGCGGTCGACGGGCCCACCGCCGTGGAATTGGTGGCCGCTTTCCGCCAGTTCGAGGCCGACCCCGAGGCGCGCGTCGCCGTGCTCTGGGGCGAGGGCGGCACCTTCTGCGCGGGGGCCGATCTCCGGTCCATCGGCACTTCCCGCCAGAACCTGCTCGAGGTGGTCGGCGACGGCCCCATGGGCCCTTCGCGCCTCGCGCTGACCCAGCCCGTCATCGCCGCCATCTCGGGGCATGCGGTCGCGGGCGGCCTCGAGCTGGCGTTGTGGTGCGACCTGCGGGTGGCCGAGGCCGACGCGGTGCTCGGGGTGTTCTGTCGGCGCTGGGGCGTGCCGCTCATCGACGGCGGCACGGTTCGGCTGCCCCGACTGATCGGCTTGTCGCGAGCGATGGACCTGATTCTCACCGGCCGGCCAGTCGACGCGGCCGAAGCGCTCGGCTTCGGGCTGGTCAATCGCGTGGTGGCCACTGGCACGGCGCGCCAGGCGGCCGAAGCGCTCGCCGAGCAGCTCGCGGCCTTTCCCCAGGCCTGCCTGCTCGCCGACCGCGCGAACGCGCTGGGGGCCTTCGAGCACCCGCTGCCCCGCGCCCTGGCCGCGGAGTTCGAGCGCAGCATCGACGTGCTCCGCCTCGAGGGCGCGAGCGGCGCGGCCCGCTTCGTCGCCGGCGCCGGCCGTCATGGTTCGTTCGCGAGCATTCCCTGACGAAGCGACGGATCTTGCGCTAGGAGCCCGAACGCACACTTGCTTCGGGAGTCGTCATGTCGGAACGCGTGGAAAAGCAGTGGAAGGACAAGGGGCTCGCGGCGTACTCGACCAGCGCGATCATCGGCACGCTCAACCACTATGGCGTGAAGCTCGACGAGCCCGCGCTCAAGGCTGCAGCCGCCGACCGCTCGCCGCTCGAACTGGCCGGTGAATGGGGCCGCACCTGGAAGGGGACCGGCCAGTTCGCCGCCTTCCCCTACGCCGCGGCCAACGAGCTCATCGCGCGCCTCTTCCCCGAGCGCCCCACGCCGATGCGCGTCGCGCAGAACCTGCTCGAGCTCATCGCCCAGGGCCTGCGCGTGGCCTCGGGTCAGCCGGGTGATCTCGGGCCCGCGTACGCCACCTTCGAGAAGTTCGTGCCCAACCTGCCGGCCGTCGGCGAGCGCCGCGACGCCTTCCTGCAGGAACTGGTCAGCTTCATCGAATCGTGGGCCCGCCCGTTCAACGAGCTGCCCACCCAGTTGGCGAAGGCCGGCAAGAAGGAAGACGCGCTGCGCTTCGCCACCGTGCAGGAGACGCTGTTCACCGACCGCGAGGGCTGCGTGAAGGCCCTGGTGCGCGCCGAGACCGGAGAGCGCGAGGCCGCCATCACCGAGCTCGACGCCTGGGCTGCCGACACCAGCCGCGAGGTGTTCAAGCGCTACTCGGCGCTCGACGCGCTCTACCAGTTGCAGGCGTGGGGCGGCATCAAGGCCGCGGGGCTTTCGGTGTTCGACGTGGCCGCCGCGCAGGAAAAGTGGACCCTCGCCGACTCGGTCGCGCATCTGCTGGCCCACATGGTCCAGGCCTCGGGCGCCGACAAGACCTACGCCCAGCAGGTCGAGCAGCGGCTCGAATTGGCGCACCGCCACAGCGGCGGGCATCACCATCACTGAGTGGTCGGAAGGAAAGCATGAGCGAGCGCGTCGACAAGAACTGGCAGAGCCGTGGCATCGAGGCCTTCTCGACCGAGCAGATTCTCGGCACGCTCGGCCACTACGGCGTCGTGACCGACGAGGCCGCGTTCCGCGAGCGCGCGAAGGCCGACTTCCCGCTCGCCATCGCCCACGACTGGCACCAGGGGTGGAAGGGCAAGGGCCAGTTCGCCCACTTCCCCGCTGCGGCGTCGGAAGAGCTGTGGCACCGCTTCATGGCGCCCGACGTGGCGCCCACCGACGTGGTGCTGGCCTGCGTGAACCTGCTCAAGACGCTCGACGAGGTGCTGGGCGGCAAGGCCGACGACGGCACC
Source organism: uncultured Myxococcales bacterium (assembly GCA_903911905.1). Classification (GTDB taxonomy): domain Bacteria; phylum Myxococcota; class Myxococcia; order Myxococcales; family Myxococcaceae; genus Xiheilimnobacterium; species Xiheilimnobacterium phototrophicum. The sequence goes on from CAIWFK010000473.1 coordinate 23,073, forward strand.
TGGA
>CAIWFK010000474.1 GCA_903911905.1 uncultured Myxococcales bacterium
CACCGGGAGCGCGGGCAAGGCCCTGGGCATCGCCATCACCCAGCCGGCCACCAACGCCAAGGCCACCATCGACGGGCTGCAGTTCGAGCGCACCAACAACGTCATCACCGACGCGCTGCCTGGCGTGACCATCGGCCTCAACAACGTCACCACCGCGCCCGAGTCGCTGGTGCTCTCGAACAGCACCACCTCGACCCAGGCCAACCTGCAGAAGTTCGTCGACGCCTACAATTCGTTGATGAACATGGTGCACGGCGAGCTCAACCCGCAGGTGGGCAGCGATCGCAGCCAGTCGCTCGCGGGCGACAGTTCGCTGAAGAACCTGCAGGCCAGCATGCAGCGCATGGTGTCGGGCGTGCTCAACGCCAACGGCTCGGTGCGCACGCTGGCCGACATCGGCATCACCACCATCGACGGCGGCACCCTGACCATCGACAGCACCAAGCTGGGCAACGCGCTGAGCACCGGGGCCACCGCGGTCAACTCGCTCTTCCAGACCGCGACCACCGGCATCGGCGACGTGTCGGCGGCGCTCAACAAGACCTTCACCGACATCGTCAGCGGCGTCTTCGTGACTCGTACCTCGGGCCTCAATTCGTCGATCAAGCAGCTCGACACCACCATCACCCAGCAGCAGGCCCGCGTCGACGGCTACCGCAAGGCGTTGCAGGCGCAGTTCGTGGCCATGGAATCGATCGTCAGCAACTTCAAGAGCCTCGGCAACTACCTGACCCAGCAGGAAAACGTGAACTCCACCAAGAGCGCCTGACCCATGCACGCCACCCGAGCCTACGCCCGCGCTTCCCAGGAGACCGCCTCGAAGGAGCGCCTGATGGTGCTGCTCTTCGAGACCGCGCTGCGCCACATGCGCACCGCCGCCACCATGCTCGAGCACCCCGCGCCCGCCCAGTTGCCCGAAGCGCTCAAGTTGCTGACCAAGGCCAACGACATCGTCACCGAGCTGGCCAGCACGCTCGACGCGCGTCAGGCCCCCGAGCTCGCGCAGTCGCTGGGCGAGCTGTACCGCTTCGTGTCCGAGCGGCTGGCGCATGCCGGCGTCTTCCGCGACGCGAAGGCCGCGAACGATGCCGCCACCGCCTTTGCCCCCATCGTCGAAGGCTTCCAGGCCGCCGTGGCGGCCATGACCAGCCAGGCCACGCCATGACTCGCCACGATCACCTCGTCGCGGCACTCGAAGAGGTGATCGCCCTGCTCGAAGCAGAAGACCCGGTCCAGGCCGCGCCGTGCATGCAGCGGCTGGTCGAGGCCTTCGCCGCTACGCCCGAACCCGGCGCCGACGGGCGGGTGCTGCCGTTGTATGCCCGCGCCCGCGACCTGGCGACCACGCTGCACCGCCGCGTCGCCGGCAAGCTGCACGCCACCGCGCTCGAGCGGCGCGCCCACCGCGCCTACGGAGATCACGCGCCATGACCGCCAGGGTGTCGATCGCCATGATCGTGCGCAACGAGGCCGACATGGCCCACGGCTTCATCGAGTCGGTGCACGGTCTGTGGGACGAGCTGATCGTCGTCGACACCGGGTCGACCGACGGCACGGTGGCCATCTTCGAGGCCGCCGGCGCCACCGTGAAGCACCACCCGTGGGCCGACGACTTCGCCCTGGCCCGCAACGTCGCCCTCGACGCAGTGACCGGCGACTGGGTGCTGGTGCTCGACGCCGACGAGCGGGTCTCGCCCGAATTCATCGCCCAGTTCCTCGCGGCCATCGAACGGCCCCAGGTCGGGGCGCTCACCCTGTGCCTGTCGAACGCCCTGCCCTTCGGCCACCAGCGCGAGTCGCGCATTCTGCGCGCGTGGCGAGCCGACCCCGCGGTGCGCTACCGCTACGCCATTCACGAAGACTGCAGCCAGAGCCTCTTCCAGATGCTCGCGCGCACCGACACCGCGCTCTCGACCGTGGCGGCTCCGGTCGCCCACCTGGGCTACGTGCGCTCGCGCGCCGCCGCGAAGGACAAGAAGCAGCGGGACCTCACCCTGCTGCGCCGCTGCCTGGCCGACGATCGCTTCGACTTCTACAGCCGGCTCAAGCTGCTCGAGGTGGCGCGCTACTGGCGCGATGGCGTGCTGTGGGAAGCCGAAGCCCATGCCGCCGCCGATGCGCTCGAGGCCGCCGGGCGTCAGTGCCTGCAGGGCCTGCCCTGGGGCGGTGAACTGATTTCGCACGTGGCCGAAGGGCTCTTCCGCGCCGACGCGCCCGAAGCGGCGTGGTGGCTCGACGGGTGGGAACCGCACCTGGTCCCCTCGGCCGCGTTCTTTCACCGCCGGGCGGTGGTGCACGAGCACAGCAGCCAGGCCGAGCTGGCGCGGGCCGACTTCGAGCGCTGCCTTTCGCTCGAGGGCACCACCGGCGACGCCCAGTTGACCTCGACCCGCCCGCGGCTGGGGCTTTCACGCCTGGCCATCGTCGCCAATCGCCCCGACGAGGCCCTGGCCCATGCCCGTCAGGCCCTGGCGCAGGCCCCCCGAGACCCCGAAGCCCTGGTCGCCATCGCCACCCTCAGCGCCGCCACCGGAGGCAAGGCCGCGCTCGCCGCGTGGGAAGCCGAGCACCACGCCCAGCTGGCGGTGTGCCCCGAGCGTGACTGGGCCATCGGCGAAGCGCTCTATGCCCTGCGCGACTTCCGTGGAGCCGTGGGCCGCCTGCGGTCGGGGGCGGGCGTGCCGCCGCACGGACCTGGCGCGCTGCGTCTGGCGCAGGCCCTGTTGGCCTCGGGGCAGTTCGAGGCGAGCCAGTCGCTCTGTCAGGCGCTCTTGCCAGACGAGCCGGAAGCCGGGTTGGGGGTGTTGCTCTTCAACACCCTCGCCGGGCGCGACACCCACTTCGAATTGGAGCTGACCGAGCAGACCGCGCACGCCTCGATGCGGCAGTGGCTCGAGGCGCTCTGGGCGGCCGACGATCGCTCGCTGCAGCGCGCCCTCGCGAAGACGGCGTTCGCGCTCACCCCCATCTTCCCCTG
>CAIWFK010000475.1 GCA_903911905.1 uncultured Myxococcales bacterium
CGGCATTCCGCAGTCGGCCGACGCCGTGCTGGCCCGCATCACCGCCAAGGTGAACGAGTTCTTGAAGCGGGTGGGCGCCACCGAGCTCAAGGCCGACGTCAAGAAGCCGCTCGAGGTGCTGGGCGAGCTGGCCGCGCCGCTCTTCGTGGGCTTCGACGAGCTGGTGGCGCTGCACGCGCTGGGTGAAGCGAACATCGCCAGGCTCTTCGACGCGCTGCTGGTGACGCCGAAGAACGTGAAGGTGGTGGTGGTCGCCCACCGGCACCGCGACATGGACGCGGCCTTCGAAGCGCAGATCGTCGAGCGGCCGGGCGTGTCGAGCGTGATGCTCGGCCCCATCACCGACGAGGAGCTGGTGCAGTTGGTGAACACCCCCGCGGCCACGGTGGGCCTGGCCTTCGAGAACGAGGCGCTCGGTGCGCTGGCCGAATTGACCGGCAACCGCCCGTGGGAGCTCTTCACGCTCTGCGCGATGGCGGCGGCCCGGCTGCCGGCCGACTTCAAGGGCGCCATCGGCCCCGACAAGGTCGAAGAGCTGCTCAGCCTGGACGTGCTGGCCGAGTCGGAAGAAGGCCGCGCGCTGGTCGAGGTCTACCTGCGCATTCTGGTCACCGCGATGAACGCCGAAGAGCGCACGGTGATGGACCTGCTGTCGGCGGCCAAGGAAGGCGAGGCCACCGAAGACGCCCTGGCCCGGTTGGAGTCGGCCGGGTGGGTCGCCACCACCGAAGAGGGCACCCTCATCACCTCGGGGCTGATGGAGGTCATCGCCCGCGCGGTGGCCGAGGGTGAAATCACCGTCTCCGTGGTGTGAGCGAGCTCAGTCGGCCTTGAGCAGCTCGCGCAGCACCACGGTCGCGTAGCTGCCGGCGGGCAGGCTGAAGGCCAGCCGCAGCGAGTCGCCCTCGGCCGCCCAGGTCGCCGCGAAGGGAATGCGGGTCAGCCGCCGGGTGCCGCGGGTCTCGTCGCCGCCGGCCACGAAGGTCTCGAGCGTGACGCCGTCCTGGGTCAGCACCGATTCTTCGAGCGCCCACGCCTCGCCGGTCGGGCGCGTCATCTCGGGCCCGAACATGGGGCCGGTGGCGCTGAGCTCGAACGCGTCCATGCGCGGTTGGTCGACCGCCGCGTCGTCACTGACGAACTCGCCGCCCGTCTCGTGTTTCTTGAGCACGTCGCCGCCCAGCACCTTCGCGAACACGCCGCGCTCGAGCCGGCGGGTCAGCACCCGGTTGAACAGCTCGGACTGGTAGGCCGACAGCAGCAGCTTGCGCTCGAAGCGGTCGCGGTGCCGGCCTCCCGCCTTCAACAGCGCCTTGCCCCGCTCGGCATTGCGGTTGGCGACGCCGAAGCGCTGCTCGCCGTAGAAGTTGGGCAGCCCGGTCGACTGGAGCAGCTTCAGCGAGGCCTCGGCCGCCCCGAAGTCCTTCACGCCGCGCACCACCAGCTCGAAGCGGTTGCCGTGCAGGTGCCCGGTCTTGAGCTTGTTGCGGTGGCGGCCCGTGCGCAGAATCGTGACGCCGTCCATCACGAAGCTGGCCAGCGGCCCTTCGCACTTCTTCGCCGGCACGCACAGGTACTGGCGGGTGACGGCGTTGCGGTCCTTCAGGCCCGCCCACGACACGTCGCGCTCCTGCACCCCGCAGTGCCTGGCGATGGCCTTCGCCACGTCCTGGGTGGAATGGCCGCGCTTCTCGACCCACAGGAACAGGTGCTCGTCGCTGCCCACCTGGGCGTCGAGCTCGTAGGCGGGCAGTTCTTCGACCACGAAGTCGTCGGGCGAGGCCTTGAAGGCCCCGCCGCAGCCGGGCACCGACGAGGTGACGAACGGCGCTCTCACTTCGCGTCGATCGACGCCAGCAGCTCTTTGACCCGGCGGGCGAGGTCTTCGTCGGCGCGCGACTCGAGCAGCTCACCGGCCTGGAAGAGCAGGAAGAACATCACGTCGCTCAGGGCCTGCTTGAGCGACATCAGCGGCTCGGACCCCATGTGCCCTTCGGTCTTCAGCCGCTCGTACTGGGCCAGCAGCGCGGCGTCGTCGAGCGTGCCGTCGTTCTTGAAGGCGAGGTTGGTCAGCACGGGGCTCGTCAACACGCCGTTGCCCTTGAGTGCCGCGTTGGCCGAGGCGATGAACATGTCGAGGTTGCCGCGC
>CAIWFK010000476.1 GCA_903911905.1 uncultured Myxococcales bacterium
ATACGGGGTGGTGGGCAGCCTGATGGGGCTGGGCATGGTGGCCTCGATGGTCATGGGCATGCGCAACCCGCAACTGACGCCCATTCTGCCCATGGAAGCGTACGGCATCACCGCCGTCGCCATGGTGGGCGTGTGCATCATGGCCTCGGTGCTGGCGCTGATGCGCCTGCGCAGCCTCGAGCCGGCGATGGTGTTCCGATGAGCGACCTGGCGATCGAACTCAAAGGGCTGACCAAGACCTACGGCGAGGGCGCGCTGGCCTTCCAGGCGCTCAAGGGCATCGACCTGACCGTGAAGGCCGGCGAATTCATGATGCTCATCGGCCCCTCGGGCAGCGGCAAGACCACGCTGCTCTCGATTCTGGGGTGCGTGCTCAGCCCCACCTCGGGCGAGGGGTACCTGTTCGGCGAGAAGCTGCACGGCCGCAAGGAAGCCGACCTGCCCGGGCTGCGGCTCTCGTACATCGGCTTCATCTTCCAGGGGCACAACCTGATGCCCGCGCTGACCTGCGAAGAGAACGTGGCCTTCCCGCTGCAGTTGCGCGGCTACTCTCACAAGGCGGCCATCGCCGAGGCGCGCGAGGTGCTCGACGCGGTGGGCCTCAAAGACAAGTTCAAGAAGCTGCCCGACGACCTGTCGGGTGGGCAGCGCCAGCGCGTGGCCGTCGCGCGCGCGGTGGCCGGCAAGCCGCCGCTCATTCTGGCCGACGAGCCCACCGCGGCGCTCGACGCCGAGACCGGCATGCAGGTCTCGATGCTGCTCAAGAAGCTGACCACCGAGCGCGGGCACACCGTGATGGTGGTGACCCACGACAACCGCATCTTCCACCTGGCCGACCGTTCGGTGTTCATCGAAGACGGCCTCATCGTTCCGCCTTCGGCGGCGCACTGAACGAGGACTTTTCCATCATGCTCAAGAACGTTCCCTCTTCCCTCAAGGTCATCGCCTTCTTCCTGCTGCTGGGCACCTGCGGCGCGCAGATCGCCCGAACCGCACTGGCCGCGCCGGTGACCGAGCCGGTCAAGAAGGACGAGGTCAAGGCCGAGCGCGAAGCGAAGTCGCGGGTCGGCGGCGTCGACGAGCGCGCGCCCCTGGCCGCGGCTGCCGGCGTGGTCGGCGGCAACGGCGTGGTCGAGCCCGCCCAGCGCGAGACCCGGGTGGCCGCACAGGTCTCGGCGGTCATCGCGAAGGTGCTGGTGAAGGAAGGCGACCACGTCAAGGCGGGCGACCTGCTGGTGCAGCTCAACGACACGGTCGAGCAGGCCGCGCTGGGGGCCTCGGAGGCCGACCTCGCCGCCGAGAAGGCCAACCTGGCGCGCACGCTCAAGGGCCTGCGCATCGAAGACAAGGACGCGGTGCTCGCCGATTCGCAGGCCGCCAAGGCCCGCGCCGAGCTGTCGGCCAGCGTCGCCGCCCGCACCGAGCAACTGGCGAAGACCGGCGCCGCCACCGTCGACGAGCTCGACCGGGCGAAGCGCCAGGCCCAGACCGACCAGGCCACCTACAAGGCCACCGAGGCCCGCTACCGCGCGGCCGAGGCCGGCAGCCGCATCGAAGACATCGGCTTCCAGCGGGCGCGGGTGCAGGCGGCCGAAGCGCGCGTGGTGCAGGCCAGGGCGACCGCCGAACGGCTGGCGGTGCGGGCCCCCATCGACGGCGAAATTCTGCAGGTGAAGGTGCGGGTCGGCGAGCTCTACAGCTTCTCGGGCGCCGAGCCGGTGCTCATCATGGGCGACACCAGCCACCTGCGGGTGCGCATGGACGTCGATGAGCGCGACATCGCGCGGGTGGCGCCGGGTGCGCCGGCCTACGTGACCGCCGACGCGTTCGGCAGCCGCCACTTCACCGGCAAGGTGGTGGAAATTGGCCGCCGCTTCGGCCGGAAGAACATTCGCACCGACGACCCGGTCGAGAAGAACGACACCAAGATTCTCGAGGTGGTCATCGAGCTCGACTCGAACGAGCTGCTGCTGGTCGGCCAGCGGGTCACCAGCTTCATCAGCGTCCCGAGCGTGTGTGGGAAATGAACGAGTTCGAACGCATCGCCCGGTTCACCGAGGCGTTCGAGGTGTTGCCGGCTCCCTTCGGTCCGGGTGACGACTGCGCCGTGCTGCCCCCCTCGCGCCAGCAGGTCGTCACCACCGATGCGGTGGTCGAGGGCGTGCATTTCCGCAGGCGCACCTTCTCGATGGCCGACGTGGGCCACAAGGCCCTGGCCGTCAACCTGTCGGACCTGGCGGCCATGGGCGCGGTGCCCACGTGGTTCGTCTGTGCGCTCGGGGTGCCCGACGACGTGAGCCCCCAGGACCTGCGCGCGCTGGCCCGCGGCATGTCGGCGCTGGCGAAGGTGCACGGCATTCGCCTGGTGGGCGGCAACGTCACGGGCGCGCTGCAGCTCTCGGTGACCATCACCGCGGCGGGCGAGGTCGAGACGCCGCTGCTGCGCTCGGGCGGCCGGCCGGGCGACCAGCTCTTCGTCTCGGGTCCCCTGGGCGACGCGGCGGGCGGCCTCGAGCAGCTCGACGATGCGCCCAGTGCCCGCGGCCACCTGGCGCTCGCCCAGCGCCGGCCCCACCCCCACCTCGCCTTCGCCCGTGCGGCCGCGCCCTTCGCCACGGCGGCCATCGACCTGTCGGACGGCCTGCTGCAGGACCTGGGTCACCTGGTCGACGCCTCGGGCGTGAGCGCCGATCTCGACTCGAGCTCGGTGCCGGTGAGCGGTGCGCTGCTCGATTGGTGCGGGGCGGAGCACGCCCTCGAGCTCGCGCTGACCGGCGGTGAAGACTATGGCCTGCTCGTCGCGGTTCCGCAGGCCCGGGTGGAGGCCTTCCACGACACGCTCGCCAGAGCGGGGCACACCGCGTTTCCGATTGGGTCGCTCGGCCGGGGCGACGGGGTTCGGGTCGACGGCCGACTGGTCCGAAAACGGTCTGGTTTCATGCACTTCCGGTAACAGGTGCGCAATTCCCTGCACGGGAGTGATCGTTTTGCCCCAGCAAAACCACACAGCTCGGGAACGGCCCGGCCCTTGCTGTGTTGGAAGGGCATGACTGGCGCTTCGAGTGGTGCAGCACCGAGGGAACCTGTTACTGGAGGCGACGTGAGGTCTCAGGTCTCGAACGAACAGACGGCCAACCGCCCCTCGCTGCTGATGCGGGTGTGGAAGAACTGGGCCACCCGCAGCCTCGCCATCGGCGCGGGGGCGACCGTGCTCGACCTGGTGGTGGGCACCACGATGCTGGTGGCGTTGCACCTGCCGACCCGTGCGGCGGCGATGACGGGCACCGTGCTGGGCGCGGCGTTCACCTTCGTCGCCAACCGTCGCTTCGCCTTCAGCGACAGCGGCACCCAGTTGACGCTCTCTCGCTCGCTGCTGCGGTTCGCCGCGGCCACCCTGTTCGCCAGCGTGGTGCACGGACAGTTGGTGGTGTGGCTGCGCGACACCTTCGGCGTGCCGTATGTGCCCTCGAAGATCGTCTCGGACGTGCTGGTCTTCACCCTGGGGCAGTTGGTGCTGCTGCGGTACGTGGTCTTCCCCAGGCCGAAGACGCCGGCGGTGACCATGGCCCAGCCGGCCCGGTTGAGCGCCCCGCGACCGCGCCCGGCCCGCCCCGTGGTCGTTCAGCCTTCGGCCAGCGAGCCGCTCTCGGCCCATTCCCACGCGCTGCGGTAGCCGGCCTGCGCCTGCACTTCCTCGAGGAAGGCGGCGTAGAACGGGTGGCCCGAGAGCGTGGCTGAATCGCCCACCACGAAGAGGTGCCTGCGCGGGCGGGTGATGGCCACGTTCATGCGGCGCAGGTCTTCGAGGAAGCCCAGCGACTGCTCGACGTTGCTGCGCACCAGCGAGACCAGCACGGCGTGCTTCTCGCGGCCCTGGAACGCGTCGACGGTGTCGACCTCGACGTCGGGCAGGTCGTCGAGCCGTTCACGAATGAGCCCGGCCTGGGCGCGGTAGGGCGTGATGACCGCCAGTTCCCTCGGGTCGAGCCCCGCAGCCAGCAGGGCCCGCGCCCGGGCGACGATGAGCTCGGCCTCGCCTTCGTTGAGCAGCGATTCGGTGCCCGGTGCGCGACCTTCGTCGAAGCCCTTGCCGGCGGTGTCGAGGAAGAGCACGGGCGGCGCGTCGACGGCAGCGCCCGGGGGCAGCACCTGGGCCAGGGTGTGGTGCGCGTTCGACGGGTGGGCGCGCAACTGACCGCCGTACATCTGCACCGACGGGAACTGCATGATCTGCTCGTGCATGCGGTACTGCTCGCGGAGCAGCACCTTCACCTCGTCGCCGTATTCGCGCAGCAGCCGCTCGAAGAGCGTGGTGGACAAGCCAGCCTTCGCCGCGTCGAGCGAGAGAATGGTGGGCCCCAGTTGCTTCGGGTCTCCGGCGAGGATGACGGTGGGGGCCTTCAGGAAGGCGATGAGCGCCAGCGGTTCGATGGCCTGGGTGGCTTCGTCGAGCAGGGCCAGGTCGAAGGTGCGGTGGCGCAGCACCGAGCCCTCGAGGGCGGCGAGCGTGGCGCAGATCACCTGCGCGCCTTCGAGCACGGCCGAGGTGGCCTTGCGTTCGAGTACGCGGGCCTCGTCCATCAGCCTGTTGGCTTCGGCGTGGGCCTCGCGGGCGTTGGCGAAGCGATCTCGGCTGCGCCCGCGGGAGCGCTGCTTGCGCGCGTAGCCGAGCAGGTCGAAGGCCTCGTCGAACAGGTCGCGGGCGATGATGCGATCGGGGTGGTTCTCGACCAGCAGGTCGAGGGTGTGCTGCTGCAGGTGGGGCAGCACGCGGGCGGGGTGGCCGACCCGAATCGCCTTCAGGCCCGCGTTCAGCGAGAGCTCGAGCAGGTGGTCGACCGCGGCGTTGCTGGTGGCGGTGCAGACGATGGTCTTGCCGGCGGAGACGGACTGCCGGGCGATCTCGGCGAGCACGGTCGACTTGCCGGTGCCCGGGGGGCCGTGCACCAGCGAGAAGTCGCGCGCGCGCAGGGCCAGGGACACGGCGGCGTGCTGTTCGGGGTTGAGCGGGCGGGAGGGCTCGAAGTCGACCGGCTTCTCGAAGCGCGGTGGGGCGTTGCCCAGCACCAGCTCGCGGCGATCGCGCTTGAGCCCCTGGTCGTAGCCCTTCCAGGTCAGCAGCGCGCCGCGGGCGCGATCGAAGGTGGCGTCGTTGGCGGTGATGTCGATGCGCAGGCGGCCTTCACGCATCCATTCCGGAGGTGGGCGATCGAAGGCGACGACGATCTGCGTGCGGCTGGCGTTGGTCACCGTGCCCGAAGGCGGCGAGTCGACCTCGGCCTTTCGCGGAGAGATGGCAACCAGGTCGCCCGGCCCCAGCCTCGTCGAGAGCCGCCGCTTCGACTCGTGCATGAAGGTGACCAGGTGCCGACCACCGAGGCCAGTGCGCTCCTCGGTCGTCTCGACGTCGAGCAGCACCAGGCCGCGGGCCTCGAGCTCACCCAACGGCAGGGTGGCCTTCTCTTCGGCCAGCCGCGAGCGCTCGGCGCGACGCTCGAGCTCGAGCAGCCGAACGAGGGAATCGAACCAGTCGACGTCACGCCCCATGGCGGTGAGGTAGCACCGGGGGTGCCGATGGCCAGATTTCTTGGCGAGTGCCGCCGCTCGTCTATTCTCGGGGGCATGAGAACGATCGTGAGTCTGGCGCTGTCGCTGGCGGTGATGACGACCTCGTTCGGCGCGTTCGCCGCCGAGGGGCCGCAGCGCCCGGCGAAGCCTCACCACAAGAAGAAGCCGCACCGTCACGAGCCGCGCAAGCCTCGGGCGCACGGGTCGAGGAAGCACAAGAAGCAATAGGCCTGGGCGCATGGCTCGCTGCGAGACGTGCGGGACGAGCTTCGAGGGCGGTCTCTTCTGCCCGGCGTGCGGGCGGGGAACGGGTGCCCCATCGGCGGCGAGCGTGACGGGCCCGGCCCCGATCGCTCTCGGCGCGCGGTGCGCCGTTCACCCACAGAACCCGTCGGCATTCGTGTGCACGCGCTGCGGGTCTTTTGCGTGTACCGGGTGTTCGAGCGCCACCCAGGGGCTGTGCGCGCGCTGCGCAGGCAGAGCAGTCGATTGGGCGAAGCTTCGGTCGGTCGCCCAGGCGCAACGGTTCGTGATTCAGATGTTCGCGCTCGGACTGCTGAGCCTGCCGACCGTCGTGGTCCTCCAGAGCGTCGTCAAGGACGAAGCCCTGTCGGGCCTCGCCTTCCTGGTGGTCTTCCTGTCCGTTCGAACCGCCATGGCCGTGTCGGTCTACCGGCTGGCGAAGCTCCTGGCCGCTTCGGCGCCAGTGATGTGGGCCATCGGCACCTTCATTCCCAACATCATCGGAGTCATCGTGCTCATGGTCATCTCGGGGCGCGCGAGCACGTTTCTGCAGAAGGCCGGAATCAAGGTGGGGCTGTTCGGCGCGTCAGTCGGGGAGACCCCGCCACCTGGCAGATAGCTCCGTGCGGAGTGCAGGGTCCTCTGGAGTCGGAGTCGCCTGGCACGTCGCAACTCCACTCGCCCAGCCTCGACCCACGCCGCCTCGACGGTGCCAGGCACGCGCCGCGTTTGCGTCCACCCCGACCCGCCGCAATTCGTGCGTCGTTGCTCGGTATCAAGCCCCCGAATCTCCTGCTCGGCGCGTCGGTTGCAATTTGACCGACCATGCCGCTGCGCGAGCTGACCTTGAGTGAGGCGTTCGACGTCTCCATCGCGTTGGAAGAGCGCTCCCGCGACCGCTACCTGACCCTGGCGCGCTCGATGGAAGACTTCGGCCACGACGAGGTCGTGCGGTTCTTCATGCTCATGGCGCGCGAAGAAGAGAGCCACCGCATCGACCTGGTCTCGCAGCGCGCGTCGCGCTGCCCGGCTGCCGCCATCGCCGACGTCTCGAAGCTGGTACCTGCCTTCGAAGGGCCCCACAGCCAGGCCGAGGCCGACGCGTTGACGCTCCGCCAGGCCCTGGCGCTCGCCCTGACCGCCGAGCAACGCGCGCGCTCGTTCTTCCTCGACGCGCTCGACGGACTGACCGACCCCGACGCCCGCCTGCTCTTCGGCCTGCTGGCCGAGGAGGAGATCGAGCACGTGCACCTGGTACAACGCCACCTCGACGGCCTGGCGCAGCTCGAGCTGGCCTGACCACACCTGAGCGGCCCGACGGGCTAGCATCGCCCGCGTGATGCGCGCACTCGCGGTGCTCTGCCTGCTGTCGACGGCCTCACTCGCCCAGGTCGGTCGATGCGAAGCGACCTGCGTGCGCCTCGTCGGCCATCGCCCCGAGTGCAATGCGTGCCTGACGAACCCCGACAACCGCGGGGCCTGGCTCGACACCTTGAGCACCGTGCCCACCGCCGCGCTCGAGTCCGACGACTGGCAGGTCCGCTGGGGAGCGCTCTCGCGAGAGGCCGTGCTCCAACACCGAACGCCCCTGGACCGGCTCGAGCGCGCCATCACCACCGGCACCGGCCCGGCGCGAGTGCGGGCGTGCGAAGTCGCCGTGCACCTGGCGGGTGTCGACCATCGACCGCTCAAGGCGTTCCTCACGCCGAGCAGCGTGCGCGCGTGCAACGAGCCGGCCGTGCACCAGGCGCTCGAGACGCGCTGCTTTTCGCTCGACGACAGCGACGGGCCCGAGGCCCTGCTCCATGCGGCCATTGCCTGGCAGACGCCGCCGGTGCGGCTGATTCTCGACGGCCTTCGCTCGCGACCGAGCGTGGTCGATCACCAGGCGGCCGAGCTGCTGGTGCTGGCCGCGATGTCGCGCGACGAGCCGGTGGGGCGCGCGCTGCTCGACCACGCGACCGCGGCCGACACCGAGCTGGTCAATCGCCTGCTCAGCTCGTTCTCGAAGCAGCGCGACGAGCTGCGCCCGAAGCTGGACGACGCCTCGGTCGACGTGCGCGCGGCGACGGTGCAGCAGTTGCGGTGGCTGGCGCCGCTGTCCGCGCCCGAGCTGACCCAGGCGATGGCCGATTCGGCCATGAGGGTTCGGCGGGAAGCGGCTTCGGCGCTGGCGGCGGGTGAACACCTGTCGATGGCGGACGCCGCGCGGGAGCGACTCTTCGGGCCCGATGGCGCCAGCCCCGAGGTGCGCGTGCAATGGCTGGCCGCTTTGCAGGACGCGGGGGCCTCGGGCTGTGGTGACGTCGCGCTCGCCACCTGGAAGGACGCGAGCCAGCCCGAGCCGGTGCGGGCGGCGGCGTACGAGGCCGCCACGTCGTGCGGGGCGGTGACCAGCGACGACGTGCTGAAGACCTCGCGTTCGCCGCAGCACGTCGACCAGTTGGCGGCGATGCGGGCGCTGCGGTTTGCCAAGCCCGGAGAGCAGGCGCGGGTGGCGGTCGAGCAGGGGCTGGGAGCCCGCTCGGCCGACGTGCTCGCGGCGGCCGTGCGGGCTGCGGGAACGCATCGAATTTCGGCGGTGACTGGCCGGGTCGACACCTTGCGGACGCAGGCGGACCCGGCGGTTCGGGCCGAGGTGCTGCAAACGCTGGCGATCATCATGCCGAGTGCGGGTCGCGGGCGGGCGCTCGATGCGCTCGTGCATGATCCCGACGAGAGCGTTCGGTGCAGCGCGGCTCGCGCCCTGGCCGAACTCGGAGGACCGGCGGCGATGGCGGCGCTGAAGACGGCGAGCCGGAACGATGCGTCGGACAAGGTGCGCAAGGCCGCGCTCGAAGCGGTCCAGAAGCTCGGCGGGCAGTAGGAACAAGGTGTCTGGCACCTTCGGTTGGTGCACCTTCGCTCCAGTCGATTCTCGCCACGTAGGAGCGCGAGGTCCGTAAAAAGTGTCCGGCACCACACCCCGTGCCCTGACCCACCCTCGCCTACGCAGGAGTACCGGGTACTTGCGACCCGAGGGGTCGACGACCCGGCCATGACCGCCGGCGGACTCAGGAGTACCTGACCGAAGCCCACGAAAGCCCGGCCGCCCGTCATGGTCCGCGGCCTGCACCACCGGTGATCCCCTTCCCCCAAGGACCCCCAATGGCCAGCGCCCCCATCGCCGCCCTCGTCGGCCTGCATCGTCGTGCCCCGCTCGCCGTGCTGCTGGCCTTCGCCGCCTGCGACCCCGGCCTGGCCAACGACCCCATCAGCCCGGAACAGCCGACCATTCCCGTGCCCCAGGTCATCGCCCAGCCCTGGCGCGACCCGGGCGCGTCGACCGGCCCGACCAGCGCCGCCGGCACCGCGCACCTGACCTATTACGGCGGCCGCGTGGTCTCGAATACCAGGGTCGTGCAGGTGCTCTGGGGAAGCGGCAGCTACGTCCCCAACGTCAGCAGCACCTCCTCGCCCAGCATCGCCACCTTCTTCCAGGGGGTGCTCAACAGCGCGTACCTCGACTGGCTGGGAACCGAATACGACACCCCGACCCAGACCATCGGCCGCGGCAGCTTCGTCGGGCAATACACCATCACCCCGTCCACCTCGGCCACCAGCCTCGACGACGCCACCATTCGCACCGAGATCGCCGCGCAGATCGCCGCCGGCAAGCTGCCCGCGCCCACCACCGACGCGAAGGGCAACGACAACACGTACTACGCCGTCTTCTTTCCCAGGGGCACGAGCATCTCGATGGGCGGCGGGCGCTCCTGCGTGTCGGGCGGCTTCTGCGCGTACCACGGCACCATTTCGAACGCCGGCGGCCACGAGGTCTATTACGGCGTGCACCCCGACATGCAGGCCGGCTCGGGCTGCGACGTGGGCTGCGGTGCCAACCCCACCCCCTTCAACAACCTCACCTCGGTGGCCTCGCACGAGCTGGTCGAGATGATCACCGACCCCGAAGTCGGCCTCGCCACCGCCTACGCCGCACCGCTGGGGTGGTACGACTCGGCGCACGGCGAAATCGGCGACATCTGCAATGCCCAGCAGGGCTCGGTCGTCGGCAGCGATGGCGTGACCTACGTGGTGCAGTCCGAATACTCGAACGCCTCGAACGGTTGCGTCGTCACCAAGGCGCCCACCAACGACTTCTCGCTCACCGTGGCCTCGACGCTCTCGCTGGCCGCCGGCAAGACCACGACCCTGCCCGTCACCACCGCGCTGACCACCGGCAGCAACCAGGCCCTCACGCTCACCGTGACGGGCGCGCCCACCGGCGTGACGACGACCTTGAGCCCCACCAGCCTCACCACCGGAGCGGCCTCGACCCTCACCATCACCACCGCCGCCACCGTGGCCTCGGGCACCTTCCCCCTCACCATCACCGCCAAGGGCGCGAGCGCCACCCACACCGCGACCCTCACCCTGACCGTGGCCGGCAACGGCTTCACCCTGACCCCCACCCCGTCGTCGCTCAGCCTCACCGCCGGCGCGCGCGGCAGCTCGACCATCGCCACCGCGGTCTCCTCGGGCTCGGCCCAGACCATCACCTTCTCGGTGACCGGCGCGCCGGCTGGCGTCACCGCGACCTTCAGCCCCACCAGCGTCACTGCCGGCGCCAGCACCACGCTCAGCGTGGTCTCGACCACCGCTGCGCCCACCGGCACCTACGCGCTGGTCGTCACCGGCACCGCGCCCAGCGGAAAGGTCACCACCACCGTCGCCCTGGCCGTGGCCGGCAGCAACTTCACCATCGCTCCCGTCGCCACCTCACTGAGCGTCAACGCCGGCGCTTCGGCGACCACCACCATCAACACCGCGATTTCGGCGGGCGCGGCCCAGACCGTCTCCTTCGCCGCCACCGGCGCGCCCACCGGCGTGACCGCCACCTTCAGCCCCGCCTCCGTCGCCTCGGGCGGCCACGTCACGCTCACCGTCGCCGCCACCACCGCCGCGCCCGGCGGTGCCTTCACCCTCACCGTCACCGGCACCGCGCCCAGCGGCGCTCCCAAGACCGCCACCATCGCCGTCACGGTGCTCAAGAACGAGTTCAGCTTCACCGCCGGCACCACCTCGCTCACCCTCGCCAACGCGCAGAGCGGCAGCAGCGTGCTCAGTACGGCCGTCACCTCGGGCTCGGCCCAGGCGTTGACCTTCACCACCACCGGACTGCCCACGGGCGCCACCATCGCGTTGAGCCCCTCGACCATCTCGAGCGGGGCGAGCACCACCGCCACCATCACCGTGGGTTCGGCCACGCCGGCGGGCACCTCGACCGTCACCCTCACCGCCAAGGGCGCGCAGGCCACGCACACCGTGACCCTCACCCTGGTGGTGCCCACCACCGGCCTCGTCAACGGCGGCTTCGAGAGCCAACTGACCGGGTGGAGCGGCTCGGGCACGCCCGCGCTCGCGACCCCCGGGCACACCGGCACCGCGTTCTTCGGCTTCAGCGCCAGCGCGGCCACCGTCGAATCGAGCGTGTCGCAGACCTTCATCGCCTCGGCCGGCAAGACGAAGCTGAGCGTCTGGTACCAGACCAACTGCAACGACAGCCTGGCCAACGACTGGGCCACCATCACGCTCAAGAACAACGCGACCGGCGTCACCGCCACCCTGCTGGGGAAGACCTGCAGCCCCGGCACGCCGTGGACCCAGGTGACTTCGCCCGTGACCGCCGGCGTCAGCTACACGGTGACGCTCACCAACCACGACGGTGCGGGCAGCGGGCCGACCTACACGGCGTTCGACGACGTGACGCTGCAGTGAGGGCATCAGGGCCGACAGCCTTCCATCATCGTGAAGGACCCGAGCGGCCAAGGGGCTGCAACGGCTGGTGGCTCGAACGTGGCGTGG
>CAIWFK010000477.1 GCA_903911905.1 uncultured Myxococcales bacterium
CCTTTTCGGCCTCGGCGAACTCCAGTTCGGCCAGGCGTTCCTTCGCCGAATCGAGGTTGGCCTGATCGTCGGGGTGGGTGCGAATGAACTCGCGGTACCCTTCGATGGTGTCCTTCTTCGACGCGGCGTCGTACGCAAAGTCGCGACACGAGACGACGCTGAGCACCACGACCATGAGGCTGACGCCGGTTCGCACGAGCGCCTGCATAGCACCAGGCGGAGCCTTTTTTGACCTCGGCCGGGGCCGCGACATGCTGGCCGCGTGCGAGCCCCCCTGCTGCTGCTGACCTGTGCGTGCGCCACCTCGGCGCCGGTGGGCGGCCGGCTGGCGCTGAGCGAAGGGTACCTGCCCTTCACCCGCCCCGCGGCCCCCGCGAGCATTCCACCGGCCAGCGACGGCACCTCGGGGCCCCTGGTGGTGCCGCCGGGAGCACGCGCGTCGGCCCTCGACGCCGCGCGCAACCTGGTCGGCAAGCGGCAGATCGCCGTCGGCGCCCGACGCTTCGGCGACGACTGCACGGGCCTGGTGCGGGCGGTCTATTCGCAGGCTGGCGTCGACCTGATGGCCGACGGCGCGGGCGGCGACAACGGGGTCACCGCCATCTGGCGGTTCGCCAGCCGTCACGGCCGCATCTTCGAGGTGGGCCGGCCCCTGCCCGGGGACCTGGTCTTCTTCCGCGACACGTACGATCTCAACCGAGACGGCCGCACCAACGACGGGTTGACCCACGTGGGGGTGGTCGACGACGTCGAAGCCGACGGCACGGTGGTGGTCATTCACCGCGTGGCCTCGGGCGTGGTGCGCTACCGCATGAACCTGGAGCACCGGGATCAGCCGACCGACCACGACGGCCATCGCTGGAACGATTGGCTGCGGGCCGAACAGGCGGGCGCCAGGCCCCGGCTCACCGGTCAGCTCTTCGCCGGCTACGCCACGCTGCTGCCCGTCGAGTCGCGCTTCGCCCGACGCTGAGCGGACCGGTCAGTCGGCCTGGCGCTGCCGTGACGCGATCCACTCGTGCAGTTGGCCTGCGACCTCGTGGCGGGGCTGCAGGGTGAGCACCCGGGTCAACTGCTCGTCGGCACCGTCCAGCTCGTTCTGCTTCACCTTGATGCGCGCGGCCAGCACGTAGGCCCGCAGGAAGGTGCTGTCCCGCTGCTGGACGACCTCGAGCTGCTTGAGCGCGTCATCGAACGACGAACCGCCGTTGATGACGTACTCAGGCAGCGCGAGGTCGGCCCAGTTGTCGGGCGTGACCGACTTCTGGCGGGCTTCTTCGGCCAGGGCGATGGCGTCGTCGCCCCCCAACACCGCGGCCCCGATGGCGCGCGAGCGCACCACCACGAAGCGCTGCTCGTCGGTCAGCTCGCCGGTCGCGACCTGCTCGAGGCCCTGCTGGGCCTGGGCGAGCTCGCTGCGGCGATCGTTCAGCGCACTCTGCGCCTGGCTGAGCCGCGCGTTGAGCTTCTGCACCCGCTCGTCGAGGGCCGCGTGATCCTTCGAGCCTTCCCGCTGCGCGCGCGCGCGCTTGAGGGTGTCCGTGAGGCGGGTGACGCCCTCGTTCACATCGTCGCACGAGAGCGCGAGCGCCAGCACCAACGCGCTGTGCACCTCGGGCGACTTCGGTGAGGACACCATCAGCCGGCGCAACGTGGCGATGGCCTCGAGCCGCGAGGTCTCGTCGTCGGCGCGCAGGCTGCTCACCGCGTCACGGGTCTGCTGCAACAGGTGGGCGCTTTCCTTGTTCACCATGGCCCGCCCGAAGGTGAACCAGAACAGCGCGCCGGCGAGCGCCACCACCAGCAGCAAGAGCACCACCACGAAGATGGTCAAGCGGCGGTTGCGGGAGTCCCGCATCTGCGCGACCGCCGCGTCGTCGGCCGCGGCCTGATCGACCGCGAGCGAGGCGTCGCCGGTGAAGGCCGGCTCGGGCGGCAGGTCGACCGCGCCCAGCGAAGGCTCGTGCTGCTGCGCGAAGGCGTCTTCCGGTTGCTGCTGGAACTGGTCAGTCCCCAGGTTCTGGCTGCTGTCGAACTGTGAGAGGTGCGGCACGGTCGGCACCAGCGGAGCGGCCGGCGCCTGGGGCGGCGTGAGGTGACCGTCGTCGAGCACCACCGAGGCGACCTGCGGCTCGGCGTTGTTGCCGAACATCAGCGTGGCGTTGTCGTCGCCAGGAGGCGCCGCCTGGAGCGCCAGGGGCGCGCTCGCGTGGGGGTGCGTGCGTTCGGCCATGGGGTTCATGGCGAAGAGCGCGGTGCGGTTGTGCCGTTCTTCGACCGACTCGGGCGCAATCAACGGCTGCGCCGCTTCGGCGTCGTCGGTCATCGCATAGCGCTGGGTGCGGTCGTGGCGCGAGGGGCCGTCGTCTTCCCCCGCGGCGGCACCGCCTTCCATCACGTTCTCGAGATCGACGCGCACCGTGCTTTCGGCGGGGCCCTCGTCGGCCGCGTAGCCCGCCAATTCGACCGACCCCGCCGTGACCTTGGGAATGGCCGGCTTGCCGGCCGCGGGCCGCCCGAACATCATCGTCTGGTTCTTGGGCGCGCTGTCTTCGAGCTGGCTGGCGCCGAAGACCAGGGTCTGGTTCGCCGAGGGGGTGGCCGCAGGGGTCGAAGGGCGCGACTGGGTCGCCACCGGCGTGCCGAAGCTGGGCGGGGGGGCCGCCGTCGCCGCACCCTTTCCGAAGACCATGGTCTCGCTGCCCTTCTTGGGCGGCGCTGCGGGCGGCGGTTGGCTGGTGGCCTGCTGGGTGCCGAAGACCATGGTCTGCGAGGCCGAGGGCTTGCTCGCTGCGGGAGGCGGCGGGCGCGCGGCAGACGGGTTGGTGCCGAACACCATGGTCTGCGACGCGAGGTTCGGCTTGGCCGCAGGCTCGGGCTGAGCCTGCGTCGCGGCAGCGGTGCCGAACACCATGGTCTGGTTGGCGGGAGACGAGCTGCGCTGCGAGGGTGCCGCGCCCGCGCTCGGAGCCCCGAAGACCATGGTCTGGTTGGGCGAATTGGCCTTGGGCGCGGGGCCTCCAGCGCCGACCGCGCCGAACATCAGGGTGCTGTTGACGCCCTTGTCTGGCGGCGGCGCCGCGGCGACGGGAGCCGGCGCGTCACCCGCCCCCGGCTTGGCCGTGAAGACGTGCCCACAGCGGGTGCACTGCACCGGCGTTCCCTGGGGGGGAATCAGCGCATCATCGAGCACATACGTCGTCGAGCACTTCTCGCACGAGATCAGCACTCGGCGGTTCTACCACACCCCTCCATCGGCCGCGCCAAACACGCAATGTGATTGGAGGACCGCCAATCGGGCAGGCCCCA
>CAIWFK010000478.1 GCA_903911905.1 uncultured Myxococcales bacterium
CCACCCGCTGCTCGCGCTGCGCCTGGTACGGCACCGGCCAGTCGTCGTGGCCCCGCGGCAGTCGATCTTCGGTCACCCCGCGCACGCCGCCGTGAATCCACAGCTTCTCGAGCGCCTTCTCGAAGTCGTCGACCTTCACCCGCGTGCGCCGCCGCAGCTCGTCGCTGGTCTGCGGGGCGTCGTCGAGCGCCCGCGCCAGCTTCGCCAGCACCGTCACGTCGGGGTAGTCACGCTCGAGGAAGAACTCGTGCGTCTTGCGGTCCACGAAGTGGTGCATCAACACCGCGCGCGAAGCCAGCCCATCACGGCCCGCACGACCAATTTCCTGGTAGTACCCCTCGACGCTCCCCGGCAACGCCAGGTGCAGCACCGTGCGCACGTTGGCCTTGTCGACCCCCATGCCGAACGCCACCGTCGCCACCACCACGTCGAGCTCACCCGACAGGAAGGCCGTCTGCGTCCGGTCACGCTCCTCGGCCGACAGCCCCGCGTGGTACGCCGCCGCCCGCAGGTGCCCCGACAACAGCTCGGCGGTCGCCTCGGCCGTCTTCCTCGTCGCCGCGTACACGATGGCCGGCAACCGGTCTTCCCCCAGCAGCCATTCCAGCGCGCGCGACGGGCGCTCGCTCGGCAACACCTCGATGGCTTCGATGGCCAGGTTGTCGCGCCGGAAGCCGTGAATGAACTGCCGCGCGCCGCCTCCCAGGCTCAGTTGCGCCACGATGTCCTGCTGCACCCGAGGCGTCGCGGTCGCGGTCAACGCCATCACCGGTGCCGGTCGCAGCGAGGGCAGCCGCTCCCCCAGCAGCCGGTAGTCGGGCCGGAAGTCGTGCCCCCACTGCGAAATGCAATGCGCCTCGTCGATGGCGATCAACGTCGGCTTTCGCTTCGCCAACAGCTCGGGGAAGTTCGGCACCCCCAGCCGCTCCGGCGCGATGAACAGGTAGTCGAGCGCGCCCGCGAGGTAGTCCTGACACACCCGTCGCGACTCCAGCCGCGCCCGCCCGGAATGGATTCGCTCGGCCCTCAACCCCAGTGAGCGAAGCCGCGCCACCTGGTCTTCCATCAGCGCGATCAGCGGGCTGACCACCAGCGTCGTCCCGCCACGGGCCAACCCCGGCAACTGGTAGCACAGCGACTTGCCCGCGCCGGTCGGCATCACCAGCAGCACGTCGTGCCCCGCGATGGCCGCGTCGCAGGCCTGCTTCTGGTGCGGTCGGAACGAGGTGTGCCCGAACCGCGCCAGCAAGGCCGCTTCACCCTTTGGCGCTTCCGGTCTGGGCCCCGTCGCCACGGGCGCCGCCGGCGGAGGCGTCAGTCGCTCGGGCCTGGCCGGCGGCCCACCCCCCCCACCCATCGGCGTCGGCGGCGTGGTGCGAATGCGACCGATCACCGACTCCACGTACCGCTCGATGCCGGTCAGGAATTCGGGCAACGCGCCTTGACCCTTCGCGATGCGCTGCAGCCGCGCTTCCCACCCGCCCGTCATCGCCGGGCTCTTCACCTCGGCGTCCACCACCGCGATCAGCCCCAGCCCCTTCTCGGTCACCACCAGCGACTTGCCGTCACGCACGATGTAGCCGCGGGTCAGCAGCGTCTCGATGATGTTGGCGCGGGTGGCCGGCGTCCCCAGCCCGTTTTCCTTCATCGCGTCCGACAGTTCCCGCTCGTCGAGCGTCTTGCCCGCCGTCTCCATCGCCGTCAGCAGCGTCGCGTCGTTGAGCCGCGGAGGAGGCCGGGTGCGCTTCTGCACCGCCTTCGCCTCGAGGACCGTCTGCGCCTGCCCCTGCGCCAGCCCCGCAGGCAGCACGCCGTCGGGCTCTGACTCTTCTCCCGCCGCCGGCTTCTTCTCGCTCGGCGCGCGAATGGCGCCCAGGTCGAGCACCTTCCACCCCGGCTGTTCGATGGCCGTGCCGTGGCTCTTGAAGTGATCCACCACCCCCGGCGAGGCGATGTCGGTCACCACCTCGGTCGCCGCCCACACGAAGTCGTCGTGCCAGGCCTGCAACAGCCGCCGACACACGAGGTCGTAGACCCGCCGCTCGTCGACACTCAACGAGCGGTTGGCCGCGTTGGTGGTGGTGGGGATGATCGCGTGGTGATCGCTGACCTGCGCGTCGTCGACGAAGCGCCGACCCAGGGCGCGTTGCCCCGTGCCCGGCGCCAGGTTTGCCGCATACGGCGCGGCGATGGCCTGAACGATCGGCCCCAGGGTGCCCGCCACCTCGGTCGACAGGTGCCGGCTGTCGGTGCGCGGGTAGCTCAGCAGCTTGTGCTGCTCGTACAGCGCCTGCGCGACCTCGAGCGTGTGCTGCGCCGAAAAGCCGAACAGCCGGTTGGTCTGCCGCTGCAGCTCGGTCAGATCGTAGAGCAGCGGCGCCGGCAGGCGCTTCTGCTTCGAGGTCACCGAAGCGATGGTCGCCTGGCCCGTCTTCGCGCGCGCCACCACCGCCTTCGCCTCGACCCCGTCGTGGGGCAGCCGGCGAGGGTGCTCGACCTTGCCTTCGCGGTGCCACACCCCGTCGTATTTCGCGCCCGCCCTCGGGGAGAAGGTCGCCACCACCTCGAGGTAGTCCTCGGGGGTGAAGTTGCGAATGGCCAGCTCACGCTCCACCAGCATCGCCAGGGTGGGGGTCTGCACCCGACCCACCGAGAGCTGCGCATCGAGCGCCAGCCCGTAGGCCCGCGAGAGGTTCATGCCCACCAGCCAGTCGGCCCGGCTGCGCCCGAGCGCTGCCGCGGCCAGCCCGTCGAACTCGCGCTGATCGCGCAGCTTCGCGAACCCGTCCCGAATCGCTCCGTCGGTGAGCGACGAAATCCACAGCCGGCGCACAGGCTTTCGGCACCGGGCCGCCTCGTAGATGAAGCGGAAGATCAGCTCGCCCTCTCGCCCCGCGTCGGTCGCGCACACCACCTGCGCCACGTCGGGAGCGCTCAGCGCGCGCCGCACCACCTCGAACTGCGGCCGGGTCTGCTCGAAGACCCGCAGCGGCCATTCGCGGGGGAACATGGGCAGGGTGCTCATGCTCCACCGCGCCCAGCGCTGGTCGATGCCTTCAGGTTCCTCGAGCCCCACCAGGTGACCGATGGCCCAGGTGATGACGTAGCCGTTGCCCGTCAGCACCCCGTCTCCACGCACACCGGCCCCCAGCACGCGACCCAGGTCACGCGCCACGGAGGGCTTCTCGGCGACGACGACGATGCTCACCGGCCTCGTTCTACCTCATCGGGCTGACATTTTGTTCAGTGGAGTGAGCGACGAGTGCACGCCCAGATTGGGGAAGCCGCAGGAAGTCCGGGGGGATCGACAAGAGGCGGAGGGGATGATCTGACGCTCGTCGAGGAG
>CAIWFK010000479.1 GCA_903911905.1 uncultured Myxococcales bacterium
GCCCGCGCACGCAGGCCGGTCAGCCGGTCGACACCCTGACGGGCTTCGCGTGGGTCGACCGCACCGACATCGACGTGAGTCAGCCATGGGGTCCGCCGGTTGCCTTTCGGCGCCACTACTCGACCGCGGATGCCGAGCGCGGGCAGCGCTCCATCCTCGGGCCTGGGTGGCATCACACCTATGGGAGCTTCCTCGCGTTGGCGGGACCCAACCCCGCGACACGGGTGATTCTGGTCCTCGGCGAGCGTACGGCCGAAGAGTTCAACCTGGTGGGCGGTGGGTACGCCACAAATCACGCAGCGCGGACGATGACGTGGGACCCCACCACCAACCTCTACATCGCGGGCCGCGAAGACGGCAGCGCCCTCATCTTCGATGGCACGGGCGCGTTGAGGGTCATTCGCGCGGCGGACGGTGGCGAAGCGCAGCTGCGGTACGCCAATGACGACGCGGCGTGCGCGGTGTCCTCGCAACTGCCGGCGGGGGCTCTGTGCCGTGTCGACTTTCTCTTCGGCCGGCAACTGTGGTTCGCGTACGAGCCGACCGGCAGCCTCGCTGGCGTGGCGCTCGATGCGCAGTTTGCGACGCCGGTTGCGATGTTCGACTACCTGCCCGACGGCAACCTTGCGCACGCGACCGAAGCGGACGGCAACGCGGAGACCTACGCCTACAACTTCACGCACATCGCCTGGGCCTCGCAGATGCAGGTGAGCCTGCTGACGCAGGCGACCGACGCGGACGGCAAGCTGGTCGAAGCCTTCCAGTACCACGCGGCGCCCGATGACCCTGCTCGAGTCATCAGTCACCAGACGCCGACAGGGGACTATTCCTTTACCTGGAAGTACCTCCAGGGACCGCCACTGAATCGCTCGACCTCGGTGCGGAGCAACCGGGAAAACATCGACCTCACCTTCGCGAACAACGCGCTCGTCTCGGAGTGTTTCATCGACGAACAGGGCAACTGCGACACCACGAGGCTCCACAGCTACGTCACCGCCCCCGACATCCTCGAGATGCAGTGCGACCGCGAAGGCAGCGGCAACTTCAACCGGCACGAGCGAGACGGGCAGGGCCGCATCATCGCCGAGTACTCGGGGTTGCCGAGTTGTTCGCCTGTCACGCCCACCGCCTACTCGCGGGGTGAGCGGTATGGCTACCTCGGGAATTCGTCGATTCAAGCGTGGTCTTCATTCGTTTCGCTCGATCCGACGATGCCCAACTTCAATGCCTTTGCGGTCACGGACTACACGGTGCCATCCGCTGCCATCGACCCATACTGCGGGAGCGCAAGCTGTCAGCTGCCCACGGCCTTCAATTCAGGGCCTGCTTCACCGCAGGTGCAGCGGCAGATCGCCGTGGGGCGAACCCTGCTTGACGTCGATGGTACGTGGGGCACGCAGGTCCAGGTCACCACCAAGACGTACGACGGGAGTGGTCGACTCGCCTCACAGGATGGGCCTCGTCGTGATGTGTCGGATGTGACGACTTCCGGTTGGAGCTCCGTCAGTCAGTGGGCGCTGGCATCGATAACGCCGCCCGGACGAGCGCCCACCACCTTCGCCGACTTTGACGCGCGCGGGCACGCGCACACCGTCACTGACGAGGAGGGGCAGAGCTGGGCCCTGGGCTACGATGCGGTCGGGCGTGCGACTTCAACGTTGCCGCCTGGGTTTTCAGCGGCATCAACACTCGCATACCTGCCTTCTGGGCGCCTGAGTGCGGCCGGTTCTCCTAACGGTAGCGTTTCTCAGCTGGCGTACGACTCGGCCGGCCAGTTGGCCAGTGTCGCTCGATTGCCGAGCGCGACCAGCCCGCTTTCGGACTCCAGCACGGACTACTTTCGTTCGAACAAGCTGCTCTCGACCGTCTACTTGATGGAGGGCGCACTTCCTCAGCGGAACCAGAGCTTTACCTACGACAGCCAAGGCCGGCGAACGAAGTCGATTTCACCTGGCCCGTCGAACGGTAGCGCGGTCGGCTTCGATGATGACAACCGCATGGTGTGGCGCTCGGACCCGGGCCGCTTCGACCAGAACGCGACGACCCAGGCCCAGTCTCACCACTACACGTACAACGAGTTCGGCGACCTGACTCGCGTCGACCAACTCATCGGTGGAACATGGGTGGTGAGCGCGAGCTACACGTGGGACTCGCGCGGAAACCTGGCCAGCTTCACGGACGCGAAGGGCGTCACCATTCGCTACCAGCACGATGACTTCGGTCGCCTGGTTGAGGTGCAGAGCCCGGACTTCGGTCTCTCGCGCTTCGTGTACGACGAGGCCGGCAACCTCATCAAGGAGCGGCGCCCAGACGGCGCAGTCATCGTCTACACCCTCGACGCGGCAAACCGTCTGGCGACGGTCAGCGACGGCAGCAAGGTGCGGCAGTCCTGGGCCTACGGCAGTGCCGCACC
>CAIWFK010000480.1 GCA_903911905.1 uncultured Myxococcales bacterium
AACAGGCGCTGGCCCAGGCACTCTTCGCGGGTGGCGGCGCCGAGTCGAAGCTGGTGCTGGCGCTGGTCAAGGCCCGGCGCGGGAAGTTCGACGACGCCCAACTGCTGGCGGCCGAGGTCGAGGCCCGCGCTCCGAACCCACAGCTCAAGGCCACCGCGCAGGCGCTCCAGGCCGACGCGCGCTTGATGCTGGGTGATGCGGCGGGCGCGCTCGAGCGCTGGGCGGCGCTCGAGGCCGCGGGGCGGCTCGAGCCCGGCCAGTTGGCGCACATGGCCTGGGCCGCGCAGTTGGTCGGGCAGCCGGAGCGGGCCGATCGGTTGATCGCCGAGCGCATCGCGAAGGGCGCGCTGGCCGAAGACCTGTTGATGTTCGCCCACCTCGACAACCTGCGACGACAGCCGGCGCGTGCGCTCGAGCGCCTGGCGGCGGCAGGGGTGGCCAGGGGCGAGCGCGGGCCGGGGTGGGACTTCCAGACCGCGGCGGTTCAGGGGCGCGCCTTGCGCCTGCTCCATCGAGCCGACGAAGCGCTCGTGGTGCTCGAGCGGGCGGCAGCGTCGCCCGAGCTCGATTCCCGCCTCGGCGCGGCGGTGCTGGTCGACCTGGGGCACCTGGCGGCCGATCGCGGTGACTTCGAGCGGGCGGCCGAGCGCTTCGAGCGCGCCCTGGAGTGCGACCCCGACGACCCCGAAGCCCGGCGTGGGCTCGAGCTGGCGAAGGAACGCACGGCCTGGCGCGACGACGCGGCCGCCCAGGTGGACCTGGCGAAGGCCGAGGCCGAGAGCCTGCGTCGGCGGTTCCTCTCGCGCGAGACCGAGCTGGAAGGCCTGCGCGCCGAGATCGACCGGCTGAAGCAGACCGCCGCCGAGGCCATGGCCAAGGCCGAGCGGGCCGAGGCCGAAGGGCGCACCCGGCTCGAGGCCGAGCGAAAGCAGCGGCTGCGCGAAGAGCTCGAGGTGCGTGAGCGGGAGGTCGAGGCCCGGGCGAAGGACAACCTCGACCGCGCGTTCGACGGTGCGGCGCTGCCCGACCCCATGGGGCCGATGCTGCTGGTGGCCGAGCGCACCTACCAGCAGGCGCTGTACACCGAGCTGCCCTCGGCGGCGGTCGCAGTGCTCTTCTCGGGCGCGCTCGAGCGCAGCTTGATGGAACTGATCGTCCGCCCGTTCGACGCCTGGCTCGAGCATGACGGCCGGCGCGAAGCGTTCCTCACCGGTGCCACCCGCGAGGTGAAGGGCCGCCGGGTCGAATATTTCGATCGCCTGGTCGAGGCCTTCGATCGCGGGCTCGACTCACGCGTGCCGGGGCTGGGGGAAGTGGCGCGGGTGCTGGTGCGCCGTGACGAGACCTACCTCGCGCCGTTCAAGACCTTCCTGCACGAGCACTTCACGCTCGACGACGAGTTCTTCACCGCCTTCGCGGCCTTCGTCACCTGGAGCAAGGAGCAGCTACGCGACCCGGTCGCGCATGGGCGGCTGGAGATCGACTGGGCCGAGCTCAAGGCCTTCCGCGAGCAGTTGCTCTTCTCGTTCGGTGGGGTCAGTGCGGGCGTGCTGCCCCGGTTGGTGAGGTCGCGTCGTGTCGCGCGCTGACGTGGTGTTGCTGCCCGGGTTCGGCGGCGCGGCCGAGCAGCCGATTCTGGTGAAGTTCAGCACGCGCCTCGAGGCGCTGGGGTTCTCGTGCCGGCGTCGCGCCCCGAAGCGGGGAAAGCTGACCCCGGGGCTCGAACTCGAGACGGCGTGGCTCTCGAAGGTGCTCGCCGAGGTCCCCGGTCCTCATGTGGTGGTCGGCCGCTCGTTCGGCGGGCGCGGTTGTGTGCGGCTGGGCAAGCGCGAACTGGTGAGCGCGTGCGTGCTGCTGGGGTTTCCGGTGCGGCCTCCCGGGAAGCCCCGGCCACTCGACGAGGCCGCGTTGCTCGAGGTCACGGTACCCACGCTGATCGTTCAGGGCGACGACGACGAGCTGGGGCCGCTGAAGGTGCTCGATCGACTGGTGAAGCGAAACCGGCTGCTCGAATTGCACGTGCTCGAAGGGGCAGGGCACTCGTTCGGTCGGCAGGAAGCGGCGGCGCTCGAGTACGCGGCTGCGTGGGCGGACCGGGTCCTGCGGGGGAAGTGAAGTCGCCTCGGTATTCGGTCAGCGCTGAATGCGTGAGACGATCACCAACGCCCCGATGCTCGCGCCTGCGAGCGCCGTGGCGAGCACCGCGCCCAACACGGCCAGGACGGTTCGATCTCCATTGAGCACTTGCGTCTGGACCTGCGAGATGGCGTCGAGGTCGAGCCGCAGCGGCGACCTTCCCGTCGACAGCCCCTCGAAGGTCTTCCCGTCGACCGAGATGCGCCAGAAGTGGAACGGCCCTCTGGGCGCGTCGGTCACCAGGGTGAGCGGCGTGTCTGCGCCGAAGGCGACGCGCTCGCCCTCGGTGCCGTGCAGTTCGAAGCGCTTTCCCGGCGTCTTCGTGTCGTCGGCGCCGAAGCCGTCGAGCTGCGTCAGCTCGTTGGTGGGAATGATCACCCGGCTGTAGCAGCCCGAGAGGGAAGCGACGAGCGTCAACGCGATCGTTCGCTTCATCAGGAACGAACGCTTCACGGCGACTTCGCCCTGCCTGGTCACTGCCTCGAACATGTCGCCCTCCACCGTGGTGTCCCTTCACCGTCCCACTTCCGAGCCCCCGCTGACAAGCCTGAGCGCTACGGCTATGAGCGCCGCCATGCTGCTCGCGCTGCTCCTGTCCGCCGCTCCTTCGCCCCCGCCGCAACTGCCCGACAGTCCCGCGCCGCTGGGGCACGTGGCTGGCGTGGTGGTCGACCTGCCGCCCGGCGGCGTGCAGGGCAACGATCGGCCCGTGCTCCTCAAGGCCGAGGGCTGCGCCACCCCGCAGGTCGCGTACCTGATGCGCTACCTGGGCGGCACCATTCGCGCGGTCGAACAGCTTCAGGGCTGGCTCGATCGCAGCGGGCAGGAAAAGGCGCTCTTCAAGGGCAAGCAGACCCTGGCCGACGTGGTGCGGTTGCTGACCGACGCGAAGTACGAGCCGCGCGCCGCCTGCACCGCGCCCACCCTGGTCGATGGCTACAAGCTCGACCTGACCGCGCCCCCGAAGAAGCTGTGCGACGTGGGCGACGATCGCCCGGCGGGTGACTTCTGGTTCTTCTCGAAGGGCAAGCCCTCGGCGGTCGTCTCGGTGGTCAACGGCAGCCCCGACGCCTGCAAGCCGAGGCTCTCGGCGGTGCTCTTCGACAGCAAGGGCGTGGCCCGGGTGCGCTTTCATTCCGACTGGGGGGCTCCAAGCATCTCCTCGAACTTGCTGGGAGATTCCTGCAAGAGCGTGGACTTCGCCTTCGAACTGGCGAAGGAGGCGTTCGTGCCGAACTGGAAAACCTGCAAACGGTGACCAAGTCGCGCTACAGCGCCCCGCGTCATGGCCGTCGCTCCCATCGTCGAAGTCGATGTCGTCCACCCGCAGCCCCGGCTCGTCGAGCGTGCGGCGAAGGTCCTCGAAGACGGGGGGCTCATCGCCTACCCGACCGACACGTATTACGGCATCGGGTGCGACCTGTTCTCGAAGAAGGCCATCGATCGGCTGTACGGCCTGAAGAACCGCGACCGCAAGAAGCCGCTGGCCTTCCTGTGCCCTGACCTGTCGGACGTGGCCAAGTACGCCAAGGTCTCGAACTTCGCCTACCGCACCATGCGGCAACTGACGCCGGGCCCGTTCACCTTCGTGCTCGAGGCCACGCGCCTGGTGCCCGAGATGATGCAGTCCAAGCAGAAGCAGGTCGGCATTCGCGTGCCGCAGGCGCCGCTGATGCTGGCCATCGCCGCCAAGCTGGGCCGCCCCATCGTCACCACCTCGGCCACCACCGGCGACGACGACGTGCTGACCGACGCCAGGTCGATCAAGGAAGTCATCGGCAACCGGTTGGACCTGATTCTCGACGGCGGGCCGCAGCCCACCGAGCCCTCGACCATCGTCTCGCTCATCGACGATCAGATCGAGGTGCTGCGTCAGGGCAAGGGCATTCTGGTGATGGAGTAGCGCTCACTGCCGCGTGACGGTGGTGGTGCCCTTGCTGGTCGCGCTGGTCGCCGAGCTCTCGCGCAGCTTCATGGCCGAGCCGGTGATGCAGGTGTCGAAGGTGCGGGTCATGGCGGTGGGGCTGGTGACGTTCTCGGTGATGGTGCCGTTGGACTCGGTCCACGTGCCCTGCTCGTCGAGCGTACTGCTGCCCGAGATCGAGCAGTCACACCCGCCGTTGGTGGCGCTGGCACAGGTCGCGCTCGGCGTGGTCTGCCGCAACACCGATTGAATCGTGCTGCAGCCCAGCGACGCGCACGAGGCGGGCAGGTTGACCGTGGTGGCGAAGGTGGTGCTGACCTGGCGGCGCATGGTGGTGGCCGAGAAGTCGACGCGCCCCGAGAGCACGGTGTTCGACGACACGGTCGTCACGCCGGTGCAGTACTGGCGAAGGTCGCCCAGCGGGTCGTCCACGCAGGCCTGGGTGTAGTACCAGGTGCCGATCGGGCTGCCGGCGCAGGGGCTGACCATGGCGCACGAGCCTGCGGTGACCGAGATGTTCGAAGGAGCGCCGCCGCCGGAGCCGAGGCCTCCACCGGTACCGCCGCCCGTCGCAGTGCCGCCGCCGGTCGAGGTGCCTCCGCCCGTCGCGGTCCCTCCGCCCGTTGCGCTGCCGCCGCCGGTTGCCGTGCCACCGCCGGTCGCAGTGCCACCGCCGGTGGCCGTGCCTCCTCCAGTCGCCGACTCGGGCGAGCACGAATAGCCGCTGGCCTGCGGCTGACAGAGTTGGGTGGCGTTGCAGAGGTGACAGGCGGTGCCGAGCGACCCACAGGCGGTCGCCTCGGTGCCGGCCTGACACACCCCGGCCGCGTCGCAGCAGCCGTGGGCACAACTGGTGGCGTCACACTTCGGGGTGCAGGCCGAGACGAGTACGGCGAAGGTGAGGAGGAGGGCGACGCGCATGGCGGCGGAACATGGCACCGCGCGGGGCGCCCCGTCGACCGGGGAGTGCACGACCGGCAGCGGCCTCGAGGGCAGGCGGTCCGTGGCATGAGGGGCTGCAAGGCGCAGCCAGCAGGCTCTTGTCCGACCTCACTCCCGAACGAAGTAGGTCGGGTTTTTCCGCGACGCGGTGATGGGGCCGTACTCGAAGGTCTTGATGCCTGCCTGCGCGATGGCCGGCACGCCGGGGCTGTATTCGCCGATCACCGCCGCGATGTGGCCGGGCGCCTTGCCGTCGGGGCGACCCGCGCGGGGCTTGTCGTTGTACCAGGAGGCCGCCACCAGCTTGCCGTCCTTCGCGGCGGCCATGGCCTCGGTCGCGTCGACCCGCTTCCAGCCGCTGCCCGGGGCGTCCATCTGCTTGTACATCTGGTTCGCCACTTCTCCGCCGAAGCCCTTGTAGCCGAGCTTCGCCGCGTAGGCCTTGAAGGCCTGGTTGCAGTACGTGGTCTTCCCCCGCGCGTGGTACTGGCTGATGTGAATCGACTTCACCGCAGCGGCCAGCTTCGGGTTGGCCCCGTTGGCCGGCGCGGTGCGTGCGCGAGCGGTGCGGGCGGCAGGGGTCTTCGAGGTGCTGCGCGAACGGGTCGAATGGCTGACGGTCATGGGTTTTGCTCCTTGAAGGTGATTGTCGGCCCTGCTCTGGCGCAGTTGCGTGGCTACTTCAGGAAGCGCGTGAAGGCCGAGCTCTTGACCTTGGGAAGGTTGGGCTCGGACCGACCCTTGTCCGGTTGCGGCAAGGCGGCGCGGCGGCGGCGCTCGAAGTCGTCGGTGGCCACCTCGTCGAGGGTGATGGTGACGGGGTGGCCGTCGTCGTCGAGGCTGGCGAAGTCGACCTCGTCGCCCGTCTCGTCGAGCTCGTCGTCTTCGGGCTCGGGCTCTCCGTCCCAGTACTCGAGCTCGACGACCTCGGGCTTCTTCGCGGCCATGGCGTCAGCATAGCCGCTGGTGCGGGCCCGTCGTCATCATCAAGCTGTTGAGCGCCGGTACCAAGGTGCTAACTCCACCGCCCATGTCGCTCATCAGCGTGAAGCAGGCTCTCAAGGGAGACGTCGCGGTCGGCTCGAAGGTCGAGGTGCGTGGCTGGGTGCGCACCCGCCGCGATTCCAAGGCCGGCATCAGCTTCGTCAACGTGCACGACGGCAGTTGCCAGGACCCCATTCAGGTCGTCGCCCCCAACACCCTGGCCAACTACGCCAGCGAGGTGCAGCGGCTGACCGCGGGCTGTTCGGTCATCGCCATCGGCACCCTGGTGCAGAGCCAGGGCAAGGGGCAGGGGGTCGAGATTCAGGCCGACTCGCTGCAGGTGCTGGGCTTCGTCGATGACCCCGAGACCTACCCGGTGCAGCCCAAGGCGCACACCGCCGAGTTCTTGCGGGAAGTGGCGCACCTGCGCCCGCGCACCAACACTTTCGGCGCCATCTCGCGCATTCGCCACTCGGCGATGGCGGCCATTCACCGCTTCTTCACCGACGAAGGCTTCGTGTGGGTCAACACGCCCATCATCACCGCCAGCGACGCCGAGGGCGCGGGGCAGATGTTCCGGCTCTCGACGCTCGATCTGGCCAACCCGCCGCGCACCGACGCCGGCAAGGTCGACTTCGGCAAGGACTTCTTCGGCAAGGAGGCCTACCTCACCGTGTCGGGCCAACTGAACGTCGAGGCGTACTGCCTGGCGCTCTCGAAGGTCTACACCTTCGGCCCCACCTTCCGCGCCGAGAACTCGAACACCACCCGGCACCTGGCCGAGTTCTGGATGATCGAGCCCGAGATCGCCTTCGCCAACCTCGCCGACGACGCGGCGCTGGCCGAGCGGTTCCTGAAGGCCGTGTTCACTGCCGTGCTGGCCGAGCGCATGGACGACCTCAAGTTCATCGAGCAGTCGGTGGGCAAGGGCGTGGTCACCCAGGCGGGCGTCATCGGCCGGCTCGAGAAATTCGTGACCTCGTCGTTCGAGCGCATCGACTACGGCGAGGCGGTCTCGATTCTCCAGAAGGCGAAGAAGAAGTTCGAGTACGCGCCCGAGTGGGGCAAGGACCTGCAGACCGAGCACGAGCGCTACCTGACCGAGGAGCACGTCGATCGCCCGGTGGTGGTCATGAACTACCCCGAGCAGATCAAGGCGTTCTACATGCGCATGAACGACGACGGGAAGACCGTGGCCGCGATGGACGTGCTGGCTCCCGGCATCGGCGAAATCATCGGCGGCAGCCAGCGTGAAGAGCGGCTGGACCTGCTCGACGCGCGCATGAAGAAGATGAACCTCGACCCCGCGCACTACGGTTGGTACCGCGACCTGCGCCGCTACGGCTCGGTGCCCCACGCCGGGTTCGGCCTCGGGTTCGAGCGGCTCATCGTC
>CAIWFK010000481.1 GCA_903911905.1 uncultured Myxococcales bacterium
ACGCCGGGCTCGCCGATCAGCACCGGGTTGTTCTTGGTGCGCCGCGAGAGCACCTGAATGGCGCGGCGAATTTCTTCGTCGCGGCCGATGACGGGGTCCAGCTTGCCGGCCCGGGCCAGCTCGGTCAGATCGCGGCCGTACTTCTCGAGCGCGCGGTAGGTTCCCTCGGCGTCCTGGCTCGTGACGCGGGTGCCGGCGCCGCGCAGGTCCTTGATCGCCGCCAACACGCGCTCGCGGGTGACGCCGCTGGCCTTGAGCAGCTCGCCCACCGAGCCCTTGTCGGCGGTCAGGGCCAGCAACTGGTGCTCGGAGCTGGTGAACTCGTCCTTGAGGGCCCGGGCTTCGTCGACCGCCTTGTCGAGCAGGGTCATCAACCGGGTGCCGATGGTGGTGTTGCCGCCCTTGATCTGCGCCGAGCGCGCGAGCAGCTCGTCGACCCGCTGGGTGACCAGCCGGGGGTCGGCGCCGATCTTCTGCAGCATGGGCACGATCACGCCCTCGCTCTGCGAGAGCAGCGCCTTGAGCAGGTGCTCGGGCTCGCAGGTCGAATGACTGCCTCGGCGCGCCAGTGACTGCGCTTCCGAGATCGCCTCTTGTGCCTTGAGCGTGAATTGTTCGATTCGCATGTCAGCAAGCTAAGGGTCGACGACCGACTGGCAAGCGGGTCGACGCCAGCCCACTGACGCGCGTCGGTCAGCCCATCGCGCGGCGCGTCATCAATTGCAGAGTGATTTCGAAGACTTCCCTTGTGTGGGTGAGCGTGCTGGGCTAGTGCGCGTCGCGCTGTCCTGCCTGGGGGGATGCAAACGTGGAATCGCACGGCGGGTATCTGTGCCAGTACGAAGACGTCGACGTGGCGTGGCTGCAGAACGTCGCGCGTCTGGCGCTGGACGAAGACGGCCAGTCTGCCGACGACACCGGTCTGCTGGTGACCCTGATGGGCGGGCCTCGCATCGTGCGCTTCGCGTGGGACGGCGCCTTCACCTACGGTCGCGCAGGCGCCCGCTGGTACCTGACGCACCACGCGCTGGCGCGCCGGCTGTCCGAGCACCTGCGCGTCACCGTGCACGCCTACGCCTTCGACCCCGATGAAGTCGAGCAGGTGGTGGCCTTCGCCGACGGTCGGCGGGTGGGTGGCGAGCTGTTGCGTTACGAAGACGCCGAGTTGCCCGAGGGTGACGATGAAGAAGCGGCGTTCCAGCGGCTGCAGGCCAGTTGGCCGCTCGGTCACCTGGCCCGGGTGATGGGCATCGCGCGTGAAGAGCTGCTGCGCATTCCGCGGCAGACCACCGCGCTCATCGAGCTGGGGCAGTCGGTCGAGCCGCGCCCGCTGTGGCAGGTGTTGCCCGAACCGATGCGGCTGATGCGGCAGCACGAGCTGTTCGCCACGCGCTGAAGCAGGCGGGTCAGTCTTCCTCGTCGTCGAGCGCGGGCGCGAAGGTGGCCTGCACGCGGTCCGACTGGAAGTAGGTGCTGACCGCGACGTAGAGGGTGACGACGGTCGCCGTCCACCCGATCGACGCGGCGCTGGTGAGCGCGCGGGCGAATTCGACGCTCTGGGGCGCATCGGGCAGGCCGCTGGCCAGGAGCACCTTGCCCGCGGCCTCGAAGGCCCGCCGTTCGATCACCAACGATTGGGCGCCGTCGATGGTACGCAACACGGCGGCGGCCACGGCCAGCCCGCTGAGTCGGCGGGCGAGGGTGACCTCGGGCACGTCGACCGACCATCGAATCTGCAGCGTGGTGACGAAGATCAGCAGGGTGATCGAGGCCAGCACCGCCAACACCAGCGCCCGGGGGCCGGCCATGCGCTCGATGGCGCTGAGCATGGCGCGCTGCTGGGCCACCATGGCCGCGGTCGCCGAGGCCTGTTCCTTCGAGTCGACCAGGAAGGCCTTGAGCGGCCCCAGGTCGGCCTCGGTGGGCGTGATGGACTCGACGTCGAGGGCAATCACCGCGCCCTGGGCCGCCGAGGCAGTCCCCATGACGCCCAGGGTGAGCGAGACCAACAACGCCAGGCGCATCAACGGCGGCCAGGGCCGGACCGGCTCGTTCATGTCGCCGCTTTGCTCTTCTCGACGAAACGCATGCGCAGGTCGGTCAGCACC
The DNA here is from genome assembly GCA_903911905.1 of uncultured Myxococcales bacterium. Classification (GTDB taxonomy): domain Bacteria; phylum Myxococcota; class Myxococcia; order Myxococcales; family Myxococcaceae; genus Xiheilimnobacterium; species Xiheilimnobacterium phototrophicum. The sequence continues at coordinate 2,109 of CAIWFK010000481.1, forward strand.
GACGAGAAGAGCTGCTCTTCGTCGGGGGTGAGGTTGCCGCGCGTCTTCTCGCGCAGCAGGGTCAGCACGTCGATCGACTGGCGCGCGAGCGCCAGGTCCACCCGGGTGCCATTGGTTTCGGGGTGGGGCGCCGCCCCCAAATGAATCAAGGCCGACGACGCGAGCCCCAGCAGGAAAGCACTGAAGGTCAGGGCGTCATCACCCTGCGAGAGCACGAAGGAGTCGCCGCGCGTCTGCGCCATGGCTCACTCCGCGACGTCGACCTGATCGTCGAAGAACTCGTCCATCACCACTTCGACCGGCACGGCCTTGTCGGCGACGTCGGGCAGCGACTTGAGGAACTTCTCGTGGTCCTTCTCTTCGACGACCCCGAGCTTGATGTGGCGTTCGATGGTGCGCTTGTCGTGCTTCTGCATTTCGTTCAGCAACATTGGTGATCTCCAGGTTCTCTTCGACCGAACGGGGGCTTATAGCAGTGCTCCCATGCACCACAAGCTCCCGCGAGGCTTCTATGCCCTGATCGACGATCAGGTGCGAGCCGAGTGGTCGGTGCTCGACAAGGCGGCCGCAGCCGTGGGGGGCGGGGCGCGGGTGCTGCAACTGCGGCTCGAGCAGACCGCCGATCGCCCGGCGCTCGAGGCGTGTCGGGCGGTGGTGTCCCTGGCGAGGGAAGCCGGGGTCGTGGTGATCGTCAACGATCGCGTCGACCTGGCGCTGCTCAGCCGAGCCGACGGCGTGCACCTGGGGGCCGATGACCTGCCAGTCGCCGACGCCCGCGCGCTGCTGGGCCGCGAGGCGCTCATCGGTGCAACGACCCGGAATCTCTCGCAGATCGAACAGGCGGTGCGTGACGGCGCCGATCACGTCGGGCTGGGCCCGGTCTTTTCCACCACCACCAAGCAGGTCGACGCGCCGTTGTTGGGCCTCGACGGGCTGGCCTCGATCTGCGCCCGATCGCCGGTGCCGGTGGTGGCCATTGGCGGCATCACGCTCGAGACCATTGGCCGGGTCGCGGCGGCGGGTGCGTGGTGCGCGGCGGTGGCGGGCGATTTCCTCAGGGCCGACGAGCCGGTTTCTCGCGCCAGGGCCCTGCAGCGGGCATTCTCGGAGGCCTGATGAAGCACCACGGCTCACCGCGACGCCCCAGCATCGCCATCACGCCCGATCTGAGCACGCCGACGGCCCAGACGCCGCACCCGAAGTACGAGCTGAAGGTGGCCTACGCGGACGCGGTGTTGCGTGCAGGCGGGCTGCCCTTCGTGCTGCCCTACAGCGAGGAGCGCTCGGTGGTCGACGCCTGGCTCGACCGGGTGTCGGGCCTGCTCATCACCGGCGGGGCCTTCGACATTCCCGCCGAGCTGTACGGCGAAAAGCCGCGTGAGGGCATGGGCGAGACCCGCCCTGCGCGCACCAGCTTCGAGCTGACCGCCCTGCGGCTGGCCCTGGCGCGCAAGCTGCCGGTGCTGGGCATCTGCGGCGGCATGCAGTTGGTCAACGTGGCCTTCGGCGGCAGCCTGATTCAGGACCTCTCGCGGGAGCTGCCGACCGCGAAGAGCCACGAGCAGAAGCACGATCGCGCGCAGCCGCAGCACCCGATCGACGTGCGCGACCACACCCAGCTCGCCGAGGCGGTGGGGCGGGGGCAGTTGATGGTGAACTCCACCCACCACCAGGCGGTCAGCCGGGTGGGCGAGGGCCTGACGGTGGCCGCCACCGCGCCCGATGGGGTGATCGAAGCCATCGAGACCAGGGACGGCCTGGTGGTCGGCGTGCAGTGGCACCCCGAGCTGATGGTCGACTCGGTGCCTCCCAACCTCGGCATCTACCGGTCGTTCGTGGCCAAGGCCCGCGATCGCCGACATTGACCGACACCGTGCCCCACGCTCGGCCAGACGTCGAATGGTCGAGGGGGCGCGTTCTGCAGTAGGTTCGTCTTTTGGCCGAAAAAAGAGGGTTCCGTCCTCATGCGTTTGACCCAGACCTCGCACCTGATCGCCGCGCTGCTGCTGGTGGGCACCGTCGCTGGCTGTGACTGCTCGTCGATTGGCGTCAATGCCGATGGCGGCGGGGGCGGTCGTGGCACCGGCGGCGGCCTGGTGGTCGGCGGAGGCATCGGCGGTGGCAGCGCCCAGACCGACGGCGGGCCGGTGGGCGGTGGCTCGACCGGCGTCGACCCCAACGACCCCAACAACGCGAAGAAGGACAGCGACTGCGACGGGCTGTCCGACGCCGAGGAGTTCGGCAACACGTACCCGGGCGGCGCGCGCACCAACCCGGCCAACCCCGACACCGACGGCGACGGCATTCCCGACGGCGTCGAAGCGGGGCGCATCAGCTCGGTCGACCCGGCCTGCCACTTCGTGGGCGATGCAGACCCCGCCTCGCGCACCAACCCCACGGTGGTCGATTCCGACGGAGACGGCATCGGTGACGGGGTCGAAGACGCGAACCACAACGGCCGGGCCGACCCGACCGAGACCGACGCCGCCAACCCCGACACCGACTTCGACGGGCTGGCCGACGGGGTGGAAGACGCCAATCACAACGGCGCGGTGGACCCCGGCGAAACCGACCCGCGCAAGAAGGACACCGACGGCGACTTCATCAACGACGGCGTCGAGCTGAACGTCACCCACACCAACCCGCTCAAGGCCGACACCGACAACGACTCGTGCGTCGACGGGGTGGAAGACCTGAACCAGAACGGGCACGTCGACCCGGGCGAGACCGACCCCAACAACCCGTCGGACTGTGGGCCGGCCAACAACCCCGACACCGACGGCGACGGGCTGCCCAATTCGATCGAAGACGCCAACCACAACGGGCACGTCGACCCCGGAGAGACCGACCCCAACAACCCCGACACCGACGGCGACGGGCTGCGCGACGGCCTCGAAGACGCGAACCACAACGGCCGTGTCGACGTGGGTGAAACCAACCCGCTGCGGCGCGACAGCGACTGCGACGGCCTGGCCGACGGCCCCAACCTCGACGGCGGGGTGATGGGCGAAGACGTCAACGGCAACGGCACGCTCGATCTGGGCGAGACCGACCCGCGGCGCAAGGACACCGACGGCGACGGCATCACCGACGGCGTCGAGCGCGGCGTGACCGTGGCGACGCTGGCGGACCCGACCGGGTGCCCCAACGTGCCGGTCGACGCGGACCCGACCACCACCACCGACCCGACGAAGGCCGACACCGACGGCGACGGCATCGCCGACGGCGCCGAAGACACCAATCAGAACGGCCGCGTCGACCCCGGCGAGCTCGACCCCAACAACCCCAACGACGGCACGGGACCTGCGGGCAAGGCCTGCACGGTGATGAACCTGCGCCCGGTGACCTTCAAGGCCGAAGGCGACCCCGACCTGCAGCTGGGCCTGCCGGCCTCCTTCACCGAGCTGGCGACGGCCACGGTCGCGGGCACCAAGCGCGGGCTGGTTGGCTACGACCCGACCAACAGGGTGGCCTTCGTGGCGTGGAAGCAGGCGGCTCCGACGGGGGCGACCTCGCCGACGGCCGACGAGGCGGCGCTGCGGCCCGCGCTCAACGCCGTAGGCGCGCTCACCAACGTCACCACCCAGCCCTTCACCTCGTGGGACGCGTTGCCCGCGTTGCAGGGCTTCGCCGACATGGCGGGCGCCAGCGACGTGAAGGCCCAGGCCAACGCCATCGCCAATGCCCTGGTGGGCAGCGGTGCGGGCGCGCTGGTGGGCACCGGTGGGGCGGTGGGGCCGTACAAGGTGCAGTACGAAGTGCTCCACCGCAGCAACACCTCGGTGGTGGTGATCGTCGCGCTGACCCCGCTGGCGGGCTACGCGAACGCGCCGCTCTTCACCATGAGCGACACGGCAGGCGGCTCGGCAGTGGCGCAGTTCGGCGACGCGAACGCCTACCAGTGCGAGACCTTCAAGCCGGCGAGCGGCAAGGTCGACTTCCTGATGGTGGTCGACGACTCGTGCTCGATGGCCGCCTCACAGCAGGCCCTCGCCGACGCGGCCAACGCCATCGGCACTTCCCTGGGCAACTCGACGCTCGACTACCGCCTGGCGCTGGTGACGACCTCGTACCACCTGGGCGTGGCCAACAACGAAGGGGTGCGGCGCGGCTTCACGCGGAACGTGAACCAGTTCAAGGCCTGGCTGACTCAGAACTCCACTTGTGGTGGCGGCGTCTGCTCGGGCGTGGCGATGCCGTTGCCGGCCTGCGACTCCAACGGTGCAGACCCGAACGGCGCCAACGGCGGCTGCTGGGTTGGCACGGGCGGGAGCGGCACCGAGGGCATGCTGGGCGCGGCCCGCAAGGCCGTCGACGACGTCACCGTGCTGCCGTTGCCTGCCACCGAGACGCTCAACCGGGTTCGACCTGACGCGCAGTTGGTGGTGATTCTGCTCGGAGATGCCGACGATCAGACCACCGGCTACACCACCACCGGCAACGCGCCGTGGGAGAACATCACCGACTTCGTGACGTTCTTCACGGGCAGCGGCGCGGGCACCAAGAACCGGCTGGGCAAGAACATTCCCGTGCACGGCATCGTCTGCCCGGCGGGCGCGAACTGCAACAACGAGACCCAGGCGAACCCGCAGCGCAACCCGCAGGTGATCACTGCCACCGGAGGCATTCGCGGGGCGATCAACGACGCGGCCTCGATCCAGAACGCCATCGCCCAGGTGATCACCGCCACCATCGCCGCCAACGGGTACCACCTGCAGAAGCCGCCCATCGGCGCCTCGGTGAAGGTGGCGATGGACGCGGTGCTCGACGGCACCACTTGCAACAAGGACGACCTGCCGCGCTCGCGGGCCAACGGGTTCGACTTCGACGGCGTCAACCGCACTATCAGCTTCTTCGGCACCTGTCGCCCGGCGGTGGGCACCATGGCCGCCGCGGTCTCGTACCGGTACTGGATCGATTCGACCCCCAACCCCAACGGCAACCCGCCTCCCTGCTCGCAGGACCCGAACTACGACCCCACCGACCCCGACTTCTGCCGTGGGCACCTGTCGTGCAACTTCGCCACCGGCTCGTGCGACTGCCCGGCGAACTGCGGCAGCACCACGCCTCCGGTCGGCTTCCTGTGCGACACCAACCCCAACGTCTGCGACTTCGTGTGCACCGCCGACTGCGGTGGCACCTGCTCGAGCTACCAGCAGTGCAACACCACCTCGTGTGGCTGCGACTGCCGGCAGACGGCGTCGTGCCCGCCGGGCTTCGTGTTCAACGACGGCACCACGGGCACCTGCGGCTGCGCGTGCGACGTGCCGGCGCTCAACTGCGGCTCGACCTACGACGCCGACCCGGCGACCTGCACCTGCGTGTGCAAGGCCGACTGCGGCGGGTGCCCGACGGGGCTGACGTGCAACCCGTCGACGTGCTCGTGCGGCGCGGGCATTCACTGAGGCGCTCGGGGCGGCGGTAACCGGATGGGGCCGGCGGCCGTACCGCCAGGAATGCGCCTGGTGTCGACCGCTGAAGTGCCACCCACGCTGCGGGGCCAGTACCTGCAGTCCCTCCCCGAGTCCCAGGAACTCTTCGTCGAGGCGCTGGTTCAGGCCGGCACCGCGGTGATCTTCGCCGAGGGGCTCGAGGTGGTGGGGTACGCGGCGATTCACGGGCAGACGATCGTCGAGTTCTTCGTACGGCCTCACGCGTTGGCGCACGCGGAAGCGGCCTTCGAGGCGCTGCGTGCCAGCCGGCCGGTGACCACCGTGCTCTGCAAGAGCTTCGATGCGTTGTTGCTCTCGCTGGCGTGCCGGCGGCCCACGACGGTCAAGACGGCTGGCCTGCTCTTTCGGCGCCTGGCGCAGGCCTCGATCCGCGGCGATGGGCGCTGGCAGGTTCGGGCCGCCAACGACGGTGACGTCGAGCGCGTGCTGGCGGTGCACGAGGGGTTCTTCGATTCGCCGGCCGAGCTCGGCGAGTACGTGCGGGCGCGGGGCCTGTTCGTCTACGAGTCGCCGGGCGGAGCGCTGCTGGGCTGCGGCCTGGTCAAGCGCATCACGCCCTGGCAGCACTTCGTCGACGTGGGAATGCTGGTCGCGCCGGCGCACCGTGGGCAGGGGCTGGGGGCGCAGATCATCGCCGATCTGATCGCTCGCTGTCGCACGGTCGGGGTGACGCCGGTGTGCGGCTGCGACGTGAGCAACGTCGCGTCACGAAGGGCGCTCGAGCGCGCGGGGTTCCGCAGCATTCACCGGTTGCTCGAGGTCGCCCTGGACCGCTGCTAGCTGGTGAAGACGACCTGCTCGCCGCCCTGGGTGCGCAGGTCGCGGTACGAACGATGCGCCTCGCGCAGGAGGTCTTCACTCGACCGCACGCGCTCGTCGGGAAACACCGCGCCGCCGAAGCGCACCACGGGGGTGACCTTCTCGGCGGCCTCCAGCGTGACGCGACTGATGGCGGTGTGCAGGCGGCGCGCAACGACCAGTGAGCCCGGCAGGTCGGTCTCGGGCAGCAGCACCACGAACTGATCGGTGTCGACCCGGAAGAGCCGGTCGGCGCCGCGCAAGCTGGTGCGCAACTCGCGGGCGACGGACCCCAGGTACGTGTCGCAGGCGTCGCGGCCCAGTTGGTAGCGCAGGCCCTGGTAGTCGTCGAAGCCGAACATCAGGCACGCCGACGGCCGGCCGTAGCGACGCGAGCGAGCCAGCTCACTGTCGAGGCTGGCCTTGAGCTGCGAATAGGTGCCCGCTCCCGTCACCGGGTCGAGCGCGCGGAACTGGGCGAGCTCTTCTTCTGCCGCCAGCAGCCGGCGCCGGTAGTCGCGCACCATGAAGGCCGAATTGATGCGGGTCTGCAGTTCGATCAGCTTGAAGGGCTTGGTGACGTAGTCGTCGGCGCCCAGTTCCATGCCGCGGATCTTGCCGTCCATCTCGCCCATGGCGGTCAGAATGATGACCGGCAGGTCCTTGCGCGAATCGTCTTCGCGCACCCAGCGCAGCACCGAGAACCCGTCGCGGCGGGGCATCATCAGGTCCAGCAGCACCAGGTCGGGCGCCGAGTCGGTGATGCGGGCCACGGCCTCTTCACCGTCTTCGGCCTGCACCACGCGAAAGCCGGAGGACTCGCAGAGGTCCTTGAGCAGCAGGCGGGTGTGATCGTCGTCATCGACGACGAGGATCACGCGGTTCGAGAAGTCGGGGCGCATCGGGCAGGTACCACCAAAGCATACCTCGGGCGCGGTGCGCTCGACGAGAAGCGACTAGGCGTTGGTGACCAGGCCCTCGGGCACGTCCTCGGGAATGGCGCGGACGCGCTCCTTGAGGAAGGCGATGATCTGCTCTTCGGTGCGCTCGTCTCCGGGCATGCGCACGAAGCGGCGGGCCAACACCCCGTACTGGTGGGCGAAGAGCAGCAGCGACACCATCGCAAAATCGAGGCCCTGGAACACCACGCAGCCTTCCTTCAGGTAGCGCTCGTGGTTGGCCAGGAAGTCGCCGCCGTAAATCGTGTCGTCAAAGTGCTTGTCGGTGGTGTCGCCCTCGCCCTTCAGGTTCTTGGCGGCGTTGATGCCACCCTGGGCGCAGACCGAGTGGGAGCGCTTGACGGGGACGATTGA
>CAIWFK010000482.1 GCA_903911905.1 uncultured Myxococcales bacterium
CAACGGTGACGTGCTGTTCGCGGTGGACCTTGCGCCCATCGTCCAGGCGCATCGGGCCAGTGGCGCGGCGGCCACCATGGTGGTGCTGCCCATGCCCTCGGGCGCGACCTACAACGCGGTCGAGGTGAACGCCGACGGTCACGTGCGGCGCATCGCCAACGTCGGGCCCGGGGGAGCGCGGCTGACCAACTGGCACTTCACCGGCATGCACGTGATGACGCCGGCGGTGTTCGACTTCATGGCGAAGCGCGGCGCCGAGGACATCAACCGCGAGGTCTACGTACGGATGATCGAAAAGGGCCTCGTCGTGCGCGCGCACCCGCTCGCCGAGCGCGAAGTGTACTGGTCCGACCTGGGCAGCGCGCCGCTCTACGCCGCGACCCACCAGGCGCTGTTGTTCGGCCAGGTGCCCACCGCGCTGTTCGGCGAGGCGGACCCGTTCGCCAACGTGGTGAAGAGAGGGAAGGAGAACTTCGTGGCCCACCCGTCGGCGCACCTGGCCGACGTGCGGGTGTCGGGCCCGGCGTGGTTCGGTGAGGGCTGCGTGTTGGGTGAAGGCGTGCGCATCGGCGCCGCGGTGTCCGTGGGGCCGGGAGCCTCGGTGGGCAGCGGTGCCATGCTCAACCGGGTGGTGGTGCTGGACGGGGCGCACGTGCCGGCCGGGGCCTTGCTCGAAGACGCCATCGTCGCGCCGAAGGGCATCACGGTGTCCGTGCAGGACGACTGAGCACCAGCCTCGAGGGTGGGCGGCCCGAATCGGGTGCGGGCGCGTTGCTCGTCCCGGGCTTGCCCCTGAGACCCGCGGCGACGAAACCTCCAGTGCGACTTCGGGCGCGGAAGGCGCGCTCCACCGTTCTGGCAGTCGTTTTTGTTGTCCCAACAACAGAAGTGACTGCCAGAAGCCGTCATTCCGTTCAGGCCCCTCGTCACGCGCCGAGGGGCTGATGTGCGAAGCCAGCATCGAGTTGGCCCGCCGAAAGCCCGCGCCCCCGCGAGGCGCTTCTCGCGTTCACACGTCCATCGCCACGTCTTCGAGCCACGGCACCTGGCCGGTCACCCAGACCAGCGCGCGGGTGCGCTCGAAGGCGCGGGAGAACGGAATCGCCGTTTCGTGCGTGGGGTTCGCGTCGCGGACCTTGCGCGCCTCGGCGGTGAGGGCCTTCCACTCTCCGAGCGCCCGCTGCAGCTCGTCGGCCGGACGCAGCCGGGCGTCACGAAGGCTCGCGGCGGGCGCACCGTCGGGCGGGAACACATCAGACAGGCGCTTCCAGTCTGCGCCCACCGTCGGCGCAGGCAACGCCGGTACCAGCCCCAGCGCCCACGCGATGCCCAGCGCAGCCTCGATGCGGAAGAGCGCCTCGAGGAAGTGCGGCTCCTCCATCTGCCCCACGCCGACCTGCAGCACGTCTTCGGTGAACGGGTCGGCGCCACCGGCCGCCAGGGTGTAGGTCGCCAGCAACGCCCGGCGGCCATCGAGCACCGCGGCCTCGGCGACGCCGTCACGCACCTGCGCCTCGAGCACCGCGCGGCGCCACGAGACGATGCAGGACATCAGGGTGATCAGCTCGCGCTGGTGGGGGTGTGGCTGGGTCATGGGAATCGCGACCCGCGCCGGGCCGTCAGCGGTGGAACTGGGCCAGAATGCAGGTCACGTTGTCGTTGCCGCCGTTGGCGTTGGCGGCATCGATCAACTGCGCACAGGCCTTGTCGAGCACCGGTTGGCTGGCGAGGATCGACTGAATCTGCGCGTCGGGCACCATGCCGGACAGACCGTCGCTGCACAGCAGGAAGATGTCGCCTTCCTGAGGCTCGACGCGGTTCACGTCGACCAGCACGTTGTCCTTCATGCCCAGCGCGCGAACGATGACGTTCTTGTGCGGGAAGGCTTCGATTTCCTCGGGCGTCAGCTTCTTGGCCTTGAGGTAGTCGTTGAGCAGCGAGTGGTCTTCGGTGATTTGCCGAAGCGTGCCCTGCCGGAAGTAATAGACGCGGCTGTCACCCACGTGGCCGACCACCACTTCGCTGTCCTTCGCGAAGTAGACGCCCACGATGGTGGTGCCCATGCCCTTGTACTTCTGCTCGACCAGCGCCTTCTCGAAGATGCGCATGTTGGCCAGCTTGATGCCGGTGGCCAGGCGGTTCTCGTCGTAGTTCTTCGACTTGTCCATCTTGTACGGCCAGGTGATGTCCTGGTCGGCAGTGGTCATGCGGAAGAACTCAGCCATCTCTTCGACGGCGATCTTGGAGGCGATTTCGCCAGACGAATGGCCGCCCATGCCGTCGGCCACGACGACCAACCGCTCCTCGGGCAACAGGAGAAGGTTGTCCTCGTTGTGGTTCCGCTTCATTCCGACGTGGGTCTGGCCGGAGATCTCGATGCGCATGGCGAGTGACAACGGCTCGGGAGTTAACCAACTGAAACGAAGGGCGTAAAGAACAAGCTTCTTTCACCCGTTCGCGGCCATGGCAAGACGATCTCCAGCTTCGGTTCCACTTGCTTTTGCCGTGCCGGCTGGCAGTTCGAGGACGGACCGGGCCTTGAAGTACACCCGGCTGACCTTCCAGGCGGGCATGGCGTGGGCGATATCGACCACCTGGAGCGAGGGGTCGAGGAAGATCACGTCGATGGGAATCTTCATGAAGAACGTGTGCACGCTGGTGCAGGGCTCGATGTGCAGGCCCTGACCCGCCGGCAGCCCTTCGACCCCCATCAACCCCTTGAACCGCCGCAGGAACGTGTCGGCCTGATCGGCCTGGTCGGCCAGCAGCGTGTTGCGGGTGAGGTTGGTCCACCGGTAGCGCATCGGGCTGCAGCGTAGCCCAGTCCCGGAAAACCGCCGCCCATTCCCGTCGATGGGTCAACATCAGGAAGTGGTCGGCCGGAAATTGGCGCCAGGCCACCCGGGCGCCCCGGGCCCGCAACTGGTCGACCTGGGTCTCGACCCATTTCCCCTGAAACCGGGGGTCGACCCTGCCCGAGAGCACCAGCACGCCCGGCCGAATCGGACTGCCGTGAAGCGGTATGTCTCCAAGGCCCGACAGCAGCACCACCCCCGCGAAGCGCCGAGCGAGTGAAGGGTCGAGCAGGGCGGTGGTGGCCCCCACCCCACCGTTCGACAAGCCGACCAGGAAGACGCGCCGCTGGTCGACCTCGGGGCCCAGGCCGTCGAGCGTCTCGCGCAGCACTTCTTGTCCCTCCTCGTTCCACCAGCGGCCGCGCAGCCCGAGCGCCGGCGCCACCACGTCGTACGAGCCGGAGGTGCCCTCGACCAGCGCCTGCACGTAGAGGGTCAACAGCCCGCCGAACCCGTGAAGGAAGACGATGCACGGCCGCGGCCCCGTTCCGGGAGCATGGAAGCGGAGCGCCTGCAGGTGGCCGGCAGACGACTCCATCAACAAGGCATTGGGCTGGCCCCGCCAGTCGTCGGGCAGGCGCTTCCACGACTCGTCGATGACCCGGTCGAAGGTGGCGAATTCACGCCCGCGCATGAGGCCCAGGTGACCGACGGCGTAGAGCCCGGCCCGGGTGGCCTCGCGTTCGTCGATGACGCGCTGCCAACGTGCCCCTCCGCGCAGGGCCTGACCTCCCGGCCCCAGCACCCGCACCGCCACGAAGCCCAGGCCCAGCACCACCAGCCCGGCGGCGACCCTCCGTCTTCCCAGCGCGGCCGCCGCGAAGAGCACCGGCAGCGTGAAGGCCATGAGGGTGGTGGGCGTGGGGCCATTGGCTTCGAGCACCAGGGCCGCGACCAGGAGCGAAGGAAGAACGGGCAACCAGCAGAGCGTGCGCATGCCCCAATCCAACCCGGGGAACCGGGCGTGACGGCGGCGGGGGCCCTGAACGGTCGGCGGCGTGGACCGAACGGTTGCGTCGCGCGGTGGGTGGCGCTAGCGCGTGCTCCCCGTGTCCCAGCTCACGCCCCTCGACAACCCGCTCACCCTGGTCCTCGTCTCTCCGCAGATTCCGCCCAACACCGGCAACGTGGCGCGCCTGTGCGCGGTGACCGGCTGCAAGCTGATGCTGGTCGAGCCGCTGGGCTTTTCCATCGCCGACAAGGAGCTCAAGCGCGCAGGGCTGGACTACTGGGACAAGGTGTTCCTCAAGCTCTACCCCTCGTGGAGCGCCTACGTGGCCGACAACGCCCAGGCCCGACGCTTCCTCTTCACCGCGCGGGTGGGGACCGGCCTCTGGCAGACCCGCTTCGAGGCAGGAGACCACCTGGTGTTCGGCGCCGAGACGACCGGCCTGCCCGCCGAGGTGCTCGAGGGTGGACAGGGCGCGGTGACCACCATTCCCATGCTGGAAGATCGGCGTTCGCTCAACCTGTCGACCGCCGTCGGGGTGGTCGCGTATGAGGCGTTGCGGCAACTTTGCGGGTAGGCTCCGCCGCACGATGGCAAACGCGCAGGTGGCGGAAGCGCTGTTGCGAGCCCACCGGGAACGCGCCACGGGCTTCGTGACGTGTACCCGCGGTGATCGCAGCTCGCGGCTGGGGTTCAAGGACGGCGACCTGGTCTCGGTCGACCTCTCGTTCGGCTTTCAGTCGCAAGTGCAGGCGTTGGTGCGCAGCGGCAAGGTCGGCCTCGGTCAGCTCGATGCGCTGTGGGCCCGCGGAGAGATTTCCGAGCCCCACCCCGAGACGCTGGAAGAGCTGGGCGTCACGCCCGAGCAGGCCCACGACGAGCACCTCCTGGCGAGCGTGCGCTCGCTGTTGACCCAGAGTGAGGCGGTGACCTTCGAGCCGGCCGAGGTCGCACCGGCAAGGCCGGTCAGTGGCGCGCGCGTGGTGCGCACCGCGTGGGACGTGGTCGGGCTCGACGCCTCGGTTGCGCCCCGGCACGTGCGGCTGGCCCGGGCCGAGCAGCTCGAAGGGTGGATTCTCGACGACGCCGAGCGGCAGTGGGTCGAGTCGCTGGGCTCGTTCACGCCGACCGCCGAGCTGGGGCGGGACAAGAAAGTGCTGCTCGAGCTGTTGACCCGCAGCGGCGCGCTCGAGTGGATCGATTCGGAGGAGTTGCGACGTCGGGAAGAAGAAGAGGCCCGACACCGGAGCGCCGAGGAACAACGGAGGGTCGAAGAGGCTCGTCGTGCCGAGGAAGAGGCCCGTCGCCAGGCCGAGGAAGCGGAGCGGTTGCGGCTCGAGGAAGAGGCCCGGCTGCGAGCGGAGGAAGAAGCCCGGTTGCGCGCCGAGGAAGAGGCTCGCGTTCGGGCCGAGGAGGCTCGAATTCGCGCCGAGGAAGAGGCTCGGGCTCGCGCGGAGGAAGAGACCCGGCTGAAGGCCGAGGAAGAGGCGCGCCTGCGGGCTGAGGAGGAGGCGCGACTTCAGGCCGAGAAGGAAGCCCGGCTGCGAGCGGAGGAAGAGGCTCGGGCGCGTGCGGCGGAGGAAGCGCGGCTTCGGGCAGAGGAAGAAGCCCGCCTCCGTGCCGAGGAAGAAGCTCGCC
>CAIWFK010000483.1 GCA_903911905.1 uncultured Myxococcales bacterium
CGTGCTGCACGACGGCGCCTCGATCTGGCCCACCACCGTGTTGCGCGGCGACTGCGGAACGATCACCATCGGCGCCGGCACCAACGTGCAGGACGGCGCCATCGCCCACGCCACCGGCGGCGTGTCGGTGACCACGGTGGGCACCGGCTGCACCATCGGCCACCGGGTCATCCTCCACGGGTGCGTGGTCGGCGATCAGTGTCTGGTCGGCATGGGCAGCACCGTGCTCGACAACGCCCGCATCGGCGACTTCAGCTTCGTGGCCGCGGGCTCGCTGGTGCCGCCCGGCCGGGTCTTCGAACCGCGCAGCTTCATCATGGGCGCGCCCGCCAGGCGGGTGCGCGAGGTCACCGCGAAGGACCTCGAGGCCATCGAGCAGGGCAAGCGCGTCTACCTCGAGCTGATGCGCCGCCACCGGGGCTGAACTCGCGCCTCACTTCGCGGCGTCTTCCCGGTACAGCTCGGCCAGGGCGTTGGCCCGTTCGATCTCGTCTCGCGCCGCGTCGAGCTTCATCAGGCGATCGAATTCGGCCGCGCGCAGCTTGAGCGCCTCGCTCACCACCACGCCCGCCGACAGCCGTACCCGCGCGCTCTGCCGCTCTTCGCGCAGGCCCGACACCTCGAGCGCCAGCCCTTCGGCCGCTTCCATCAGCAACCGGGCGTTGGCCTCGGCGGTCGCCCAGGCCTCGCGGGTGCGCTCGAGCATGCGCACCGCCTCGTCGTGATCGCGCCGCAAGGCCCGCTCGAGCTTCGCGTCGCCCGCCGTGCCCGCCGCCTCGACCTTGCGGGACAGCTCGTCGACCCGGCCCTGGTACTTCACCTGATCGCGCGTCAATTCACCGCGCAGGGTCAGCAACGTGGCCGCCGACTTGCGCACCTCGGCGCCCTGTCGCTCGAGCGACTCGATGACCCCGTCGAAGGCCGCCAGGGGGTCGACCGCGGCCGCCGGCGCCTGCTTGCGTTTGAGAAACCCGAACACCGTGAAACCGACTCTAGCAGGCCCTCAGTCGAAGGGCCGGCAGACCGCCCGCACCCGCCTCGCGGCCCCGAAGACCGCCTCGTCGCCCAGGGCCTCGAGGTAGCGCGGCACGGTCAGCGCGTAGACCTGCAGCAGGTGGGTCACCAATTCGACCGCCTCGGTCGGCCGGGCGTCGAGCGACGCCAGGGGCGCCGCTTCGGCGATGGCCTCGAGCACGTCGACCAGGCGGGCACGCACCGGCGCAGCCACTGGCAGGGCCCGGGGCCGCTCCTTCGGGAAGAGCGTGTCGAACGGCAGGTCGGTGCGCGTGCGCTCGCCCCCTGGCCTGCGGGCGGCGATGGCCTCGAGCGCCTCGAGGTGGGGCAACAGTTGCTCGGCCAGCTCGCGGCCGACCGACAGCTCGCGGGGCAACAGCGTGCGCCACGACGAATCGAACTCGGTGCGGGCCAGCGCGATCTCGGCGTCGGACAGGTGGTGGTAGAAGGCCCGCGAGCCCTGGGCCCGCTGCTCGAGCACCAGCGACTTCAGGTCGGCGTTCTCTTCGCCCAACGAGATGAACGAGAGGGCGATGTCGAGGCCGCTGAAGGGCTTCTTGGCGCGCCGAATCAGCTCGAGGTCCACCCCGTCTTCGCCGTCGGTCACCAGCACCACCGTGGCCCGCGCCAGGTACGGGTCGCGGCCCTGCGCCCGACCGATGCTCTCGAACGCGCTCATCAACGCCAGCGAGATGTCGGTCTGCCCTTCGGCGGGCGAGCGGTCGAAGAGCTTGTCGATCTGCCGGGTGGCGTCGTCACCACCGTCGACCCGGTGCAGCTCGGTGGGCACGTCGTTGAAGAAGCTGAAGTAGAGCGGGTCGAAGGGCAGCCCCGCCTTCGCCTTGACCCGAATGGCGTTGAGCTCGGCGATCACGATGGCGTCGCGAAAGCGGGCGCGCGCGCCGTGCATCGACCCCGAGGCGTCGAGCACGTAGACGCGCACCGCGGTCTTCTTGACCGACTTCGGCTGACGCACCGGGGCTTCCTCGAGGTAGCTGCGCACCAACTGGCGCCCCGAGGCCATGTCGAGCAGCACCGTGCCCGGGTGGGTCAGCACGAAGGTGTGCACCTGATCGAACCCGGTCGCCATCTCGTAGGTCATCTGCTGGGTGGGGTAGCTGACCCGCCGCTGCACCGGGCGGGTCGACCGGGTCTCGGCCTCGGCCAGCTCTTCGGTCAGCGCGTCTTCGACGTCGAAGAAGCGCGAGGCCCCGGCAGCCAGCTCGAGCGCGCGCTGCTGATCGTCGTCGAGCTCGAAGGCCAACTGGGTCAGCTCGTTGGCCACCTCGTCTTCCACCCCGGTGCGCCCGCCCGCGGGCAGGGGCGCCCCTTCGATGCGCGGGCCCTCGCGCCACCCCAGCACCCGCCGCGCAGTCTCGCGCTCGATGGCCTCGCTGGCCTGCCCCTCGGGAATGGCCTGGGCCAGCGCTCCCGCGGCGAGCCGCGCCAGCTCGCCGTCGCCGCCCTCGACCGCGCGATCGTACAGGCCGCGCAGCGACCGGTACGCGGTGCGCGGGTCGGTGCGCGCGGTGTGCCGCACGTGCCGCACCAATTCGTCGAGCGACCGCACCAGGGGGGCCGAGCGCAGCCGTTCGCGCGCACTGCCCAGCTCGACGCGCAGTTGCCGCAGGCGATCGCGATCGTCCTTCGCCTCGCCGCTCATCTGCAGCACCAGCTCGTAGGCCAGATCGACGTCGCGCCGCTTCTGGGTCGAGTCGTCGACGTTGCCTTTGGCCCGTTCGGAATAGAATTCGGCCACCGCCACCCGGGCCTTCGAGGGCGCCGACCGGGCCACGCCCGGCCGGGCGAAGATCTCGAAGGGCGCCTGCTGGGGCGCCGCGAACACCGCCGCCACCTTGACGATGCGGGCCAGCTTCAGGAAGTCGACCTCGAGCCGCGTCACCAGCGCTCGCGCCTCGTGATCGGCCGACAGCAGGCGCTCGGCCTCGTCGACCGCGCGCTCGAACTGGGTCAGCGATTCGACCGCCCGCTCGCTCAACCCGCGCGACAGCTCGCCCAGGCGGCCGCGCGCCTGCCCCACCTCGCGCAGCAGCTTCGCGTCGGCCGAGGTCTGCACGCCGGCCTGCTCGAGCTCGCGGTCGAGCTCGGTGAGCGCGCTCAGATCGACCAGCCCGTCGTCCTCGACGAAGATGGCGCGCGCGCGGGCCAGCAGGGTCATCGACGGCGAGCGCCCCGCCTTGAGCGCGTCGAGTCGCTGCCGCAGCCGATTGAAGCGCTCGGCGTTCATCTGGTCACTTCAGCGACCGCAGGTCGAGCAGCCGCCGCCCGTAGTCGGTGAAGTCGGTGGAAATGGTGGCCAGCGTCGCCGTCAACTTGCCCACCGCGTCGCCGCGCTCGCCGACCTCGCCCGAGAGCCGCCGCAGCGAGGCCTCGAGCC
Organism: uncultured Myxococcales bacterium; assembly: GCA_903911905.1. Taxonomy (GTDB): domain Bacteria; phylum Myxococcota; class Myxococcia; order Myxococcales; family Myxococcaceae; genus Xiheilimnobacterium; species Xiheilimnobacterium phototrophicum. Next base: position 3,413 of record CAIWFK010000483.1, read on the forward strand.
GCACCAGCTCGCCCTCGCGGGTCACCAGCGTGGGGAAACGGCTCTTGACCAACAGGTCGAAGGCCTTGTCGGCGTCGGCGCGCGAACCGATTTCCTCGGGCACCGGCAACGAGCCGAGCACCTGCGAGAGCCAGGTGCGCAGGTACCGTACCCGGGTGATGAGCGAGGCCAGCTCGGCGGTGGCCAACTGGTCGCGCAGCTCGCCGGGCAGGGCGGGCGCGCCGTTGCTCTGCAGCAGCGTCGAGAGCGCGGTGAGGGCCGCCGCTTCGCCATCGGGCGTCTGCGCCGCGACCGACTGCCGGTACGCGGTGTAGGCCTCGCCGCTGAAGGCCTGGGCGCCTTCGGGGGTCGGCGCCCGGGGCGGTTGCAGCTTCTGCACGTACTCGCGCACCCGGGTCTCGACCAGCGGCGCCACCGCGCGCACCGCAGGCGTCACCGACGCGCCCTCGCGGCGCAGGTTGTCGATGACCGGCTGCAGCGCGCGGGTCAACTGCTCGATGCGGGTGACGACCAGGGTGCCCACGGTCTCGCGGGCATAGGTCTCGCCCAGCGGGGTGAGCAGCTCGAGCCGCAGGCCGCGATGGTTCGCCGACAGCTCGGCCAGCGCCTGCTCGAGCTCGCGGAGCCGCCGCGAGTCCGAGGTCAACAGCTCGAGCGGGTCGCCGCCCGGCCGCCGGGGCACGTCGAAGGTGCGCGCCGCTCGCCGCCGCAGCGCCGCAGCCACCCGCTCGCGACTGGCGGCCACGTCCTGCCGCACCGGGCCCGCAACCGCCGTGGCGAAGAGGCCCGCGGTCTGGGTCAATTCGATGATGCGGGTCAGCTCGGCGGTCAACGACTGCGCCAGCGAGGCCACGTCTTCGAGCTTGAGCGACTTCTCGAACTCGGTGCCCTCGGCGGTCAGCGACACCATCTGCACCGCCTGGCGGCAGAACTCGAGCACCGCGCCAGCCACCGCAGGCACCCGGGCCTCGAGCTCGGGCACCCGGCGGGTCAGGTCGAAGGCCTCGAGCACCGAGCCCAGCAGGGCCTCGCCCGCCCTTCCTTCGCCCAGCCCACGCCCCACCCGGCTCTCGAGCGCGAGCGCCACCTGCCCCGCGGCCCGCAGCAGGGGCGCGCGGTTCTCGGGGTGACGGGGGCCCGGCACCAGCTTCTCGCGCAGCGCGCGGGCGACCTGCGAGGCCACCGTGGCGGTCCATTCGCGGCCCAGGCTTTCGGAGGCGGCCAGTTCCTGCTTGGTCTGCAGCTCTTCGCCTTCGCGCTGCGCGGCGCGCTCGAGCGAGGGGCCCAACGCCTTGAGCGCGTCGTCGAACGCCTTGTTCTCGACGCGAATGATCTCGAGCTGCGCCCGCTCGCGCGGGTCGACCGCGGCCTTGAGCAACACGTCGACCTCGCTGGTGGGAGGCCCGCCCAGCAGGAAGTAGTAGCGCAGCGTCTCGAGGTCGCTCAGCTCGGCCACCAGCCGGCGCTCGGGCCGCCGGTAGATGCGGTCGCGCACCACCACCGCCTTGAGCGCCCACAGCGCCTTCACCATCGAGCGCTGCGAGAAGTACTTGGTCGGCACGTAGTCGGGCAGCTTGACCACCTGGGTCAGCAGCTCCTTCTCGAGCGTGTCGGCCAACTGCTCGAGCCCCTCGGCCACCAGCGGCGGCACCTCGACCCGGGTCACCAGGTCCTGCAGCTCGTCGAGCTGCTGCAGGGTCAACCGCTCGCGCAGGTCGGGGCGCTCGCCGGTCTGGGCGCGGGTCAGCATCTGCGCGCGGCTGGCGCGGCGGGCGAACGACTTGGGCGTGAAGCAGATGAAGGCGATGCGGTCGGCGAAGGCCTGCAGGGTCTCGGGCGAACGCGCCACCACCTCGCTCAGGTAGCGGTTCGAGGTCATCACCGCGCACTCGCAGCGCCCCGGCGTCACCTTGCGGCCGTGCTTGAGCTCGCGTTCGTGCAGCACGTTCAGAATCGAGCGCAGCAGCATGTCGCGCCCGTCGAAGACCTCGTCGAGGAACGCGTGCACCGCGCCCAGCA
>CAIWFK010000484.1 GCA_903911905.1 uncultured Myxococcales bacterium
ATCTCCTCGAGACCGGCGGGGCTCTTCCACCCGTCTTCCACCAGGTGCACCCCGAGCTCCTTCCAGCTCGCCCACAGGTGCTTCATGCGGTTGAAGCGGCTCTTGCCCGACAGGGTCCACACGTGGACGTTGCCGGGCTGAATGCCGGGGTAGGCCGATTGAATGAGCTCGAGCACCACCTTGCGCGGCGTGGCCCAGTCGAGCATCACGCTCTTGCGCTCGGCTTCCACCGCCACCCGCCGCGGCACGGTCAGGTTGCCGAAGTAGGCCTCGTAGGGCCGGGTCACGGTGAGCGGAGAATCGAACAGGTGCAGCACGCACATCGGGCCGGTGGCCTTGCCTTCGGCGAAACGTGAGGTGTTCTCGAGCGTGTCGACCGCCGCCCCCCACACGGTGATGCCGCGGGCCTTGAGCGCGCCGTAGAAGTCTTCGAACTTCGGCTTCGGGTCGTTGAGCAGGCGGCGCACCGCGTGGTCGACGAAGCGGGCCACCTCGGGGCGGGCGTAGACGCGGCCGAACCCGAGCAGCGGGTTGGCGCCCATTTCCGGCGTCTCACCGGCCTTGGGCATCAGCCCTTCACCCAGGCACACCATGATGGCGTGGTTCTCGGGCAGCGAGCGGGTCAGGTGCCACAGCCCTTCGCTCATCATGTACGCGCTGATGGCGTCGGCGGCCTTCTTGACCTGGTTGTAGCCCTGCTTGTCGAGCCCCGCGCCCTCGCCGTACTGACCGAAGAGCCTGGTGCCCAGCGCGGTCGCCGCCGAGGTCAGCGCCAGACAGCGCGCGATGCCACGAGGCGTGAAGGTGTGCGCCGAGACGGCCTCGGCCTGCGCGCGTTCGACCTCGACGTCGTCGAGCCACAGGTGAAATCGCTGGAGCACGGGGCGCGTGTCGAAAGACCACTGCGCGACGAGGTTTCGCTTCTCGGTCTCGGTCATGAGCGGTGGAAGGGCGTACCACTTTTCGGCCCGTGCGGTCAGGCGCGAACGAGCAGCCAGGGGGCGTTCGTCAGGGTCCAGACCGGCTAGAGTCCTGGGCGACATGCAGCGTGCAGAGACGGCGGCGTCGTTGAAGAAGGTGCGTGAAGCGTTGGCGGCGGCCCGGGCGGGGCTGGTCGCCCGCGACGTGCTGGTCGAACTGGTGCTGTTGGCGGCGGTGGCGCAGGAGCACCTGCTCATCATCGGCCCGCCCGGTACGGCCAAGAGCCTCGCGGCGCGCCGGGCGGCACAGGTCTTCGAGGCCCGCTGCTTCGAGTACCTGCTGGGGCGCTTCACCGAGCCCAGTGAAATCTTCGGGCCGGTCGACCTGCGCAAGCTGCGCGAGGGCATCGTCGAGACCGAGGTCGGCGGCATGCTCCCCGAGGCCGACATCGCCTTCCTCGACGAGGTCTTCCTGGGCTCGTCGGCCATCTTGAACACGTTGCTCGCGCTGCTCAACGAGCGCACCTTCCGCCGCGGCAAGTCGACGCTGCGCGTGCCGTTGCGCGTCTGCGTGGGCGCCTCGAATGCCCTGCCCACCGACGAGACGCTCTCGGCCTTCGCCGACCGCTTTCTGTTGCGCACCTTCGTCGAACCCCTGCCCGACGCGTTGCTCGAAGACCTGCTGGGCGCGACGCCGACGAAGCTCACGCCGCTGGCGTCGCTGGCCGACCTCGACGTGCTGGCTCGCGCGTCCGACGCGGTCGACCTGACGGCGGTGCGGCCGGTCTACGCGCAGTCGATTCGCCTGCTGCGCCAGGCCGGCGTCGACCTGAGCGACCGCCGCCTGGTGCGGGTGCAGCGACTCATCGCCGCCGCCACCGTGCTCGACGGCCGCACCACCGCGCAGGCCGACGACCTGTGGCCGCTCATCTTCGCGCTGCCCTCGGACGAAACGCAGGCCCTGGGCCGCACGGTGCTCAAGAAGCAGCTCGACGAATCGAAGAGCGACACGCTGGGCTCGGCGGCGCTCGAAGCCACCCGGGGGCGTGCGGCCCGGGCGAAGCTGCTCGAAGAGCGTGCTGCCACGCTGCTCACCGCCGACGGTCCACGCGACGAGGGGTGGCGGCTGCAGCTCGAAGGGCTGGCGCGCGACATCGACGCGGCCTTTTCGGCCGACACGCTTCCTGAATCGTTGCGCTCGCGCCGCGAGCTGGTGCTCCAGACCCTCAAGCCATGAGCCCGCCCCTCACGTGGTCGCCGCGCTGGCCGCCGCTCGAGCCCGAGTGCGTGGTGGTGCGTGGAGCGAGTGCCAGGGTGCTGGCGCGCGCGCTGGTGCTCGACCCGCCCCGGCTGGCCCGGTACCGCGGCGTGGTGACCGACGACGCGCTGGTGCTCTCGGGCCCCGAACTGCCCTGGGCCGAAGGCGCCCGGTATTTCGGCCGCGACGCCGGCAGCGGGTGGCTGCTGGTGCCCACCACCGAAGTGGCCAGCGTGCCCACTGCGTGGCTCGAGCGGCGCTACCGACAGGCACTGGCCCAGGCCGCGTGGCCCTGCGTGCTGGTGCCCGAGCCGTTGACCGTCATTCCCCTCGGCGCGGCGGCGCCGTTCGACCCGCAGCGGCTCGCCGCGTGGAGCATGCCGTGAAGGCCGAGGCCCCCGGCGCGAAGGAGAACCCGTGCGCCCTTCGCCGCTCGCCGCGAGCGCACCAGGGTGTCGCAGCCGGGGTGGGCGGCGCCCCTCGGTTCGCGCCGGCAGTCCACTCACGCGCCGAGTCGCGGTCCCTGGTGGAGAAATCCGGGCGCGCACGGCGTTCCTCGGCGTTCCCACGCCTCGAAGCGCCCTCAGGAGCGCACGGGTCGGGCGGGCGTGCACCCGTCGAGTCGCGGCGCCTCGCGGAGGCCAGCGCACGCGCGGTGCGCTCCCCGGCGCCCGCACGCCTCGAACCGCAGCCGCGCACCGGGAGCGTGCCGTGACCGTGGGCCCGCTCACCTCGCTGCCGAAGGCGCTCGAGCCCTGGGAGCCCGAGCTGCGGCTCTTCGCCGGCGACCTCGCGCCCATCGTCGGCACCTTGAGCGCGCGGCTCAGCCAGGCCATCGGCCCCTTGCGCGTGCAGACCACCACGCCGTCCGACGAGCCCAATGGCTATTCGTCGCTCTCGCGCCGCGGACCGTACGAGCGGCTGCTGGCCTCGGAATGGGCGCTCCAGCTCGAGAGCCCAGACGAATTCGTGCGCCGCGCCAGCCAGGGCGAGCAGCTCTTCCTCGAGCTCGAGCGCTCGGTCAGCGCGAGTTCGATGGAAGCGTGGCTGCTGATGGACTGCGGGCCTTCGCAGTTGGGCGCGCCACGGCTCGCACACCTGGCCGCGCTGGTGGCCTTCAGCCGTCGCGCGCGCGAAGCGGGCCTGCTGCTTCGCTGGGCCTCGCTGCGCAACTGGGACCAGCCGCCACAGCTCGAGTTCACGCCCGGCACCCTCAGCGAATGGCTGACCGCGCGCAGCCCCTACGCGCCCACCGCCTTCGACGCCTCGACCTGGTCGAACCAGTTGCCGACCCGCAGCAGCAACGTGGTGCCCGACGTGTGGCTGGTGGGCGGCCCGTCGGTGGTGCCCTTCGCGGCGGCGCATGCCTGGTCGAGCGTGGTGGTGAACGAAGGCGCCGACGGCGGCCAGCTCGGGGTGCGCATCTCGGCGGGGCGGCGCCGACCGGTCGAGCTGCGCCTGCCCCTGCCCGAGCAACGCCAGCAGGTGCGGCTGCTGCGCGACCCCTTCACCGAGCTGCCGAAGCCAAAGCCACCGACGCCGAAGCGGACCAGCCGCGTGGCGCTGCACCCGAAGACCCGACTGGCCTTCTCTCACGATGGGCACCGGCTCTTCGCGCGCACCCGCGATGGCGGCGTCACCGCGCTGCCGGTGCGCAACACCGCCCGCGCCAGCTACGGGTTGCCCAAGACCTTCGAGTCGTCGGACCTGGTCATCGCCGCCTGGTGGACCTCGCGACGCAACCGCGGGGTGGTGGTCAGCCGCAACGGTGAGGTGTGGGAGCGCGACTGGGAAGGTCGGCTCCTGGGTCACGTGTCGAAGGTGGCGCTCGCGCCGCCCACCGACACCGACATGTTCCGCTCGGCGCTGGGCAGTGCGCGCGGGTTCCAGACGCGCGAAGGCTGGTTCGACGTCGCTTCCCAGCAACTGCAGCCGGGCCGCGCGGTGTGCACCGCCGAGCACCGGGTGGTGGTGGTGACCGACTTCGACGGCACCGCCGTGTTGCCCGATTCACCCAACGTCTACGTGGCCCGGGTGCCGACGCGCGCGCCGACCTTCTGCAGCGTGGGCCGCCAGGCGCTCTTCGCGTGGCGACATGGCGGAGCGCTGACGCTGGTGAGCGCGCCGTTCAAGACGGGCGCCGCCAACGGGCCCGCGCCGCCACCGGTGGTCACCGCGCTCTTCCCGGCTGGCGCACGGGAATGGACCTGGCCCGCCAGCACCTTCGCCGACTACGAGCCGGGCGCGCTGGTCGACACCTGGACCACGCCGGGCGTCCTCGGGCTCAACAAGGACGGGGTGACGGTCGGAGTGCTGACCTCGCGCGGTGAGACCTGGCAGTGGGTCAACGAGTTCCGCGCCCGCGCGCCCATCGAGGCGCTGGTGGCCTCGGCGAATGGGCAACTGGTCGCCTGGCGCGACGAGGCGGGCGAGGTCGGCGTGTACTCGCGCGACCGTGCCGAAATCGTGCTGCGGGTCGGCGTCGACGACGTGACGAAGGAGCGACCATGAGCTGGTTCGGCTCGGTGCGCGCCACGGGGTACGTCTTCGACGAAGCGCTGCTGGGGCGCGACGAAGTGGTGCGACGCGTGCTCGCGCACTGGGTCGACGGTGCCAGGCTGGGGCGTGCCGGTTCGCGCTGGTACCTGGTGGGGCTCGCGGCCCATCGCATCGACACTCGACGCGCTCCTGGCGCACCGCTGGTGGACGCTGGCGCGCGCTGGCTGCAGACCCCGGTGAACGACGACGCGCTGGCCACCCTGCCCGCCGACTCGGTCACCGAGCGGCTGCACGGCGCGCTGGTCACCACGTCGGTGAGCGACCTGGAACCAATCGACCCCGCGACCCTGGTCGACCTGCCGCTGCCGGCCGTCGCCACCGCGCTCGCGCTGCCCCGGCCGCCGCCGTCGATGGCCACCTCTGCCTTGCCCGCGCGCGCGACCGTGCAGACCGTGTTCGGCGAGGTGCTGGCCCGACATGGGGTGACGGCGCCGCCGGTGACCGCTCCCGAAGTCGAAGCGCCCGGGCTGTTCGAGCGAATCGCCGACGCGGTGCGCGAGGTCTTCCGAGCAAGGCCGGCCATCCCCGCGCTGCCGGCCAATCGCGCGGGCCCTGGCACTCCGGCCGCGGCGGGGCCTGCTGCCCAGGAGCCCTGGCTGGACCGCGTGCGCCGCGCCGTGCGGCCGCTGCTCGACGCCGCGCGCGCCCGGCAGAAGAAGTACCTCGACGACCTGAAGGCCCAGTTCGCCGGCGGCAACCTCGACGAGGCGCTGCGCCGTGCCATTCCGTTGAGCAAGACCCCGGCGCCCGGGCCCGCGGCACCTCCAGGGCTGGGCGTGCCGGCCCGCCGGGAGACGCTGACCCTGCTCGCTCCCAGTGGGCGCGGCGCGAGCGTCGACCTCGGCGACGGCGTCTACGAGCAGTTGCGGCAGCTGTACCGCGCGGCCTACGAGCAGTTGCTGGCCCAGGGGAAAATCGACGAGGCCGCGTACGTGCTGGCCCACCTGCTGCGCGAGCCGACCTCGGCGGTCGCGCTGCTCGAAAAACACCACCGCTACGAGCTGGCCGCGAAGCTGGCGGGCCTGCAGAACCTGAGCCCGACCGAGCAGATTCGGCTCTGGCTGCTGGCGAAGAACCCCACCGAAGCGGTGCGGCTGGCGCGCCAGCACAACGCCTTCGCGCAGGCCGTGGCGATGCTCGAGCCCCGGCAACCCGCGCTCGCCGTCGAGCTTCGCCTGGCCTGGGCGGGGGCCCTGGCCGAGCGGGGTCGCTATGCCGACGCCATCGAGGCCACCGCCACCGTCGACCAGGTGCCCGAGCGCTCGGGGTGGATCGACCGGGCCCTCGACGCCGGCGGCGCGTCGGCCGCCACCGCGCTCGCCGTCGACCTGCGCCGCACCGAGGGGCGCGAGGCCGTCGAGCTCGCCAGCCGACGGCTCGAGCAGTTGCTCGAAGTCGACGCCAACGCCACCCTGGCCCAGACCGCCGCGCGCGCCGTGCTGCGCCACGCACCCAGCCGCAACGCACCGCCGCTCTACCGCGGCCTGTGGCGGCGGCTGATGCACGGCGCCGGTGACGGCCACCCGATGGACGCGGCGCTGGTCGAGAAGGTGCTGGTCGCGGCCAACGACCCGGTGCTGCGCGCCGACGCGGTGCCGCCGGTGAAGTGGGCCGCCCAGCCCGAGAAGGGCCACCACCACCCGCACGTACCCACGCCCGGAGAAGTCGGCACGCTGCCGGTGCTCGACCTGGGCGAGCTGCCGAAGGGCCGACGGGTGTTGGCGTTGGGCACCGCGGGGCTGCGGGTGGTGGGCGCCGACGGGGCCACGCTGCGCCATCACCTCTTCAAGGCCGACGCGCTGGTGGTGGGCCCGGTGGGCGTGCCGGTACTGGCGCTGTCCATCGACCCCGAGCTGGTGCGGGTGGCGCGACTCGACCCGTACACCTTCGCGCTCACCGACTGGTTCCAGTCGTCGTCGTTCGACCGCCAACAGGAATGGCCCACCTTCGCCAGGACCTTCGACGGCCTGGGGTGGGCGGTGGCGATGGGTGACGACCTGGTGTTGCTCGACACCCGCGCCGACGCACCGACCGAGTGGTGGCGGGTGCCGCGCGTGTACCCCCGCATCGTGCTGGCCGACGAGGGCGTGGTCGCCATCGGCCCCACCAGCGAGCCGAAGAGCGACCTGCTCACCAAGTGGGTGGTCTACGACGTCGCCGAGCACCGCGCGAAGAGTACCCACGAGGCCGACCTGAGCTGCGGCCTGGTGGACGGCGCGGTGCGCACCTGGCGCCTCGACCGGGAAAGCCTGGGCACGCCGCGGCTGGTGCTGACCGGCCGAGGCCTGGGCGTCGCCGACGGGCACTGGTCGATGACCGCGACTGCTCACGGGCTGGTGGGCGTGCGCACGCTCGGCCAGTACGGCGACGTGTGGCTCTTCGACTGGAACGAGCGCTGGAGCCAGGTGTTGCTGCGGTTGCCCGGCGCGGCACGGGTCACCGCGCGCCCGGTCGGTCAGCAGGGCCTGGCGGTCGGCGATTCGCTGGGCCGACTCTTCGACGTCGACCTCACCACCCACCTCGTCACGGAGCGCCCTTCCACATGAACGACCCCTGCCCGCGGTGTGGCGCGAGCCTTCCGCTGAGCGCCATCGCCACCGCGCTCGACCTCGCGCGCTGTCCGGCCTGCGACGAGGTCATCGACCTGCGCTCGAAGGCGACCTCGCCGGTGCTGGCCGTGCCGCCGCCAGAGGGGTGGGTGGTCGAAGGCCGTGGCTCGGACCTGACCGTGCGCTGGCGCTGGGCCCGATTGCAGACTCTGTTCCTGTTGCCCTTCGCGGTGTTCTGGAACGGCATTCTGCTCACCGCGGCGGCGGGCCTCAGCGAGGGCTTCACCCACCCCGAGAAGCTGCTCTTCGGGTTGCTGGTGCCCCACGTCTGGGTGGGCGTCGGGCTGGCCTATTATTCGGTGGCCACGCTCTTCAACACCACCACCGTGAGCGCGCGCTTCGGGCGGGTGACCGTCAAGGTGGGGCCGCTGCCCTGGCGCGGCAACCGCGAGCTCGACGCGAAGGACCTGACCCAGCTCTTCGTGGTCGAGCGACGGGGCAACCGGGGCGCGGTCAGCTTCGACGTCTGCGCGCTGACCCGCGACGGTCGACGCCAGCAACTGGTGACCGTGCCCCAGCCCGACCAGGCCACGTTCATCGAACGGCGCGTCGAGCAGGCCCTGGGCGTGGTCGACCGCCCGGTCGAAGGCGAATACCGGTCGCGCTGAAGGCCCGCAGACCCTCGATTTCCCGCCTCGGGCGTCGATTTCATGTATTGATGCGCTCACATGTTTCGGAGGGTCCTCATGGCATTCAAAGCATCTCCGGCGGGCAAGGGTCAGCTTCTGGTGCACGGCGTCGAGCAGTTCATCGAGCGCTTCATCGAACGCAAGTTGAAGCAGGCCCGCATCGACGAGCGCATCGCCGAGCTGCGCGCGGCGCTCAAGCTGCCCACCAAAGGCGCCCCGGCCGCGAAGAGCGCGCCGGTGAAGAGTGCCCCCGCCACGACTGCGCCGAAGTCCACGCCCGCGCCGAAGCCGGCGCCCACGCCGAAGGCGGCTCCGGCGGCGAAGTCGAAACCGCAGCCCAAGCCGGTGAAGAAGGCCGCAAAGAAGCCCGCCCCCCAGAGGGCCGCCGAGAAGCCGACGGTCGACCCGCTGGCCGCGCTGCTCTCGGCGCTCGACGGCCACGCGAAGAAGGCGGCGTTGATCAAGGCCGGCAAGCAGAAGGACCAACTGCTGCGCTCGCTCATTCCGCTCTACGTGGGCCAGAAGCTGGGCGTCGACATCTCGTCGGGCACCACCTCGAAGTTCTGGGCCCGCCACGGCGTGACCTTCGCCGCGCCCAACGCCGCCAAGGTGCTGCGGGAGCAGAAGGGCTACGCCACGCGCTCGGGCAGCACGGTGCAGATCACCAGAAACGGCATCTCGTACGTCGAAGCCGCGCTCAAGAAGTGATTGAGTCGACGGGGTCCATGCCCGTCTCCCTTCGTCGTCTCGCGGTCGCTGCGCTGCTTTCGAGCGCTGCGTGTTCCCCACCGGTCTCGAAGGAGGGCTACCTGAACGTCGTGGTCACCTTCGACCCGACCATCACCGCGACCTGCTTCGCCGTGCAGGTCACCGACGCGAACGGGGTGAAGGAAACGACGAGCACCCCCATCGCCCGGCCGACCGACCGCCAGAGCCTGGACGTCGCCGTCTACCAGGACAGCCTGACCTCGACCGTGACCGTGCAGGCCTTCGGCTACCTCGACGCCGCGTGCCACGTGCCCGCCGAGCACTCGCCAGCCGTGTCGGCGACCTTCGTGCCCAGCACCATCGTCAAGGTGGAATTGACCATCGGCCCCGAGGGCCACGCGGACGGTGGGCTGCCCGACGCGGGCCTCACCGACGGTGGGCTGCCCGACGCGGGCCTCACCGACGGTGGGCTGCCCGACGCCGGCC
>CAIWFK010000485.1 GCA_903911905.1 uncultured Myxococcales bacterium
ATCTCCTCGACCCCCGGCCGCCCCACCCAGGCGACGCCCAGCCCCCGGCCTGCGCCCGCCACCACGCCCTCGGCCCCGACGCTGATGCCGGTGCCGTCGACCCCGTCGCGACCGCTGCCTCGCCGCGAGACGTCGGGCGAACGCTCCCAGGTGACCGAGCCCTCACGACCGGCGGCCGCGCGCCAGGTGACCGAGCCCTCTCGGGCCGCGCCTTCCACCGATCAGCTCAAGCCGCACCCCACCGACTCGGTCACCGACAGCGTCCGCGCCAACGACCCCGGCCTGAGCGCCGACGATCTGTTCGGCGACGAAGGCGGCGTGCCCGAAAAGACCCGCATCGTGCAGAGCAGCCCCCGCCTGCCGCAGGTGCCCGCGCGCCCGGCCGCGCCGCCCCGCCCCGAACCGCAGGCCCGACCCGAACCTGCCGGTGACCCCGAGAGCGACCCCGAAATCGATCAGATTCTGGCCGCCCGAAACCAGAAGCGCTCGTCGGGCCCGCTGGTCATTGGCCTGGTGGCGCTGCTCTTCGGCGGCGTGGGCGGCGCCGTGCTCTTCAAGTCGATGCAGTCGGGCAACGGCGGGCTGGGGCGGGTGATCATTCACGCCGACCGCCCGGTCGAAGTGGTGCTCGAAGGGCAGTTGCTGGGCACCACCCCCGTCACCGGCGTGGTGCCCTCGGGGCATCACCGCCTGCAGTTCCGCGAGAGCGGGGCACCCACCCGGCAATACGATCTCGACGTGAAGGCCAACGTCGAGAACCTGGTCGACGTCACGCTCGACTCGCTCGACCGCTCGCCCTGACCCCAGGCGCCCCCAAAGGCGAGCGCGCGGCGGCGCGGCCTGCTAGGCCGCGACCATGCTCCCACTGCTCGTGACCCTGCTGCTGAGCCAGCCCGTGCCCTCGGCGCACCCCACGCCCGACGAGGCGAAGACCTTCACCCGCACCGTCGACGCCGAACTCAAGAAGCTGTGGGTGCGCTCGTCGACCGCCGAATGGATCAAGTCGACCTACATCACCGACGACACCGAGCGGAACGCGGCCGCCATGAACGAAGACGTGATGGCCTACCTGACCCGGGCCATCAAGGCGTCGATGGCGTTCAAGGGCCTGGCCGTCGACCCCGACACGGCGCGCATGCTGTACCTGCTCAAGGTCTCGCAGACCCTGCCCGCGCCCAGCGACGCCGCGCGCCGCAGCGAACTGGCCACCCTGGCCGCGAAGCTCGAGGGCCTCTACGGCAAGGGCAAGGCGTGCACCCCCGGGCCCGACGGCGGGCCGGCCACCTGCCGCGACTTGCAGCAGCTCTCGGCAGTGCTCTCGAAGGTGGGCGAGCCCGGGGCGCCCGACCTCGCCGAGCTCCAGCGCGCCTGGGTCGAATGGCACGACGTGCCCACCGACATGCGACCCCTGTACGAGCGCCTGGTCTCGCTGTCGAACGACGGTGCCCGCGAGGTCGGTTTCGGTGACCTGGGCGAGCTGTGGCGCTCGAGCTACGACCTGAGCCCCGCCGACTTCGAGAAGGAAACCGACCGGCTGTGGAAGGAAACCAAGCCGCTCTACGACGAGCTGCACTGCTACGTGCGGCGCGCCCTGAACAAGAAGTTCGGCAAGGACGTGGTCTCGCCCACCGGCCCCATTCCCGCCCACCTGCTGGGCTGCGGTAGGGGTCTCACCTTTCCCTCTTTCCCTTCCTCCTTCACTTTCCTGGGTTAGACTTGGCCAGGTTTAATGTGCACTTTCGTTTTAATTTATACAAATCTAAACGACACGATC
>CAIWFK010000486.1 GCA_903911905.1 uncultured Myxococcales bacterium
CACCGACACCACCAGGTCGAGATCCTTCGCGACCCGCGTGACGCTCTTCCCTTCCTTGATCACCAGCGCGACCGCACCCGCCTTGAACTCGTCGCTAAAATTCCGCCGCGGCCGTTGCGTCCTCTTCGCCTTCTGGTCCGTCTCCATGGAACACCCATACTTTCTTCAAAAGGTGTCCACCAAACCGGATCAAGCCCAGGAACGCGCGCTTCGCCGCTACGCCGCTCGGTACGGAGGCATCGAAGTCCGCGTCGTCGGTGGCCGGGTCGAGTTCCGGCTCGAGCAGGAGCTCTTCGACGCGGAGGGGCAGCGGCTCGGGCTCGGCGTGGTCGTCATCCCCGCCAGGCGTCAGTTCGGCGGCATGCTCGAGGTGCTGCCGGCGGAGTTGGATCTGGGCGGCGCGCCCGAAAGCGAGCTCGACTTCCTGGAGTCGCTCGCGGGGCACCTGGTGGCGACGCTTGAAAACCTCTGCCGCTGCGGCCGCTTTCGAGCGGAGTGTGACTGCTGCTCATCGTGTTCGGGCTCAGGCATCATCGACGGCGCCGACTGCGGCACCTGTGCCGGCCTTGGCTACGGGGCCGGCGGGAAGACCTTCTCGAAGTCGTCCTGAATCCACAGCAGCGTGTGGTTGCGGAAGGCGAGCGAGGCGAGGTTCTCCTTCCGCACGGTGAACGGGAACATCTCGAACGTGGCCTCGATGATGTCGACCAGCTCCCTCGGCACGTCGAGGGAGAGCGCGAGCACCGGCGCCGATTCCTGCATGAAGAAGCTGCCCAGCTTGGCCACCCACCGTGCCCGCGGCTTGCGAAGGGCGCGCTTCGACCAGAGCAGTTCGGTGACCGAGATTCGAATCAGCTCGGAGGGGACGCCCGCTTCGAAGCGAAGCAGGGTCGAGCGGCCCGACGGGTAGATCAGCTTCGGCTGAGCGGTCTGTTCCATGAGCAGAACGGTAGGGCACCGCTACGTCAAACGAGGTCACACCAGTGGAGCCAACCCACGTGAACCACATGAATTCACAGGGCTCAACACCGCCTAGGCCCTGACCTGTCAGCCCCCGCCCTACTGTAGGCAAAGGTAGGACATCGAGTCCTGCCGCCAACAGGAGGCTGACATGGGAAGCGACCCGAAGGGCTTCACGGCGACGCTGGAGCAGATGTCGCAGGCGATGGACTTCATCGAGCCCGACCTGATTCGTCGGAATCGCGCGAAGTACGAAGAGTACCTGCAGAGCCGAAAGGGACTCCTGGCGCTGGTGATGACGTACCCCGACCTCTACGAGACGTACCGCGCTCGCGTGGAGGAGCTGGCCTCGAAGAAGCACACGTTCAAGGTCCGCGTCGGCGACTGGGTGACCATCAACGGGTGGCGGTTCCGCATCGCGGCGCTGCGCGAGGTCGATGGGCTGGCGTTGACGGAGCGCGTGCGCGTCGACGGCAAGCTGGTCTCGTCGGACTGGACCCACGGGACGGAGTTGGTGCCCGACTCGACGCCGCCGAGCGAGTCCGAGCTCGAGACGATGGCGCCGTGCACCGCAGAGGAGCGGCTGGCGCGCCACCGACAGCGGCTCATCAAGCAGGTCGTCGTGCCAGCCGGCGGTCCCGCGCCGCTGGTGCGAGAGGGCCAGACCGAGCTCCGCGAGCGGGAGTGGTCGACGGAGGTCCCCGAGGGCGACGTGAACGGGGCGCAGCTCAAGCGCCACTGGGCCTTCCTGCTCGAGACCCGCGCCGCCCGCCGCGCGCAGCTCGACGAGTCGGCACGGACCAAGCACACCGACACCTCGGGGCTCAGCCGGTGGATCCGCGAGCGCTACACACAGATCCACTACTTCGAGGCGGTGATGAGCCTGCTCCACCGCATCGTCGCGCCTGACGCGGCGTACCTTTGCGGCGCTGACTGCAATCACCTCGACCGCGGCCTGTCGCGCGAGCAGCTCAGGCGCTACCAGGGCTCGCTCGCGGCCTTCCGCGCCAGCACCGACTACGAGAGCGAAGAGAACTACACCGTCGAACGCGCGGCCAACGACCTCGAGCACTACGTGCGGGGCTGGGCGTTCGAGCACGTCAAGACGCTCGGCACCCGGACCTGGCAGCTCGTGCGGTGCCTGCCGGGCGCGGAGGCTGACGACTTCTACGAAGTCAGGGTGAAGGAGAAGGACGCCGTGGTCGAGACGCGCGCCTTCCCGAACAAAGACGCCGCGAAGGCCTTCTACGACGCCGTCGCCGCTTAGCGCGGATGACAGGTGAGCATCACGTCCTGCCCGAGGGAGAAGGTCTGCCTTCCCTCGAGGCGGGCGATGCGCACCTCGGTGCCCTCGCGGTCGATGCCATTGGTACTCCCCGAGTCGACGATGAACGGCCGACCATCGACGTTCACCAGCACGGCATGCACCCGCGAGAGCGTGTGCTGCTTCGAGCACAGGTCGCAGCGCTCGTCGCGACCGATGAGGATGCCCCGATTGAGCGCGGCCTCGTCGAACGACGCGCGCTGAGGGCCCCCCTGGTCCATGAGGTCGACCGAGAGGACGGTCGTGCCTCGAGCCGCGCGAGCGAGGTCTTCGACGCGAAGCGGTTCCTGCTGGGTCCGCGAGTTCCAGGGGTCGAGCGAGTCTGGCTTCCAGGGCATCCCTCCGCCGGTGGGCACGCAGAAGAACGCGAACTCCGAGGCGGTCACGGCGAGGAAGCCGTTGGCGTCGACGAGCTGCACGGGCTGGCTGGACTCCA
>CAIWFK010000487.1 GCA_903911905.1 uncultured Myxococcales bacterium
AGGTCTTCCTCTTCCCACTCCGAGCTGCCGTTGCGCACGCGCACCACGACGCGGCTGAAGATGCCCGAGACGAGGTTGCCCTCGATCTTCAGCGGCGTTCCGATGGCGACTTCATTCGGCGGGTTGTGAACGAAGGCTCCACGCGACTGGCCCAGCGCAGGGGCAGCGCACAGCAGCGCGATGACGAGGCTGAACGGGGCACGCACGGGAGTGCCGCATGCTGGTAGGCGGCGGGCGGGAACGCAAGGCTGGCGAAGCGGTCCTCGCGACCTCGGTGGCACCGGGGGAAAAATTGCCGCCATCCCCCTGCCATGGGACTTTTCAAGGCCGAATGCGTTCGTCGTTGTCGCTGCAGCGCTCGCTCTACGCCCACCAGAAGCGGCAGATCGCCGCGCTGGTGCAGTCAGCCTCGAAGACCTTCCAGGCCTACGAGCGCCGCTACCACCGCGCGACGCGCCACTTCCGCCGGGTGATCGACTCGCGCGAAGTGCTCAACCGGCTCCGCCGCACCGACATCGCCTACGTCGGCGACTACCACACGCTGCGGCTGGCCCAGCAGACCTACCTCGAGCTGCTCGAGGCGGTGAGCGCGGGCGATCGCCGGGTGGTGCTGGCGCTGGAGTTCATCGAAGGCCGTTCTCAGGCCGCGCTCGATGCGTACCAGGCGGGTCGGCTCGGCGAGAAGGCCTTCCTGACGCGCATCGGCCACCCGTACCGGGGCGACTTCGACATCTGGCCTTCGTTCCGCGAGATCCTCTCGTTCGCCAGGGAACATCGACTCGAGGTGGTGGCCATCGACCGGCGGGCTCCGGGGCCCCGCTCGCTCGAGGTGCGCGACCGCTTCGCCGCCCGCCGCATCGCCGAGCTGGCGCGTGCTCCCGACCGACCGCTCGTCATGGTCTTGATGGGCCAATTTCACGTGGCGCCCGACCACCTGCCCGCGCGGGTGACGCGGCTGTTGGGCACCACCTCGCGCAGCCACCAGATCGTCTACCAGAACGCCGAAGGGATCTGGTGGCAGTTGGCCGAGCGGGGGCTGGCGGGCGAAGCGCGGGCGGTCGAGCTCGACGAGCACCAGTTGTGCGTCTTCTCGGCCTCGCCGGTGGTCTGCCAGCGCAGCTTTCTGGACTACGTCGAGGCCGAATCGGGCGACGCGCCCATCGACGAGCGAGGCCTGACCCGCACGGTGCGGGTGATGATGCGCGACATCGCGGGGTTGACCGGCGTGCGCCTGGGCCGCCTGGCATCGGGGCTCGAGGTGATCACCGCAGCCGAGCTCGACGTGATGCGGCGCATCGTGCGGCGCGCCGACGGCCCTGCCCCGTTCTCGGCCGACGAAGTGCGACACCTCGAGCGCCACGTGCTCTCGCGCGAGAGCGCCTTCATCCCGCGCGCCCGGGTGGTGTGGTTGGCCAGCCTCTCGCTCAACCACGCCGCCGAAGAGGCCGCCCACGCGGTGCGCTTCGCGGTGCTGGGCGAGGCGATGGAGCGGCCCCGGCCCCGCCCCGACGCGTTCTGGACGCGGGTGTACGAAGAGGCGGTGGGCTTCTTCGGTTCGCGGCTGGTGAACCCGGCCCGCCGGTGCACGTCGCTGGCCGAGTGGGCCGCGATCTTCGGCGATGGACGCTCGCCCCACCATCGCACTGCGGCCTTCCTGCTGGCGCTGCATGCGGCGTTGCGCGAAGGGCCAGCGGCTGCTCGCCCCCTGATTCCACCCACGCTCGAGCTGTTCAACGCCACCGCGCACGCGCTGGGCTACCTGTTGGGCGACGCGCTGGCCCGGGGCTTTGCGGCGCGTCGGGTGACCGGCGACGAGGTTCGCGCGCTCTTCCACGATCGGCTCGAGAACCCCGGCGCCTCGGTCCTGGCGCTGCGTCAGTTGGTGGCGCCGATGGTCGAAAAAAGCCACCGCGCCCCGCTGCTCTGACGCTAGGCTGTGCGCCCGCTTCAGGTTCGTTCCCCCAGGGCCGCATGTCCGACGACGCGCTCGCCATCACCCCACCCGTCGAATCGAAGATTCGCGAAGAGTTCGGCCCCTTTGGCCGAGCCTTTGCGCCGACCTTCTTCGAACCGGTGCGCTTCCAGCAATCGGCCGGCGACGAGCTGAAGGCGCTGTGTGACAAGGGCTTCGTGGTGCACGTCATGCGCACCACCGGGTGGATCAACTTTCTCTACCTTCATTGGGCCCTGGTGCGCCGCGCGTTGCCGCCGGTGCGCGCGGTGGTCAACCTGCGGCCCTGGTTCACCCGCCCGTGGACGAAGGTGCGGCTCGACGGTGACTTCCGCGAGCGCTTCAGCGCGGCCCGCGAGGCTGGCGGCTCGGGCCTGGTCTTCCTGCGCGAGAGCGCCTTCAACACCGCGCGCGGCGTCGATTCGCGGCAAGACCCCTTCCCCGCGCTGGTCGAACTGGCGAAGGCGTCGAACCGCCCGGTGTACGTGGTGCCCGAGCTGTTCGTCTGGGAAAAATGGCAGCAGAAGGTCACGCCCAGCGTGTTCGATCGCGTCTTCGGCAGCCCCGAAGCACCGGGCTTCGTGCATTCGCTGGCGACCTTTCTGCGCAACTTCCGCCGAGCGCAGTTCCGGGTGGGCGAGCCCATCGACCTGACGGCGTTCGTCAAGGAGAACCCCGACGATTCGACGGCGGTGCTGGCCCGCAAGGTGCGCAGCAGCCTGCACCATCACCTCGCGCGCGAGACGCGCGCGGTCTTCGGCCCTCCGCGGAAGGACGTGGCGCGGCTGATCGACGAGGCGATGCGCGATCGCCAGTTCCAGGACGTGGTGAAGTCGCTGGCGACCGAGAAGGGCCGCCCGGTGGCGTCGCTGGAGCGCGAGGCGCGGCGAAACTTCGAAGGCATCGCCGCGAAGTTCAGCCCCACGGTGGTCGGTGCGATCACCCCGGTGCTCAACTGGGTCTTCAGCCGCATCTACGACGGCGTCGAGATCGACGAGCCGGGGCTCGAGCGGGCGATGAAGCTGGCCTCTCACGCGCCGGTGGTCCTGACCCCCAGCCACAAGAGCCACGTCGACTACCTCATCATGAGCTACGTGATGTGGCAGCGCGGGTACACCGTGCCGCTGGTGGCGGCGGGGGCCAACCTCTCGTTCTTCCCCCTGGGGCCGTTCCTCCGCCGGGCAGGCGCGTTCTTCCTGCGGCGCAGCTTCAAGGGCGACAAGCTCTATACGGCGACCTTCAAGGCCTACCTGAAGAAGCTGGTGCACGACGGCGTGCACCACGAATTCTTTCCCGAGGGTGGGCGCTCGCGCACCGGCAAGCTGCTGCAGCCCAAGCTGGGGCTCTTCACCTGGCTGGTCGAAGCGGTGCTCGAAGGGGCGCGCAGCGATCTGCTCTTCGTGCCCACCGCCATCGACTACGAGAAGGTGGTCGAAGGCGCCAGCTACACGCACGAGCTGGCGGGCGGCGAAAAGAAGCCCGAAGATCTCAAGGCCCTGCTGTCGGCCCCCAAGGTTCTGACCCAGAACTACGGGCGCATTCACCTCTCGTTCGACGAGCCGGTCTCGCTCAAGGCGCTGATGAAGGAGCGTGGCATCTCGGCCGCCACCTGCACCGAAGAGCAGAAGAAGGCGCTGGTGCGCGCGCTGGGCAACCGGGTGATGTACGGCATCAGCCGGGTCTCGGTGGTGACGCCGCACGCCCTGCTCTCGTCGGCGCTGCTGGGGCACCGTCGGCGCGGGGTCTCGGTTCGGGAATTGACCGATCGGGTGATTTTCCTGCGCCGCATCGCGGGCGATCTGAAGGCGCCGCTCTCGAAGTACCTGACCGACGCTCCCTCGTCTCCGTCGGTGCTCGGGCCCATCGCCGACGCGATGCGCATGTTCGCGTCCGAAGGCTTCGTGCGCATCGTCGAGGCCCGGGGCGAGCCCATCTACCAGGTCGAGGACGCCCGTCGGCCCGAGCTGAGCTTCTACAAGAACACCCTGCTCAACCTGATCGCCGGCCGCATCATCGTCAGCGCGGCCATTCTGGCGGTCGAACCGGCCTCGGCGGTGTCGGCGGTGAAGGAACGGGCCCTCTTCATCTCGCGGCTCTTCAAGTTCGAGTTCGTCTACCCGGTCGGCCAGACCTTCGACGTGCTCTTCGACGAGACGGTGGCGCACCTGACCGCGCTGGGCCTGGTGGAGCGCGCGGGCGACGCGCTTTCGATCATGCCCGAACCGCACGTTCGGCCCTCGCTGCAGTTCCTGGCCGACCTGATTCGCGACTACCTCGAGTCGTACCTGCTGACGGCCCTGACTGCGGCCGAACTGGCGAGCCTGCCGACCGGGCTGGACCGGAAGGACTTCTTCAAGCGCACGCTCGAGTCGGGGCGCGCCGACTTCCTGGCGGGCACCATCGGGTGTTCCGAGGCGCTGTCGAAGACCAACTTCGAGAACGCGCTGCAGTACCTGCTCGAGCAGCAGTATGTGCTCGAGAAGGACAAGCGGTTGACCGTGGGGTCGGCCGCAGCGAAGGATCTGGTGGTTCACATTCGTGCGTTGTTGCCGGAGGTCCGGTGAGTCGGTCGATCGTCGTGGTGGCAGCCCTGGTGGCGCGTGCGGCTCTGGCGCAGGACTTCGAGCTCGACCTGTCGGAAGAGAAGCCGAAGGTGCCGGCCGAGCTCAAGCCGTCGATCGCGGTGTTGTCGGTGATCGCCGGAGATGCCGAAGAGAGCAGCCTGGGGCGCGCCCGCCAGCTCGAGAGCGAGGTGCTCAAGCAGTTGGTGCAGAGCGACGAATTCCAGACGGTCATCGAGCCGGCGACGGTGGCCAAGACGATCGGTGACGGCGCGTCGGCCGCGGTGCAGAAGTGCGTCGACTACGCCTGCTTCGACGGCGCCATCAAGGCGCTGAAGGCCAACCGCGCGGTGCGCTTCGTGGTGACCCGCCAGGGCGCAGGCTCGGTGGTGACGGTCTTCGGGTTCGACCCGGCGGTGACCGCGGTGCTGCAGACCAGCCAGGACTCGCAGGAAAAGGCCGAGAAGAGCTTCCTGGGTTTCGCAGGCAAGTCGCAGGCCCAGAAGGACCGCGAATTCCTCAAGAAGCTGGCTCCCTTCATCAAGGACGTGCTCGGCAAGCTGGCCACCGCCAACGGCAAGATCGCCATCGACAACAACGAGCAGTCGGCGGTCTCGCAGGTCGACGGGGTCGAGGTCGGCACCGGTACGCTCGAGGTGGTGGTGCAGCGCGGTACGCACACCGTGAAGGTGCTGGCCGACGGCTTTCTGCCCTTCGAGCAGACGGTGACCGTCGAGGCGCTCAAGACCGTGCCCGTCAAGGTCTCGCTGGTGGCCAAGCCCGTGGAAATCAAACAGGTGGCGAAGGTCGAGCAGCCCACCGACACCATCTTCACCCGGCCGGGGCTCTACGTGGCCGCCGGTGGCGTGGTGGCGGCCGCCGTGGGCGTGGTGCTGGGCCAGAGCGCGAGCTCGGTCACCACCCGCATCAAGGCCGGCGGCGACCCGCTCGCCGTGACCCGCGCCGAGGCCAAGGCGGCGCAGACCAACGCGATTCTGGCCGACGTGCTGGTGGGCGTGGGCGCGGCGCTGGTGGCGGGCGGCGTGACCTGGGTGGTGCTGACGCCGACCGTCGGCCCGGTGAAGAAGCCCACCATCGAGCCGAGCGAGAGCACGGGCGTCAACGGCGCGGTGCTCTCGTTCAGCGGCTCGTTCTGATCACGACCTCGGCTCGTCGGCCGCCCAGCGCACCACCAGCGAGAACGAGTACTCGTCGCCCGGCTCGACGGTGATGCCGTGCGGGCGTGACAGGCGATCGAGCCCCGCCTCGACCATGCCGGCGAAGAACCAGGGGCGCGCTTCGGTGGGCTGCACCACGTCGATCGTCACCAGGTTCGGCTCGAGGAAGGTGACCTCGACGTCGAGATCGTCGCGGCCCATCTGCACGTAGCGAGGCAGCCGCTCGAGCACCCGCTCGATGGTCATGAAGGGCAGCACCGCCGCCAGCAGCCGCCCGCTGCCGCTGCGCAGGAACCCGCTGAGGAACTTGCGGCCCAGTTCGTGGTCGGCGTCGTGGGTCGACAGCCGCCCGGCGTACAGGTAGCTGCGCGCGAGATCGATGGCGGCCAGCCACACCGGCGACGGGTAGCGCCGCTCGAGGCGGTCGAGGTCGACGCCGATGCCCAGCAGCGCCGTGCGGAGATCGGGCGTGACCTGCACGCCACGAAGGAAGAGCGCCTCGAAGAGGAGGCCGTCACTGAAGCCGGGGTCTCTCACGGGCTACCGACAGCTCGCTTCCCAGATCGGCGGAGCGGTGAGAATGGTCTCGGAGGTGGTGATGATCGATCGGCCGTCGGCGCTGAAGGCCACGGCCTCGCTCTGGTCTTCCACGGCCGAAGGAATGGTGACGGGCTGCGCGCCGAAGACGTCTTCGAACTGACCTCCGTCGGGCACGTGCAGCAACACCAGGCGATTGTACATGCGCAGCGCCACGGTATCGCCGCAGGGATTCACGTCGCCCGCGGTGAGCTGGCGATCGGCGGGCCCGGGAATGGTCAGCGAGGTCACCAGTTGCGCTTCCTGCTCGGCGGTGCTCTCGAGCGACAGGCGGTACACCTGGCTGACGGCGTTCGCTTCCTTGGTCACCACCCACGCACGGCCGGGGGTGGTCGGGTGCATCAGCAGCGTCTCGGCGTTGTGGTGCGCGTTGGCCGGGTAGTGGAACGGGAACTGTTCGGCGGTCAGTTCGGTGCCGCCGTCGACCAGCGGCTCCGTCACCCGGTACAGGGCGTAGTCGTTGCGAGTCTGGGTGTTGTCGCCGATGTCGCCCACCAGCACGCACTGCCCCGTCGGGCACGGGCCCAGCGCGAGGTCTTCCCAGTCGACGTTGGTGGCGTTGGTCAGGTGGAATTCCTGCAGCACCTGCCCGGTCGACAGCATCGCGAAGAGGCGCGCGGTGTCGCCCGAGTCGTTGTGCGCGAAGTAGACGCCCGGTTGCTGGTGGCTGGCGACCAGCCCCGACAGCTCGTTGATGCGGGGGTCGACCGTGCCGACGGGCCGGGGGCCGGTGGTGGTCTGGCAGTCACACGCGTTGGTTCCGGCGTCGACTCCGGCGTCCGCGACGGGCGCGGGCGGGCAGGCGCACGGCAACAGCAAGAGGAGCCAACCGAAGGCACGCACGGCGCCACGGTGTCTCACGTTCGCCTGCTGGTTCGCCACTCCATCGACGCGTCGTGCGCGATCTGCCAGCCCTGCGAGCCGTGCACGAAGACCACCACCGTCTGGCCGCTGGCCTCGGGCTTGTCGGGCCAGGTCAACCGCCAGCGCGCGGCGACCGAGACCGCGGTGGCGGTGGCGCACCCCGTGACCAGCAGCCCTGCCAACACGGCCTTCACGACGTGCGGGCCTTCGCCGCGGTGACCGTGTTGCTCATGAGCATGGCGATGGTCATGGGCCCGACCCCACCGGGCACGGGGGTGATGAACGAGGCGCGCTCGCGGGCCGGCTCGAAGTCGACGTCGCCCACCAGCTTGCCTTCGGGGGTGCGGTTCATGCCCACGTCGATCACCACCGCGCCGGGCTTGATGAAGTCACCGGTGATGAGCTTCGGCACGCCTACCGCCGCCACCACCAGGTCGGCGCGCCGAACCTCGGCCGCCACGTCGCTCTTCGAGTGGCAGATGGTGACGGTGGCGCTGGCGTTGAGCAGCAGCAGGCCCATGGGGCGACCGACGATGTTGCTGCGGCCCACCACCACGCAGTTGCGGCCTGCGGGGTCGAAGCCGATTTCCTCGAGCATGCGCATCACGCCCGCGGGGGTACAGGCCACCAACCGGGGCCGCCCCTGGAAGAGCAGGCCCGCGTTGAGGGCGTGGAAGCCGTCGACGTCCTTCGCGGGGTCGATGGCCTCGAGCACGGCGTTGGCGTCGAGGTGTCTGGGCAGCGGCAACTGCACCAGAATGCCGTCGACCGCGGGGTCGGCGTTGAGCCTGCGTACCAGAGCCATCAGCTCGGCCTGGGTGACGGTGGCCTCGAGGTGGTGGTGCCACGAGCCGAAGCCCAGCTCGAGCGCGGTCTTTTCCTTCGAGGTCACGTAGACCTTCGAGGCGGGATCATCGCCGACCCGCACCACCGCGATACCAGGAGGCCGGCCGACCCGGGCGATCATGGCCGCCACGTCGTCCTTGAGTTCCGCGCGGACCTTCGCGGCGATCGCCTTGCCATCGATGAGCTGAGCCGTCATGCCGTGTGCTTACAACGCGCATGGCTGGCCCGTCATGCGTATGCTGGGGCCCTGCGATGTGGGGCAAGGTCTTCGGAGCGCTGGTCGGCGTGGGCGTCGGCCTGTTGATCGAGTGGAACCCGGTGCTGGCGGGCGCGATGGGTCTTGCGGGTGTGGTGCTGGGGCACTTCGCACTCGACCGTGACTCGGCGGGTCGGCGGGCCGACCAGTTGCTGGGGCCTCCGGTCCGAAGACTCAACCGGACGGCGCGGCCCAACGTCAGGCGGCTCACGGTCGATCAATTGCAGTTGGCCGACGCGCTCTGCCCGCTCTTCATCGAGGTCGCCCGGTGCGACGGGCCGGTGGTGCAGAACGAGATTCGGGTCATTCGCGAATACTTCGAGCTGACCCTGCACTTCGACGAGACCGGGCTCGACCGCGTGCGGGTGGGACTCAAGGCCGCGCTCTCGGGGCCCGTGCAGGACGTCGAGGACTTGACGCGCAAGGCGCGCGGCGAGGTCAAGCCAGCGCAGCGCATGGAGCTGGTGCGCACGCTGTACGATCTGGGCACGGTCGACGGTGAGCTGACCCGCAGCGAGATCGACACGCTCAAGCGCGTGGTGGGGCAGTTCAACCTGTCCGACGAGCAACTGCAGGACATCACCCGGCAGTTCTTCGGCAGCGGCGACGCGCATTACCGGTTGCTGGGGCTCGAGCCCAGCGCCAGCGACGACGAGGTGAAGTCGGCGTTCCGCAAGCTGGCGGCCGAGAACCACCCCGATCGGGTGGCCTCGCTGGGGCCGAAGGAGGCCGAGGCGGCCGGCGAGCGCTTCCGCCAGGTGAAGGACGCCTACGACGCGCTCAAGAAGCTGCGCGGCTTCTGACGGGTCAGCGGCTGACCCACCACGCCTTGAATTCGGACCAGCTGATGCGGCCCGAGGCGTCGGTGTCGACCACGTCGAGGGCGATGAGCAGCTCGTCGTCGGTCAGGTCCTGCCCGAGGGCTTCGAGCATGCGGGCGAACTCCTGGCTGTCGATGCTGCCCGAGCCGTCGCGATCGAAGGTGCGGAAGATTTCGACCACCTCGTCTTCGGGCTCGAGGGCCTGAACGGGAGCGGGCGCGGCAGGCTTTCGGGTGGCCCGGCGGGCCGGGGCGCGAGCGGGCTTCGCGCGGGCGGCCTTGGCGGGCTTCTTCGCCGCGCCACCGGTCTTTCGGGGGGACGACGACTTCGCGGGCTTGCGCGCGGGCTTCTTCGGCTTCTTCCTGGCGGCCATATGGCGGGGCAGCCTACCACTCCAGCAAGCACTTCCGCTCGGCGCGGGGCTGTGGCAAGTAAAACCATGCACCGAGAGCTGATTGACCTGCACATTCACGTCGGCGGCGCCGTCGCTCCCCACATTCTCTGGTCCATCGCCCACCAGCAGGGCTTCAAGCTGCCGGTGAAGAACTACTTCGAGTTCGTCGACCTCATCACCTCGTCTCCGGACAAGGTGGGCGGGCTCGACGACTACCTGAAGATCATGCACCAGTGGACCGAGCGCATTCAGAGCTCGCCCATGGCCATCGAGCGGTCGATCTACGAGGTGATCGGCAAGGAATACCGCAGCTCGCGGGTGACCCAGATGGACCTGCGCTTCAACCCCATGAAGCGCAACCTGGGCAACGAGCTCGACATGGACCACATCATTCACGCGGCGATTCGCGGCATGGACCGCGCGACGCTCGAGTACGGCGTGAAGACCTGCCTCATCTTCTGCCTGGCGCGCGAATTCGATCACAAGCTCAACTCGGTGATCGTCGACAAGGCCATCAAGTACCGCTCGCGCGGCGTGCTGGGCATCGACCTGGCGGGCACCGAATCGAACGCCATCGAGCTCAAGCCCGAGGTGGTGGCGCAGTACGAAGATCTCTTCGAGCGCGCGCGCAAGGGTGGCCTCAAGACCACGGTGCACACCGGCGAGACGCGCGGCACGGGCGCCGAGGGCGTGATCGCGGTGGTCGAGAAGCTCAAGCCCAACCGCATCGGCCACGGCATTCGCGCGGCCTACGACGAGTCGGCGATGAAGCTGCTCAAGGAGCGCGACGTGGTGCTCGAGCTGTGCCCGACCTCGAACCTGCAGACCAAGGCGGTCGAGGGCATCAAGGAGTTCGAGCACATCGTGCGCACGTTCTGGGACCGCGGGGTGAAGGTGACCATCAACACCGACGGCCCGTACCTGCTGAACACCGACATGCGCCGCGAGATCGAGATCGTCGAGCAGAATCGCATTCTGACGCCCGAGCAGATCGAACAGACCCTGGCGTGGGCGCGCGAGTACTCCTTCATTCCGAAGTCGTGAGCCTCTACCAGTCGATCGCCCGACCGCTGTTGTTCCGGCTGGACGCCGAGGTGGCGCACGAGCTGGGGCTGGGTGCGCTCGCGCTCGCCGACCTTTCGCCGGGCCTGGCGGCGGCCGCGCGTCGGCGCACCAACGCCGATCGCCCCACCCTGCGCACCCACGTGGCGGGGCTCGACTTTCCCAACCCGGTGGGGCTGGCCGCGGGGCTCGACAAGAACGCCGAGGCCATCGTGGGCCTGCTGGCGTTGGGCTTCGGGTCGGTCGAGGTCGGTACGGTGACGCCGCGGCCGCAGCCGGGCAACGACAAGCCGCGCATCTTCCGGCTGCCCGAGCACCAGGCGCTCATCAACCGCATGGGCTTCAACAACCTCGGGGCCCAGGCCATGGCGGGGCGGCTGCGCGAACTGCCCTGGAGGCCGGCGCCCATCGGCGTGAACCTGGGCAAGAACAAGGACACGCCCAACGAGGCCGCGGTCGACGACTACGTGGCGGGGGCGCGGCTGCTCTCGCCGCTGGCCGACTACGTGGTGGTGAACCTGTCGTCGCCCAACACGCCAGGCTTGCGGGCGCTGCAGGAACCGCAGGCGCTCGAGGCGTTGTTGCGCGCGGTGCGGCTCGAGGTGAAGGGCCGCCCGCTCTTCCTCAAGATCGCGCCCGATCTGGGTGACGAGGCGGTCGACGCCGCGGTCGACGTGGTGCGCGCCTGTCAGGTCGACGGGCTGGTCTGCACCAACACCACCATCACCCGCCCCTTCGAGCACCCGCTGGCCGCCGAGACCGGTGGGTTGAGTGGCCGGCCAGTCGCGCAGCGCAGCACCGAGGTCATTCGCCGGGTCTACGCGCGCACGGGTGGGGCGCTGCCGATCATCGGCGTGGGTGGCATCTTCGACGGTGCGGAGGCGTGGGCGAAGATTCAGGCCGGCGCCTCGCTGGTGCAGCTCTACACGGGGTTCATCTATGGCGGCCCGGGTCTGGTGCACGAGGTGCTCGACGATCTCGAGCAGCGCCTGACCGAGGCGGGCCTGAGTTCGCTGCAGCAGGCCGTGGGCCGGAACGCGTGACGTGAAGACGCTGGTGCTGGTGCTCTTTCTGATCGCGCTGACCTGCGGCCTGGGCGGCCTCGAGTTCTCGCGCGTGATGACCAGCTCCGACGTGCAGGCGGTGACCCACGTGGTGTGGCCGGCGGCCAGCCTCACGCTGTCGACCGAGTCGAGCGGGTTCTACCCCACGTGGCATTCGCAGGTTCGGGTGCTGCTGGCACCATGGGCCGTTCAGGAGTTCCTGGCGAAGCACCCGCAGTTGACGCCATGCGACGGGGGCGCGCGTTGCGCTTCGGGCAGCGTCAGTGGCGATGGGTTCATGACCACCTGGAGCGTCCGGTGGAGCCCGCAGTCGAGCGTGTTGGAGGAGACGGTCGACTACGCGAATTGAGCGACTGGCGTTGCTGCGGGTTTTCCGCGCGCCTTCGCAAAGAAGCTCACTCCAGGCGTTGACCCAGGCCGCAGCCGTGTCAGACCGGCAGCTCACCCTGCATCGGAAGGACGATAACCTTCTTCGCGTCGACGCGGCCGTCCTTCACCCACGCCGCGCCCACGTCGAGCGCGATGCTGGCCAACACCCGCGCCACCATCACCTCGAGCTCGGCCTTCGAGTCGGCGATCTTCGACGCCAGCGCGGCGACCGCGCGAGCCCCTGCCGATGGTCGCACCATCGCCGAGGGCCCCTTCTCTTCCAGCACGCGATTGAGGAACTCGGTCAGGCGCACCGCGGGCACCGGAGCGACGTCGACCACTTCGTCCAACTCGGCGAGCACCACCGTGGCCGCGAACAGCCGCTGTGGGGTCAGCTCGGCCAGCGACACCCCGAAGCGCGCCACGACGTCGGAGGGCTGCGGCCCCAGCAGCGCGGTGAAGATCGCCCGCTGGGTACGCACGCGCGCCAGCAGCGCCTCGGCTTCGGCCAGCTCGCGCCGGCTGCGGAACGGCACCGGCTCGGCGCCCGGTACCTTGAGGGCCTTGAGCGGGCGCTTGCGCAGCAGCGCATCGAGGACCGCGCGCTCTTCGTCGAGCGCGAGCCAGGTCTCGCCGAACTTCGCGCCCTCTTCCTTTGCCAGCTTCTCGACCTGCCGCTTGAGCCGCAGGGTGAGCGAGAAGCCCAGTTGGAAGAGGTCCTTGAGCGAGCGCTCCCGCACCACCGACGGCGAGAGCTCGGGGTTGGCGCCGGTCAGGTGCTCGAGCCCCAGGTCGAGGTAGTCACGGGCGTATTCGGAGTAGCGGCGAATCGCCGGCGGGTCTCCGGGCTCGGCGCCTTCGGCCACCAGCACGCAATTGACCAGGTAGCGCACCTCGGACTCGAGGTTGGCGCGCTCGACCTCGTCCAGCCCGCGGAAGGCGGCGGTGACGTAATCGACGTGGGCCTGGCTGGTCAGCCCCATGCCGGGCGTACGCGCGCCGACCTTGTCCGGGTCGACCCAGGCGAAGACCTTGATCGCCTCTTCGAGCGGAGGGAACCCCAGGTCCTGCAGGCGGCTCTGGCGGAACTGGAAAGCGGCCTCTTCGAGCTCGAGCGGCGATTCCCACCGCACCGCCTCGAGGAAGCGCGTCAGCTCGAAGGGGTTGGTCGCCATCAGGTCGAAGGTCAGCCGCCGCATGGCCGCTTCGTCGACGCCATCGACCCGGAACTCGACCAGGAACTTCCCCTCGGGGGTTTCCATGGTGACGC
This sequence comes from uncultured Myxococcales bacterium, assembly GCA_903911905.1. Classification (GTDB taxonomy): domain Bacteria; phylum Myxococcota; class Myxococcia; order Myxococcales; family Myxococcaceae; genus Xiheilimnobacterium; species Xiheilimnobacterium phototrophicum. Next base: position 13,234 of record CAIWFK010000487.1, read on the forward strand.
CTTCGGTGTCGACGTCGGGGTTTTCCTGCCAGTCGTGAATGAGCGCGAGCTTGGCGTAGATCAGCTCGAGCACTTCGATGTCGAGGCTGGCGATCTTGCGGGTGAAGGCCTCGTCGTCGTCGCCGCGGGCCGCGCGCAGCCAGTGCAGCACCTCGAGCGGGTCCATGCGGTCCTTCTGCCAGGCCGCGAGATCGACGTAGGTGCGGAACTGCTCGGGCGTCGAGTACTGCACGATCTCGGTCGAGTCGGCGAGCCCCACGTCGATGATGGTGCCGTACACGTCTTCGGCAGGAATCGAGGCCACCAGCACCCGGCCATCGACCTCTTCGAGCAGCGCGTCGGCGCGCTTGCGGGGCGAGAGTTCGGCCAGGCGGCGCACCAGCTCGGCCTTGCGTGCTTCGTGGGTCGAGGTCATGGAGTCACTTTCGAAAAACCAGCGCGGTTCGGGTCAGCCGATGATGTCGAGCAGCGTGCCCCACACCTGTTCGACGCCCAGCTTGTCGGTCGACGAGAAGCCGAGCACCGCTCCGGGCGGCAGCTCCAACTGCTGGGTCAACGAATTGAGCCGGTTCTGGCGCTTGGTCTTCGCCAGCCGATCGATCTTGGTGGCAGCGACCAGAATGCGCGGCGGCATGTCGTTGAGCACGTCGAGCATGTGCATGTCGTCTTCGGTGGGGCCGACCTCGGCGTCGATGATCGCCACCACCACCTTCAGGGTGTGGCGCTCTTCGAGGTAGGTGCCGATCATCGTTTCCCACTGCTCGCGCTCGGCCTTCGAGACCTTGGCGAAGCCGTAGCCGGGCAGGTCGCACAGCCGAATGGGCCGCTTCTTCGCCTTGTTCTCGAGCGTCACGTCGAAGAAGTTGAGCGTGCGGGTACGCCCCGGCGTGTTCGACACCCGCACCAGCTTGTTGCGGTTGGCGAGCGTGTTGATCATCGACGACTTGCCGACGTTCGAGCGGCCCACGAAGGCCACTTCGGGAATGGGCTCACGCGGGTACTGATCGGGGCGGGTCGCGGTGGTGACGAAGGCGGCGTCGATGATTCGAATCATTGCGCGGCGACCTGGGTGCCGTCGGTCTTGCGGGCGGCGGCCGCAGCGCGCTCTTCGCGCTTCTTGCGCTCGACGGTCCAGTGATCGATGGCCTTGAGCTTTTCCTTGAAGTCGAACGGCTTGAGCGACGGGCTCGACCCGTCGTGGCAGGCGCGGCAGCTCTTCTCGCCGGGGTCGACCAGGCCGGCCAGGCGCGCCAGCTCGCTGTCCTTCATCACGAACTTCGCCGAATAGTACTGGCCGCCGCCGTGGCACGTTTCACAACTGACGTGGGCCACGCGCTGGTCGCCTTCGTTGGGCGAATGGCACGACAGGCAGCGAGCGTCCTTCTGCTGCTGCGCCGAGAGCACGTCTTTCGAGCGCGCGTGCGAGGTGGCCTGCCAGGCGGCCCAGGCGTCGGGGTGGCAGGCCTGACAGCTCTCGGCCCCCAGGAAGTCGTGGGCAAAGGTCAGCGAGGCCGTCAAGGGCAGCAGGAGAATCGTTCGAGAGAGCAGCGAACGCATCGAAAGTGTGCGTAGCATCAGGTCGTGCGCCTGTCGCGTTTCGTCAGCCCTGCCCCCCTGCTCTTCCTGGTGTCGCTGTCGGCGGTCGCCAAGCCGTGGAACGGCATCATTCCCACCACCTCGAGCGAGATCGACGTGGTGGGCAAGTTCGGCGAGCCCACCAAGACCGTCACCACCAAGGACAGCCCGAAGCGAACGCTGGTGTATTCCGGCGCCAAGGCGATCAAGGGCACCCGCCAGGCCCAGTTCAAGCTCAACGCCG
>CAIWFK010000488.1 GCA_903911905.1 uncultured Myxococcales bacterium
CCATCTACTGATCGGGCTCCATCGCACCAAGGGTGTACCGACCTCTGCGCCGTCATCGCGGGGTCAGGATACCGCGCCGCCTCCCAAGCTTCATCACTCGGGGACGGCGCAAGCCGATGAACATCTGCTGAGCGCGCTCCGTCGCCGGCTGGGCTGAGTCGTCTTAGGCTCTCCCGCGCGGCGCCTGCCCGGCGTAGCGCCGGTACACCCTTCGGAAGGCTGCCGCGTCCGCGTACCCGACCTGGGCCGCGACCTCCTCGACCGGCACCCGGGTGGTCTCGAGCAGGTGCGAGGCCTGGGCCACCCGCAGCCGCTGCACGAACTGCGAAGGGGTCATGCCCAGCCCCGACTTCAGCCGGCGCGCGAGCGTGCGCGGCGAGGTCGCGGCGGCGTGCGCCAGCTCGTCGACGCTGAGCTGCCGATCGAGGTTCGCCGCCACGAAGCGCTCGAGCGCGCGCAACGACGGGTCGGCGCTGCGCAGGTGCTCCATCACCATGTAGCGGGCCTGCGACGGCCGCTCGTCGAGCACCAGGTACTTCGCCACCAGGTGCGCGAGTGACGGGCTCACCAGCCGCGCCACCACCGCCAACATCAGGTCGGCGTGCGCGAAGGCGGAGCCCGCGGTGAGGACGCCGTCGCTGTCGACCACCATGCGATCAGAGCACACCGTCACCTGGGGGAAATGCTGCGCGAAGGTCGGCACCAGCCACCAGGTGGTGGTCGCGCTGCGACCGGCCAGCAGCCCCGCTCGAGCCAGCACGAAGGTGGCAGAGCACGACGCGGCGATCAGCGCTCCCCGGGCAGCAGCGCGCGCCAGCAAGGTGCCTGCCGCCACGGCGTCGGCCCTGGAAAGCAGCCGCTGGGCCGCCCCGGGAGTGGCCGCTCCCGACAACCCCGGCACCACCAACGCGTCGTTCGGCCCCAGCCGCCCCAGCGCGCCGTCGACCGCGATCGAACGGCCGGTCCCCGAGCGCACCGGCCGGCCATCGACCGAGACCACCCGCTGCTCGAGCAGGGCCCGCCCCTGAGGCGCTTTCGCCAACTTGAGGTCGAGCAGCCTCGCGGCGGTGTGCACCACGTCGAGCCCGACGCCCAGCGACCCTTCCGCGACGCCATCGAAGACCAGGTGGGTGATCATGTGCTGGCAAGAATAGACCGAAAGTTGTCAGGCCTGCCACTGGTCGCCGATGCCCGTCGGCGGCATCGTGCAGGGCATGAACCACGACGACCCACTCCACGACTTCGACCGACGCACGGTCACGCTCGAGGGCGCGACGAAGGACGTGCTGGTGGCGGGGCAGGGGCCCGCGGTGGTGGTGCTGGCCGAGATGCCGGGCATCAGCCCCCACGTGGCGCGGTTCGCCCGGTGGGTGCGCGAGAAGGGCTTCACGGTCTTCATGCCCTCGCTGTTCGGCACTGACGGGGCGTGGCCTCGGGCGGAGGAGGGGCTGGCGGTGCTGCGCCGCGCCTGCGTGAGCGCCGAGTTCCGGGCCTTCGCTGCCAACGCCTCGAGCCCCGTGACGCAGTGGCTGCGCGCGCTGGCCCGCCAGGCGCACCGCGAGTGTGGCGGCCCCGGCGTGGGCGCCATCGGCATGTGCTTCACCGGCAACTTCGCGCTGAGCATGATGCTCGAGGCCTCGGTGCTGGCGCCGGTGCTCTGTCAGCCGTCGCTGCCCTTCGAGGCTCCTGACGCGTTGCAGATTGCTCCCGACGAGCTCGCCACCGTGAAGTCCCGCCTCGAGCGCGAAGACCTGACGGTGCGGGCCTATCGCTTCGAGGGCGATCGCTACTGCACCGCGCAGCGCTTTGCCGCCTATGCCGCCGCGTTGGGCCCGCGCTTCGAGCCCCGCGTACTGCCCGATGGCGCCGCGAACCCGACGCCTCCGCCGTTCTTCGCGCAGGTGGTCGGCTGCGCGCACAGCGTGGTGACGGCACACCTGATCGACGCGGTGGGAGAACCGACCGGGGCCGCGCGTGATGAGATCCTCGCCTTCTTCACCACCCGGCTTCAGCGGAGCGCACCATGATTCAACTCTTTGGCCGTCGCAGCTCGCACTTCACCCGCACCGCGGCGATCTTCGCACACGAGCTGGGGGTGCCGTTCGAGCTCCTCGTGCTCCACGATCTGAAGAGCCTCGATCGCGCCCAGTTCGGCGGTCACCCCGCGATGAAGCTGCCGGTGCTGCGGGTGGGTGACGAGACGCTCTGGGGCACCGAGAACATCTGCCGACGCTTCGCCGAGCTCGCCGGTCGAGCAACGGATTCGCGCCTGGTCTGGCCCGAGACGCTCCGTGACGTTCGCACCCGGAACGCGCAGGAGATCACCTGGCACGCCATGTCGGCGCAGGTGCAGTTGGTGCTCGGCATCGCGCTCAACCGGCTGCCCGCCGACAACGGGTTCTTCGTCAAGCTGGCGATGGGCCTCGCGGGTTCGCTCGCCTGGCTCGACGAGCACCTCGCGCCCGTGCTCGCTGCGCTACCGCCCGAGCGACAGCTCAGCCTGCTCGAGGTGACGATCTTCTGCCTGACCACGCACCTCGAGTTCCGGCCAACAGTGCCGCTCGAGCCGTACCCGAACCTGCGCCGCTTCGCCGAGGTGTTCGGCCAGCGGCCCTCGGCGCAACAGACCACCTACCTCTTCGACCCCCGCCCCCCGAAGGAGAACCCGTGACGCTCGTACGACCCGCCCTCGACCCCTCGACCCTGCCGGCCCGAACCACCTCGGGTTACCCCGAGCCGTACCGCTCGCGCGTGCTCCCGAGGGAAAAACGCGCGCTGGGAGAGGCGCTCGGCCTGACCGCCTTCGGGGTGAACCTGACCACGCTCTTCCCCGGCAAGGAGTCGTCGATGCGCCACGCCCATTCCCACGAAGAGGAGTTCGTCTTCGTCCTCGAGGGCGAAGTGGTGCTGCGCACCGACGAAGGCGAGCAGGTGCTGGTCGCCGGAACCTGCGCAGGCTTTCCCGCGGGCACCGGCAACGGCCACCAGCTCGTCAACCACAGCGAGCGACCGGCGCGCTACCTCGAGGTCGGCAGCCGCCACCCCGCCGACACGGCCAGCTTTTCCGACGTCGATCTGGCGTGCCACAAGAACGAACGCGGGGCCTGGGTCTTCACCCGGCGCGACGGCTCGGAGTTCGCGCCATGAGCGCCTTCGAGGCCGAGTCGATTCAGGAGATTCTCGACCGCGCGCCGGCGCTCGACACGGTGACCCTCGCGCCGTCGCTGTGGGGCTTCGGTGGCGTGCAGGGCGGGCTGGCGCTCGCGCTGTTGACGCTGAGCCTGCAGCGTCGAGCGGAAGGCCGCGAGCTGCGCCAGGTCTCGGCGCGGTTTCAACGGCCGCTGCGTGGCGAGTTCCGGATGGAGTCGACCCTCGAGGTCGGTCGCACGGTGGCGTGGGGGACGGCGAGAGCGCTGCTGGGCTCGCGCTCGGCCATCGACGCGACGGCCATCTACGCGTCGCGTCAGGACGGTCGCTGGCCACTCCAGGCACCCTCGGCTCCGGGCGCGCCCGGGCCGGTCGAGTGCCCCATCTTCACCGTGCCTCCCGAGTTCGTGCCCTTCGCCAGCCGCACCGAGATTCGACCGGTGGGCGCGGCTCGCCCCTTCGGTGGAGGCGAGGAGCCCGAGCTGGTCGCCTGGCTGCGGCTGGTCGACGACGATCGCCCGCCCGACGTGGCTCGCCTGCTGGTGCTGATGGACTCGCTGGCCCCGTCCTACGCGGCGAGGCTGACCGCGCCGGTGGCCATTCCCACGGTGAGCTTCTCGTTCGTTCCCGGCACGGGGCTGGCGCGGGCGAGCGCGCCGTGGGTCCTGTTGCGGGCGCGCACCGATCTCGCCAGCAACGACGGCTGGCTGCACGAGCGCCTCGATGCCTGGAGCCCCGACGGCCTGCACCTGGGCAGCGCCGAGCAACTGCGGCTGGTGGCCAGCCGCGAGCCGGGGTGAGGTCGATTCGTGTAGAGTCGGCTTCGTGCGATTTGCTGCGCTGGCGCTGCTGTGGTCGACCGTGGCCTCTGCTCAGGCCGTCTACACGTGGGTCGACAAAGAAGGCGAGACCCACTTCACCGACGACCCGTCGACCGCGCCCAAAGGTGCCAAGGTGCACACCACCGAGGGCGTCGAGCTGTCGAACGTACCGGCCGAGCGCACGGCACCCAGGCCTGCCCCGGTCGAGCCACGGCGGCCGGCACCGACTCCCGGGCCCAAGCCGACGGCCGAAGAGGAAGCGCGTTGGCGCAAGCTCTTCCGTGACGCCACGACCCGCGTCACCACCCTCGAAGAAGAGATCGAACGCGATCGCAAGCAGGTCGAAGAGATCAACGGCATGCCCATCACCGGCACCTACACCTGCTATTCCCGTCAGGCCGGCGGCGGTCGCATCGTCGTCCCCTGCGGCAGCAACCCCGCGCACACCCGCATCAAGGAACGGCTGGCCACCAACCGCAGCGCGCTCGAACGGGCGAAAGCCGACCTGGACGACCTGGAACGGCGGGCCTCGTTCGCGGGAGTTCCGCGCGAATGGCGTCGCTGATATTGGGCGACGGGCAGGCAGCAGGCCCCATAGCTCAGTTGGATAGAGCGGCGGTTTCCTAAACCGCAGGTCGCACGTTCGATCCGTGCTGGGGTCATTCGAAGCAGGCGCTCAGCGCGTGAGGGACCCCATGACCGTCGACCCGTCCGCGATTCCGGCCGAAGTGCTCGAGGTCATCGACGTGCTCTCGGCTGCAGGTCACCGCACCGTGCTGGTGGGCGGCAGCGTGCGCGACCTCCTGCTCGGCAAGCCCCCGAAGGACTTCGACGTCGCCACCGCTGCCACGCCCGCTCAGGTGCAGCAGCGCTTCAAGCGCGTGATTCCCACCGGCATCGAGCACGGCACCGTCACCGTCGTGGTGCGCGGTCACCACGTCGAGGTGACCACCTTTCGCGCCGAGGCCGAGTATGTCGACG
>CAIWFK010000489.1 GCA_903911905.1 uncultured Myxococcales bacterium
CCAGCACCGTGACCTGCACCCCGACCCACCGCGTGACGACCCACCGCGCGATGGTGGTCTCGACGAAGGGGGCGCGCGCCGAGCTGCGCCTGCCGAGCTCGACGTCGTGGGCCTTCCGCGTCGACGGCGGGTTCTGGTCGACCTGGCGCACGGCCGACAGCACCGGCGTCGCGGTGGTCGAGCACCCGCGCTTGAAGCTGGGTGGCGAGCACCGGGTCGAGCTGCGGTATGGCGATGGCCTTGGCGAGACGGTGATCGTCGGGGCGCGCTGAAGCCTCGAGTGGCGAGGGGGACGTGCGCGGGCAGCGGGGCACGCTGCTCGAGCACTCGGCTCAGTCGTCGGTGAAGGTGCGCGCCTGCAGCACGCCCGCGTCGTCGAACGTCAACCGACACCGCGGCCGGAAGTACTGCGGGTCGTCGATGGTCGCCGCACCGACCACCACCTTCGGTCCGGCATCGACGTCGGTTCCGGCGTCCACTCCAGCATCGTCGAGCCCACCGTCGACGTCACGAGGCTTCGGTCCCGAGAACAGCTCTTCGTACGACACCTCGTACCCCTGACGCGCGGCCTGCTCGCGCACCTGCGCGGCGGTCAGCCCCAACGGTACCGAGTCGCAATACGCGCGCATCTGCCGACCGCCGAGCCAGAACGGCAGGAACGCGCCAGCCAGCCCCAGCAGCAGCACCACCGTGAGCGAACCCGCGCTGAGCACCCGAATCGACGGCATCGCCTCGTCGTACCTTCGGGACGGCGCTTCAGACCAGCGAAAGCGTCAGGGCTTCGGCGCCCGAAGCTGCGCGATCCACCCCGACCAGGCGATGAGCACGAACTGAATGGGCAGACGAACCAGCGCGGCCACGTGCGAGCCCACCGCCGGGTGTTCGCGGAACACGTCGACCACGTGCAGCGGCAGGAAGACCAGCATCGCGCCGAAGATGGCGCGCGCGCCGTACAGCCGGGTCTTCGGCACCAGGGTCGCCGCGCCGATGGCCAGCTCGAAGACGCCCGAGAGCAGAATGAGCGGCTTGGCCGGCACGCCGTCGGGGAAGAAGCCCAGGTAGAAGTCGGGGTTCGCGAAGTGGCCGACGCCACCGAGCACCATCACCACCCCAAACGCGATCGTCGCCACGGTCCGAAGCATCGGCGCACCATGGCACATCGCGTGGCGCGCCGACGGACCCGTGAATAGGCTGGCCAGATGCGGCTGGGGCGCCTCATCAAGATCCTCCACACCCTGGGCTCACTGGGGCTGATGGGCGGCGTGGCGGCGTGCCTGGTGCTGCGGCACTCGGCTCCGGCCTATGGCGCCGAGGGCTACCAGTTGGTGCGCGAGCAGCTCAACGCGCTGTTCACGGTGCTGCTGGTGCCCTCGGTGGGCATCACCATCTTCAGCGGCTTCGCGTCGATGATCGTCTACAAGCCGTACTGGAACGCGCTCTGGGCGTGGGCCAAGGCCGGCTCGGGCGTCATCGTGCTGCAGTACACCTTCCGCATGAAGTGGAACGCGCTCGAGCTCAGTGCGCCGCTCGACCCGACCGACCCGTTGAACGTGCCCAAGGCCCTGTCGAACGAATGGTCGGGCTTCTGGGTGCTGCTGATCGTCTCGGCGCTCAACGTGGTGGTCGGCGTGTGGCGCCCCCGCTTCTCAGTGAAGTGACCGAAGGAACGACAGCAACTGCGCGTTGACCTCGGCGGCGCGGTCGAGCTGCAGGTAGTGCCCGCCCACCACGCTCTGGAAGGTGGCCTTTGCCCCCAGGGTCGCCTGCAACCGGGTCTTCACCACCGTGAACTTCGAGCGCGAGCCCGGCCGCATCAACGCCTCGACCAGGTGCACCGGCGCCTTCACCCGATCGGCGAAGGGCGAGAAGGGAAAGCCTTCGACCCCGTCGACCGACTCCAGCAGCATGCGGCGGTACTCGAGCGGCACCTGCGTGCGCTGCAACGCCCAGGTGCGGTCGCGAACCTGCGCATCGTGGAAGGCCCAGGTGAAGATGGGCCACGCCACCGCGCGCCCCAGCCAGCCATCGGTGGCGAAGCTGCTGGCGATGGCGCCCACCAGCAGTCGGAAGAACGCCGCCACCAGCCGCGGCAGCGCCACCGGCAGCGAGCCCGTCTCGGCGTACACCGGGTCGACCAGGAACACGCCCGCCACCGCGTCGGGCCGCTCGCAGGCCAGCGCCAGGGCCAGCAGGCCGCCCATGGAATGGCCGACCAGCACCGCGGGTCGTTTGGTTCGCTCGAAGACCAGGTCGAGCGCTTCGCGGGCGTCGACGTACGAATCAGCCAGGCCCGCGTCGTCGACCCGCCGGGCCGCTCCGTGCCCGCGCGCTTCCCAGGTGAAGGTGGCGAAGGTCTGGCCCAACGCCTCGACCTGCGGCGACCACGACCACGCCGCGCCGCCCACGCCGTGCAGGAAGACCACGGGGAGCCCCTGCCCCGTTCCCTGGTGGAGCACGGCGCCCGAGGCGAGCTGGTGCAGCGTGTCGGCCATCGCGCGAGAGGCTTCGCAGAAGGGGCGCGCCCCGCTTCAGCGCACGTCGAAGATGGTGGGAATGAGGACCGGCATGCGCGCGCGCGGCAACGAATCGACCCAGGGCGAACCCGCGTCGCGGTTGGGCTCGCGCCTCGCCGAGACCACGATGACGTAGAGCCCGGGGCTGAGCCGGGCTCGCGGAATGGTGAGGCCCGGGCCGACGAGGTCGAAGGTCAACGCACTCGTCGGCACGCGCGCAGCGGTACCGTTCGGCGGCAGCGCGAGCACCTCGACCAGGTACCCGTCGACCACCATGGCCGGCGGTGCCCAGGCCAGCGTGAGGTCGCCCGTCACCTGGCAGACGGCGTTGCCGGGCAGACAGGCCGAGACCGGGTGCCCCTGCACCTGCAGGTTGCTCGGCGCTCCCACCTGCGGCGCGACGCCGACCGCGCCGCCGTCCCACAGGTCGAGGACCTCGGCGGAAAACCGCACGCGGGCCACGCCAGCGCGACCAGCGGCCGCGCCGGCGTCGGGCAACGCGAACTCGGTCACGTAGCTGAAGCGCCCGGCGGTCAGCAGCGCGGTCGAGGTCGGCCACGGGCTGGCCCACGACACGTCGAGCGTGACCCCGGCGGCGGTGACGGGCGCCGGCGCGCCGAGCTCGTTCGTGAAGCTGGTGGCCACCAGGCGCGGCAGGCCGCTGTTGAGGCTGGCGCCGTCGCCGCTGATCAGCGGCTGGACGAAGAAGGACGCCGGCTGGGGCGCGACCTGGAAGCCGCCGTCTCCGGTGCCAGTGCCGGCGTTGAGATCGAACGCGGCCGGCAACAACTGCTCGAAGGCCGGCGTCGCGAAGGTGGCGTGCAGCGGTCGGGTCGAAGCCCCCAGCGCCAGGGTGAACCCCAGCGAGGTGGGGGTCTGCACCGCCGCCGCCCTGCCCGCGCGAGCCACCACGCGCGCCACGTAGCCGCCAGCATCGGCGGACTCGACCTGCGAGACGAAGGCCTGCGCCCCCGAGGGCGGGGCCACGGCGCTCACCGAGCTGAAGGCGAACGACTGGCTGGTCATGGTGACTCCGGCGGCGGGGCTGGCCGAGCTCGGGGTGAGGTCGATGGCCGCGACGTTGGCCGAAGGCACGGTGAGCTGCAGGTCGTCACCCGGGTTCCAGGGCGCCAACCCGGAGGTGGTGAGGCTGGTGTTCAACGGGCCCTGCAGGGCCGCGGCCGAAGGGTCGACGACCACGGTGCTGGTGACCGTCATGCGTTGGCCCTGCAGCTCGGCCAGCGTGCGCGCCACCACGGTGGGCTGACACCCGCCATCGACCGGCATGCAGCCCAGCGTCTCGCGTTCGACGAACCGTCGGCTCGAGCTTTCGAGCCCGCAATAGAACTGGTCGGCCCCCGAGCCTTCGCGCGGGTGGAAGGTCATGGTCGTGCCGCTTGCGGCCCACACGCCGACGACGGTGGCGTCGTCGACCGGCATCACGGTCGTCACCGGGTTCAGGTTCGCGTCCAACCAGACCGAGTGCCGCTCGGTGTGCACCTGCCACACCGCGCCGCCGTCGCAGAGCCCCGCGTCGACCGTCTGGGCGCCGCCACCGGTTCCCCCACCAGTCCCGCCGCCCGTTCCGCCTCCGGTCGAACCGCCGCCGGCAGCGGCGCCGCCATCGTCAGCCACGCACACCAGGCTCGTCGCGTCACAGCGCGGCAGGGCGTCGGGACAGTTCGCGTTGCTCTCACACGGCAGGCCGTCGAGCGACGGTCGACACCCGACCCAGGCCACCGCTCCCAGCACGAAAATCAGTCTCATGGCGCTCACTGCTCGAGGAAGAAGAGGATGACGGCGGCCACCGCGGCCGCACCGGCAGTGGCGAAGGCCACGGTGGACCACAGGCCCGTGGTCTGGGTCGACACGTAGAGCGAGTTCGCCGTGTCCCTGGAACGGTTGGCGCCGCTGGCCTTCAACTCTTTGGCGCTGCTCCACGAGGCGCCGAGCAGCCCACCACCGGCCGCGGCACCCGCGACGGCGACCCCACCGAGCACCCAGGTCCACACCCGCGCGCGCGGCTGCAGCGCGGGGCCAGGCGCGGCCGGAACGACGACCGGTGCGCTCGGGGCGGGCACGATCCTGGGCTCGGCCACGGGCAACGGCGAGACCTTCGGGGCGTCGGTCTCGGCGATGACCACCGGCGGCGCAGGCGCCCGGGGCTGGAGCGACACGGCCAGGTCGACGAACTGCACCAGCTCGAGCAACACCGCCTTCTCGTACGGCTCGAAGCCGTCGGCCACCACGCGAAGCCGGTGCACCCCCACCGGCAGCGCGACGGTGACGGGAGCGCGCCCGAGGTCCGCGTCGTCGACCGTCACGGTGGCACCCGGCTGGTCCACGGTCACGTCGAGCTGCTGCAGCCCCTGGTCGCGAAGCTTGCGCTCGAGCGCCGAGATCGCGGTGAAGACCGCTTCCCGATCGTTCGCCTTGGGCGCCAGGCGCAGGTATTCGCGGTAGGCCCGCAGCGCCTCGGGCGTGTGGCCCAGCAGCTCATGGCACTTGCCGATGTTGAACTGGAGCGACGGGTGCGGTCGCAGCGACCAGGCCTGGTCGAAGTGCGCCAGCGCGTCGGCGTAGCGGTGCTGCGCGAAGAGCGCGGTCGCGGCGTCGAACTCGGTGCGCGCGCGCTTCTTCAGCTCGGCGGCTTCGGGGGTGGTGGCCGACGCAGCAGGTTGGGGTTGGGCGCCGACGAGGGTGAGCCAGAGGGTCAGGGCAGGAAGCATGGCCTCAATCGTTGAAGGGGTAGGGCTTGGTGGCGGGAGCGCCGGCCGGTCTGGCGGCTGGAACGGGAACGGGCGCTGGCACCTTTTCGAGGGCGAAGGTCAGCGTCTGCGACCGCAGGAACCCGACCCGGCGGACCAGCGGTTTGAAGCCTGCGGCCTGGAAGGTGAGCTCGACGCTCGCGTTGGCCGGGCGGGACAGCGGCAGCGGGGTCACCCCCAACCGCACGTCGCCCTCGAAGACCTCAGCCGAGGGCGCGCCGGTGACGGCGAGCGTGATGGTCGCGGCCGTCGGGGTCTCGAGCTGGGTGGGAGGCGCCACCGGGGCGACGACCGGAGCGGCGACCGACGGGGCTGGCGGCACGACGACGTCGTTCGAAGTCGGGAGCGGCGGAACGTCGGGGCGAGTCGCGACGGGGGCTGGCGAGGACTCACGAGGCCACAGCAGCAGGGTCGTCACCGCGCCCAGCGCCAGCGCCACCGCAGCGCCGATGATCAGCGGCGTGCTCGAACGGGGTGGCAACGCGAGGGGCTCGTCTTCCTCGACGGCGGGCGGTCGCGCGAGCACCAGCGTGTCACCCGCCGGGGCCGGGCGCGCGGGTGCCGGAGCCGGAGCCGCGACGACGACGCTCTTCGCGCCCACCAGCGTGGCACCGGCCGCGACGAAGCGACCGCGAGCGAGGTCGTCGATGGCCTCGAGCTGGGCGATCACCTCGGTCATCGACTGCGGGCGATCGGCAGGGTCCTTGGCCAGCATGCGATGCACCAGCCGTTCGACTTCGGCCGGCAACTTCGCCGCCAGTCGCGGCTCGAAGTGGGGCGGTGGTTCGGTCAGGTGCTTGACCATCAGCAGCGAGGGCGTCTCGGCCTCGAAGGTCGGCCGCCCGACCAGCATCTCGTAGATGACCAGCCCCAACGAATAGACGTCGCTGCGGGCGTCGAGCGTCACCGCGCGGGCCTGCTCGGGCGACATGTACTGCGGGGTGCCCATGATCATGCCGAACGAGGTGTGACCGGCCTCACCGGGCGCGGGCGTGACCTTGGCCACCCCGAAGTCGAGCACCTTGACGAAGTCGATTTGCCCGGGCCGCTGCAGCACCATCAGGTTGTCGGGCTTGAGGTCGCGGTGCACCACGCCCTGGGCGTGCGCGGCAGCGAGCGCATTGGCGATCTGCAGCGACAGGCGCGTCACCCTGGCCAGGGGCAGCCCCGCGCCGTCGGCGAGCATGGTCTTGAGCGTGACCCCGTCCAGGTACTCCATCACGAAGAAGAAGCGACCATCGGGGGTGCGCCCGAAGTCCGACACGTCGACGATGTTCTGCTGACCGATGCGGCTGGCGGCGATCGCCTCGCGCTTGAAGCGCGCGACCAACGCCTCGTCCCGCGACATCGACGAAAGCATCACCTTGAGCACCACCGGCTTGCCCAGTTCGAGGTGGCGAGCCTTGTAGACCTCGCCCATGCCACCCACCGCGAGCTTGCTGACCACCTCGTAACGACCTTCGACGATCACCCCGATCTTCAGACTCTGGGCAATCGCGGTGTCGGCGAGCGCTTCCGGTCCGACGGCGGCGACCTCTTCGAGTTCGGACATGGGCCCAGGGGCCTTAGACCGTCGCGAACGGAATTCGTTAGACATTGTGCGCGGAGTGTCCGAATTGGCGTGGCCCGTCGGCCCAGTGGTCGAACACCTGGTCCAGAGGTCGAAGCACGACGTCGTTCTGCACCGCGTTCACCTCACTCATCCCATCGCTCAAGGCCTTCCTGTGACCCTTCACGCCCCCGTTCGCACACTCCTCGTCCTGCTCGTCGTCGCCGGCTGCTCGGGAACGACGGGGCCGACCGGGCCCACGGGGCCGCAGGGGCCCGCGGGACCGCAGGGCACGCCGGGCGCAGAAGGGCCTGCTGGCCCCATCGGCTCGCCAGGGCCGGTTGGCCCCGCAGGTGCCGATGGCCTGCCGGGGGCGACGGGGCCGCAGGGGCTCCAGGGGCCCGCAGGGCAGGTGCTGGTCATCGACGGCGGCGTGGTGACGGGGCCTGCCGGGTCGTCGGTGGTCGTCTCGCCCATCGCGGCCAACTCGGTGGACTGCCCGACCGGTGGCATTCGGGTGACGCAGTTGTCTGATGCCGGTGTCACCGTGGTCTGCAACGGCGCCGCAGGGCCGCAGGGACCGCAGGGCGCCATCGGTGCGACCGGCCCACAGGGAGCCACCGGAACCTCGACCGTCGGTCAGTCGTTGCCGGTGGGTGACTCGCATTGCCCCACCGGTGGCTCGCAGTTCACGACCGGCAGCGCCGTCACCTACGCGTGCAACGGCGCGGTCGGGGCGACGGGGGCCGCTGGTCCGCAGGGGGCCCCCGGGCCGATGGGCGCCCAGGGACAGCCGGGCGCGACCGGCCCGATTGGAGCGACGGGCGCGGCGGGGCCTGCTGGCGCAGCAGGTGCGACGGGACCTGCTGGCAGCAATTCGCTGTGGTCGGTGAGCGGAACGTCGATGACCTACTCGGGCGGTTCGATCGGCATCGGCACCAGCACCCCTGGCGGCAAGCTGCAGGTGGTCGGCCCGATTCGTCAGGGCTCCGAGACCGGTACCGCCGAATCACCGGTCGGTGGCATCACCTACGAGGGCGTGGTCACCCGTCGGGTGGTCTCGACCAGCACCACGAACGGGAGCATCGTCGCGCGAGTCGACGACCTGCGCATCGAACGCGACGGCACCAACGGTGGCCTGAAGGCGGAGTGGGGAGCGACCGGCAACGCCATTCTCGACGTGCAGGGCTATGCGGTGAAGGTCAACGGCACCGTGGTGGCCATCAACAAGAGCAGCCTCAACCAGTTCTCGGGCGGCTCGTATTCGGTCATCGCCGACGCCGACAACGTGGTCTTCCTGCACGTGATGTTCGGCAACCCCTACAACGCCGCGCACGCGACCGACCTGACCCTGATGCGGTCGAACTACGGCGGCCCGAACTGGATCGGCGTGATCACCTCGAGCTTCGATCAGTAGTACACGCTTGCCCATGAAGGTCATCGTCGTCGGAGCCGGTCTGGGCGGGCTGTCGGCCGCCGCGTACCTCAGCCGTTCTGGGCACGAAGTCACCGTGGTCGAGCGCGACCCGATTCCCGGAGGTCGCGCCGGGCTCATCGCCGAACAGGGCTTCCGGCTCGACAACGGGCCGGCGGTGCTGACCATGCCCGACCTGTTCGACGACGTGTTCGCCGCAGCGGGAGCGAACCGCCCCGACTTCCTGACCATCAAGCCGGTCGACCCGATGTACCGCGCGGTCTACGGCGACGGTTCGACCCTGCGGGTGCGCCATGGCCGCGAGGCGATGACCGAAGAGATACGCTCCTTCGCCAACGCCCAGGAAGCCGAGGCCTTCGGGCGCTTCTGCGACTGGTTGGAAAAGCTCTACCAGGCCGAGATGTCGACCTTCATCGACGCCAACTTCGACTCGCTCTTCGACCTGGTGAAGCCCTGGCGCGCGGCCCTGTCGCTCGTTCGGCTCGGCGGGTTCGGGCGACTCGGGCCGAAGGTCGCCACCTTCTTCAAGGACGAACGGCTGCAGCGCATCTTCAGCTTCCAGGCGATGTACGCGGGGCTGGCGCCGGCCGAGGCGCTGTCGATCTACGCAATCATCACCTACATGGACTCGGTGAAGGGCGTGTACGTGCCCGAGGGCGGCATGCACGCCATGGCCACCTCGCTGGCCGCGGCGCTCTCGAAGGCTGGCGTGACGCTCCGCTACTCGACGAAGGTCACGAAGGTGACGCGCGGCGAGCACGGCCAGGTGATGGGCGTGGAGTTCGAGGGCGGCTCGCTCGCCGCCGACGCGGTGGTCTGCAACCCCGACCTGCCCTTCGTCTACAAGACGCTGCTCGACGTCGAGGCCCCTCGCGGGGTGCGCAACGGCCAGTACTCTCCGAGTTGCCTGTTGTGGGTGGCGGGCGTGAAGGGCCTGCCGCCGGCCGACGCCGCGCACCACAACATCCACTTCGGGCACGACTGGGACCGATCGTTCCACGCGCTGATGCACGACGGCGTGCGCATGCCCGACCCGTCGATTCTGGTGACCCTGCACTCGGTCGACGACCCCACCCTGGCGCCGCCGGGCTGCACCACGCTCTACGCCCTCGAGCCGACCCCCAACCTCACCGGCCGCATCGACTGGGTGAAGGAGCGCGAGGGCATCATGCAGTCCATGCGGCAGCGCGTGGCTTCGCTGGGCTACCCCACCGAGGTGGTGGTCGAGCGCGTCTACGACCCGCGCGACTGGGAGGCGATGGGCCTGGAACAGGGCACCCCGTTCGCGCTCTCGCACACCTTCCTGCAGTCGGGCCCGTTCCGCGCCAAGAACGTCGACGCGCGGGTGCCGGGGCTCTTCTTCTCGGGCTCGTCGACCACGCCGGGCGTGGGCGTGCCGATGGTGCTGGTCTCGGGCAAGCTGGCTGCTCAGCGGGTCGATGCGTTCGCGCGGTCGCGGGGCGAGCCGGTCAGGTAAGCGGAGCCGGCACCGCCGGTCGCGCCGGCAGCCGGGCGAAGAGCACCAACGCCAGCACGAAGCCCAACACGTCGAGCCCCGCTGCGGCAAAGAACGGCATGCCTGGAATGCGCGGGCTGACGTCGGGCGGCGAGAAGCGGGCGAAGAGCGTCGCGCTGATCATCGGCCCCACCACCGCCGACAGGCTCTGCAGCGCGCCCAGGGAGCCCTGCAATTCACCCTGCTCGTTCGCCCCCACCTCGCGCGTCAGCAGCGCCTGCGCCCCTGGCCCCACCAGCCCCTGCAACGCGAAGGGGAAGATGATGACGAACATCATCCACCCCTGGGTGGCGAGCGCGTACGCCGTGAAGCCTCCCGCGCCCGCGGCGAGCGCGAGCAGTACGCTCCTGCGCTCACCCAGCTTTGGCACGATGACCCGCACCAGCCCGCCCTGCACGAGGCCGCTGGCCACGCCCACCGCCGCCAGCGACAGCCCAACCTGCCGAACCGACCAGTCGAAGCGCGCCTGACAGAACTGCGCCCACACGTTGTAGAGAATCTGTGAGGCCAGGTAGCTGCAGACCAGCGCGCCGCTCAGGCCCAGCAGCATCGGGGTGCGGCCCAGCCGCTTGAGCGCTCCGAACGGGTTGGCGCGGCGCAGGTCGAAGGGGCGACGGTTCTCCTTCGGCAGCGACTCGGGCAGCACGAACAGGCCGTAGAGCAGGTTGACGCCGTTGAGGACGGCGGCGGCGATGAACGGTGCGCGCAGGCCGTACTCGCCCAGCACCCCACCCAGCGTGGGTCCCAGAATGAAGCCCACCCCGAACATCGCGCCCAGCAACCCGAAGCTCTGGGCCCGCTTCTCGGGCGAGGTCACGTCGGCCACGTAGCTGGTGGCGGTCGAGAAGCTGGCGCCGGTCAGCCCCGCCAGCATTCGGCCGAGGAAGAGCCACCCCAGGGTGGGCGCGAAGGCCAGCAGCAGGTAGTCGAGCGCGGCGCCGAAGAGCGAACCCAGCAGCACCACCCGGCGCCCGAAGCGATCGCTCAGCGCCCCCAACACCGGCGCGAAGATGACCTGCATCAGCGCGTACACCGCAGCGAAGCACCCGAAGAAGATGGCCGCGGCGCCCAGGTCGCTCTTCCCCGTCTCCGGCACGAACCAGGTGAGGAACGGCGCCCCGCGCAGCAGCCACTCGTAGTCGCCCGGCTTCAGCAGCGACTGAATGAGCCGCGGCAACACCGGCACGATGAGCCCGATGCCCAGAATGTCGAGCATCACGGTGAAGAGAATGAAGCGAACGGCCGCGGGGCGATGGGGCTGGGCGGTCATGGACAGGCTGACCTAACCCGCACTCGCCTCGAACGCACCACTTCGAGTGGCGCCGCGTGCCGGTCAGGCGCAACACTGGAGCATGCGCTGGGTCCTGTTGCTGCTCCTCTGTGCCTGCCCTGCCAGGAAGCCGACCGGGCTCGAGCCGATTCTTCTGGGAGAAGTGGGCGCGCTGACCGGCGCCGAGGCCTCGTTCGGGCTCTTCACCCGTGACGGCATCGCGCTGGCCATCGACGAGGCGAACGCCGACGGCGGCATCGCGGGCCACCCGGTGCTGGTGCGAGTCTACGACAGCCAGTCGCGCCCCGAGCAGGCAGCCTCGGCGGCGCAGCGCCTGGTCTCGTCGGACCACGTGGTGGCCGTGCTGGGCGAAGCCGCGTCGTCGAATTCCCTGGCCATGGCGCCCATCGCCCAGGCCGCGCAGGTGCCGATGATTTCGCCGTCGTCGACCAACCCGAAGGTGACGGCCGTGGGCGACTTCGTCTTCCGCGCCTGCTTCCTCGACGACGCGCAGGGGGCGGCCATGGCGCGCTACGCCAGAGCGACCGCCGGCCTCGAGCGGGTGGCGCTGCTCACCGAGGTCAGCAGCCCGTATTCGCGGGGCCTGAGCGAGGTCTTCGCCGAGCGCTTCACGGCTGCGGGTGGCCAGGTGGTCGACCGCCAGGCGTACACCCACGGCGACAGCGATTTCCGCGGCCAGCTCACCGCGCTCAAGCGCTCGGGGGCCCAGGCCATCTACCTGCCGGGGTACTACGAAGACGCGGCCGCCATCGCCGAGCAGGCCCGCGAGCTGGGGCTCAAGGTGACCTGGCTGGGCGCCGACGGGTGGAGTTCGCAGAAGCTGCTCGAGCTGTCGAACGGCGCGCTGGAAGGCGCGGTCTTCACCGACAGCTACGCCGCCGACGACCCGTCACCGGCCTCGAGCGCCTTCATCGCCCGCTTCACCGCCCGCTACGGCAAGCCCCCCAACGGCAACGCGGCGCTGGGGTACGACGCCGCCCGCCTGGTGCTCGACGCGCTTCGCACCAACCCGAACGCGCGGGGCGCCACGCTGCGTGAGCTCATCGCCCACGCCCGGCTCGACGGCGCCACGGGCCTGGTGACCTTCGATGCACGGCGAAACCCCATCAAGGCGGTGGTGCTGGTGGCGGTCGAGCGCGGCGCCTTCCGGTACCGCGCCACGGTGCCCGCGACGCCGTGACCTCAGGGCAGCGCGACCTGCAGGGGGAAGCTCGACGAGGCCGGCGAGACCGAGCCCAGTTGGCTCAGCGAATTGTCGCCCCAGCAGTAGACGCCCGAGGCGGTAGTCGCGCAAACGCTGCGGAAGTGGCACGCAATCTGGTCGGCCGCCGGCAGCCCCGACACGGCGACCGGGCTCGACGAGGGTGACAGGTTGCCCGTGCCCAGTTGCCCCCAGGTGTTGTCGCCGAAGCAGCGCGCGCCACCGTCGGTGAGCACGGCGCAGGTGAAGTTGTTGCCAGCACACGCGCTGCGCACCGGGCCCATCGGCACCACGGTGGGGAGCGCGCCCGACATCGCCGTCGAGGGCACCC
>CAIWFK010000490.1 GCA_903911905.1 uncultured Myxococcales bacterium
CCTTGATGCCGTAATACAAAGCGGTCGCCAGCTCGGGCGCCGGGTGAATGCGCGCCGCCCGCAGGTACTCGGTCATCATCGTCGAGGTCGCGCCATACGCCCCGCCCAGGTCGGCGAACGGGTTGTGCAGCGGGTCTTCGCGCAGCGGGTGATGATCGATGACGATGTCGGCGATCGTCCCCTCGGGCAGCGCGTGGTTCTTCACGCCCTGCTGGGTGTCGGTGATCGCGAACAGGTCGTAGTCCTCGAACCGAATCTGGGAAATCGGCACGATCGGCAGCTTGAGCACCTTCACGAACGCCGCGTTCTCGGCCCGCCCGATGATGCCGCCATAGGCGATGTCGGCTGGCACGCCGATCTTGGTCGACAGCAGGGTCGCCAGGCCCCAGGCCGACGCCATGGAATCGGGGTCGGGGTTGTCGTGCGGCATCACCAGCGCGCGCTTGCGCGAGCCGAAGAGCTTGCCCAGGCGCTCGACCTTCGCCCGCGCCGACAGCCGCGTGAGCGGCGTGAACGCTTGCGTGCTCATGTCACCGGTAGACGCGCTGGAGATCGCGGAAGTACTTGATGCCGTTGTCCAGCGAGTTCTCCATCGAGTCCATCATCAGGTTCGAGAAGGTCGTGAAGCTGCCGCGGAACGACTCGAAGTACTTCGAGCGGTCCACCGACACGATGACGGCCGGGAAGAACCCGTTCCGCATCAAGATGTAGTTGGCCAGCATTCGACCCAACTTCCCGCTGGTCTCGGTGAAGGGGAAGATCTGGATGAACTGGTGCTGCACGCGCGCGGCCTGCAGAATCGGGTGCAGTTCGCGGAACTCAGCCGTCGAGGTCCAGTCGAGCAGCTTCTCGAGCTGGCCCTGCACCTTCGCCGGCTGGGCGATCTCATGCAGGTAGGTCTTGTGGAGCGGGATGTCCTTGCGGAAGCCCTGCTTCTCGCGCTCCTTGGCGATTTCCTTGTCGGTGCGCTCACGCCGTTCCATCTGCGCGCGCGCGGCCTGCGCCTCGGCGGTGTTGCCCGAGAGCAAGTCGTGAATCTTCTTCACCAACGTCATCGTGATCGCCGAGTGCTTCTTCGACGTCTTCGAGTCTTCGCGAATGAAGTCGACCGCCGCCTTGTGGTTGCGAATTTCCCAGACGATCGGGAAGAGCGAGGCCTCGGCCACCACCGCCCCCGGGTGCAGCGCCAGGGTCAGTTCCTGCGGGCTGTAGATGACGCCCTCGAGCGCACAGTCGTGGTGCACCCAGGCCATCTCGAAGCGCTCGAGAAAGTCCTGAACCTCCGGCCGACGCACCGACAGCGCGGACCGCAGCGACTTGGTCTTTTCCTCGATCGACTGAAACCGCTCTTTCACGCGACGGGTTCTAGCGTTTCTTCGCTGATTTTACCATGAAAAACAGCTTAAATTCCTGAAACGACAAGGGAATTCCGACAAGGAAGATTTGGTCCCCGAGCGCTGGTACGACCCGATCTTCATGGCGGAGCGGCCGGCTCTGGTGACCGGCCCGGTCTTCAAAACCGGAGAGCTGGCGCGCGAGCGTCGGTTGGTGGGTTCGATTCCCATGCTCCGCCGTCTGCCGCGGGTGCGCTCAGTCGAGCCCGCGCTCGTACAGTTCGTCTTCATCGAGCCCGAGCAGGTGCCCCACCTCGTGGAGCACGGTGATGCGAATCTCTTCGAGCAGCTCTTCCCGGTCGCGGGCAAAGCGCTCGAGGTTGCGCTGGTAGAGCGTGATGCGCGCGGTCTGGTGATGCAGCGCCTCGGTGGGGTTGCGCTCGTCGATGGGCGTGCCGCTGAAGACCCCCAGAATGGTGGGAGAGAGCCCCTCGCGAATCTCGTCGTCGCCGGGAATGGGCTCGACGGTGATGATCACGTTTTCCAGGTGCGGCCGGGCGTGGTCGGGCAGGGCCTCGATCGACTCCTTCACCGCGCGATCGAAGGCCTCGACGCTCAACGTCACCGGCGGGGGAAAGTCGTCGGGGCTGATGGTGCGGGCGCGCGCGAACAACGCCTCGGCCTCGGCGTCACGGC
>CAIWFK010000491.1 GCA_903911905.1 uncultured Myxococcales bacterium
CACGCCCGCCGCGAAGGCCGACTCGGCGAGCGCGGTGCGGCCCAGCAGCTCACGCATCGCGCAGGCTCGAATCAGCGCTTCCTGCTGCATGGCCTGCGCGGCGCGGCCCGAGGCCAGGCCCTCGAAGACCTCGACGGCGAGCACGATGTTCTTGAGGGGCTGAATACCCAGGAAGCGCACGGTCTCGCGCACGCTCGAGACCCGGCGCGGCAGCCCGAAGTAGGCCGAGTTGATGATGCGCAGCACCGCGGCCGAGATGGCGGGATCGCGCTCGACCACCGACGAGACGGCGTCGAGCGACACGTCGGGGTTGCCGGTCAGCTCGACCAGCTTCTGGTAGGTCTGCGGCAGCGCCGGCAGCGCGCCCAGCTGGCCCAACACCACCCGCAGGCGTTCGTTCGAGAGCGCCTCGCTGACCTTGCAGGTGCGCTCGACCAGCTCGAAGAGCTGCGGCGGAATGAAGGGCTTCTTCACCACCTGATGGGCGATGATCGACAACTGTACCGCGACCTCGTTCTTCGTGTCGGCAGCGGCCAGCACCACGCGCGTCACCGCCGGGTGCTTCGCGCGCAGCTCGAGCAGGAACCCGTCGAGCCCGGCGGTCTTGGCGTCGGCCACCACGACGGCGGCCTGGCCCTGGTGCACCCGTTCCATGGCCTGGGTGGTGTCGGCCGCGAAGGCGATGTCCCACGAGTGGGCAAAGGTGCGCAGAAGGCGACGGTAGCCTTCGATGACCTGCTCGTTTGCCTCAACCACCAACACGGAACGCACCAGCGTTCCGTCTGCAGCGGACAGGCCAGAGCGAACGGGCTGGTATTGGAAGGAGCCCCCCGGGTCAGGGAAGCAGCGTAGGTCGACCGACACCCGTCTTGCGGGCCTGCAATTCGGCGTCGATCACGCGGACCTCGGCCTTGAGCCGCACGAAGTTGGCGTACATGCCGTCGGGCTGGGTGCCGGGGCGAGTGCGAATCTGGTCGCGCAGCTGGCCCATGGTGCCGTCGATTTCCTCGAGCCGGCGAGCGAGCTCGTCATCGGTGCTACTGGCGATGGCGAAGAGCTCGTCGACCTCGAGCTTGCCATCGAGCTCCTTCTCGAGCTGCTTGAGCGAGAGCTTGCGGGCCGGCAGGGAATCGAAGGCCGTGCGAACCCGCTCGAGGCTCTGGAGCGCGACTTCTTCGAACTGGGCCAGATCGCGCGCGGCGCGCAGGCGAGCGACGGCGCCGACCAGGTCGACGAAGAGCAGGTCCTGCGGCTTGCGGCCGGACTTGTGGAGCAGGCCCACCAGCCAGACGTCGAGGCCGTCACCGCCGCACTGCTCGAGCGCCTGGCGAAGGAAGGGCCGCCACGCCCGGCGGACCTCGTCGAAGGCCACGCGCGGGTGGTTGGCCGTGGCGAGCGTCACGCGCACCGCGCTCTCGAGGCCCTTGAGCACCTCGTCGGCGGGCATGACGGCGCGAGGGGTGAAGGCGCGCTCCCGCCACGGGCCCTGGCTGGCTTCGATGGCGGCCTCGCCCACCGCCGGGCGGCTGCCGCTGGGGCTCACCGTACCGCCCACGAACGAATCAGGGCGCTGGGTGAAGGGCTCGGTTTCGTCGCCGACCGGTTTGCGGGGGGGAGGAGGCACTGGAAGACGAGTGTATCAGCCCCGGGCCCGGGCGCGGCGATCGCGCTCCATGCCCGATTCCGGAGGCACGAGGCAGTCGGGGCCACGGCCGATGAGGTCGCTGCGACCGGCCTGTTGCAGCGCTTCGCGCGCGTCGGGCCAGTTGTCGGGGTTCCAGTAGAGCAGCAGGGCCTTCTGCAGCCGCTTTTCCTTGAGCCCGCGCGCGGTGAAGACCGGCTCGAAGGTCATGGGGTCGAGCCCGGTGAAGTACATGGCGGTGGCCATCGACATGGGGGTGGGAATGAAGTCCTGCACCTGGCGGGGGCGGCGGCCCGACTTCTTGAGCCACAGGGCCAGCTCGATCATGTCGTCGAGGCTCGAGCCGGGGTGCCCCGAAATGAAGTACGGAATGTCGTACTGTTCCTTGCCCGCGTCCTGGCTGGCGCAGGCGAACATGGTCTGGAAGCGCTCGTAGCTCTCGATGCCGGGCTTCTTCATCTTCTCGAGCACGCGGGGGCTGACGTGTTCGGGGGCAACCGAGAGCTGCCCGCCGGTGTGATGGGCGGCGAGCTCGGTGACGTACTCGGGGCTCAGCTCGGCCAGATCGTAGCGGACGCCCGAGGCGATGAAGACGTGCTTGACCCCGTCTTCCTTCCGCACCTTCTTCATCAGGTCGATGAGCGGGCCGTGATCGGTGCCGAGGTTTTCACAGACGCCGGGGTGCACGCACGAGAGCTTGCGGCACTTCGATTCGATCGCCTCGGACTTGCACTTGAGCCGATACATGTTGGCGGTGGGGCCGCCGAGATCGGTGACCGTGCCGCGGAAGTCGCCCTGCCGGCGCAGCGCCCGCACTTCGCGCAGCACGGACTCGGCCGAGCGGTTCTGGATCACGCGGCCCTCGTGCTCGGTGATCGAGCAGAAGCTACAGCCGCCGAAGCAGCCGCGCATCAGCACCACCGAGTGCTTGACGGTCTCGAAGGCGGGAATGCCCTCACTGCCGTACATGGGGTGCGGCGCGCGGTTGAAGGGCAGATCGTACAGCTCGTCCATCGCCACGTTGGCCTGGCCCTTCTCGGGGTCGCCGACGCCGTCTTCGAGGGGCAAGGCGGGCGGGTTGAAGAACACCGCGCGGTTGCCGTGGCGCTGGAGCAGCGGCCGGCCGTTGCCGGGGTTGGTCTCCAACTGGAAGTCGTGCGACATCCGCGCGAACGCGTCTTTGCTCTCGACCACCTGCTCGTAGCTGGGCAGCACCACGGTCTTGCGATCGGCGGCGCGTCGGGCGGGGTCGGCCTCGTGCTTCTTCGCTTCCTCGTCGTTGACCAGGTACGCGGTGCCGCGCACGTCGCGAATCGACGAGATGGGCTCGCCGGCGGCGAGGCGACGCGCGACTTCCCACACCGGGCGCTCGCCCATGCCGAAGATCAGCAGGTCGGCCTTGGCGTCGAAGAGGATCGCGCGGCGGACCTTGTCGCTCCAGTAGTCGTAGTGGGCGATGCGGCGCAGCGAGGCCTCGATGCCACCGAGCACGATGGGCACCTCGGGGTACGCCTCGCGGCAGCGCTGGGCGTAGACGATGGTCGCGCGATCGGGGCGCGCGCCGGTGCGGCCGCCGGGGCTGTACTGATCTTCCGACCGGTTCTTCTTCTGCGCGGTCAGCCGGTTGAGCATCGAGTCGAGGTTGCCGGCGGACACCCCGAAGAAGAGCCTGGGCTTGCCCAGCACTTTGAAGGGCTCGGCCGAGTGCCAGTCGGGCTGGGCGATGATGCCCACCTTGAAGCCCCGGCCCTCGAGGAAGCGGGCAATCAGCACCGGCCCGAAGGCGGTGTGATCGACATAGGCGTCTCCGCTGACGATGATCACGTCGAGCTGGTCCCACCCGCGGGCGGCGAGGTCGGCCTTCGTGGTGGGCAGGAACGGGAACGGGTGCTTCACGGCCATGGCCAGAGGGTCCCTACCCTGCGTCGGCCCAGCGACGCAAACCGGTCACCAGTGGAACCGGCCTCCGAGGAAGCCCGCCGCTTCCCACCCCAGGGTGCCGGCCTGGGTCGAGGTGCCGCCGGTGATGCGCATGGTGAACCACTCATACGAGACCTCGAAGTCGCCGCTCAGGCGCACCAGGTCGATGACGCCGCCCACCGGCAGCCAGTTCACCGAGAAGACCGCGCGGGTGTGCGGGTTGTCGATGAGCGCGATGCCGATGGCGGGGCCGACGCCGAAGGGCCGCACGCCGAACGCGGCGTCGAAGTTGCGGAACTCGCCGACCGCCCCCAGGCCCAGGGGGCCGAGGAAGTAGCGGGCGGTGACGTGGCCTTCGATTTCGCGGGGAACCGGGGCAGCGCCGAAGCCCTGGGAGTAGCGCGCCTCGAGGCCCAGCTCGAAGC
>CAIWFK010000492.1 GCA_903911905.1 uncultured Myxococcales bacterium
CCACCTCGATGGTGGGGTCGATCGCCTTGAGCGCGCGCACCATCACCTCGGCGCGCGCCAGGTGGTGAAACCACTTGAGGCTCACCCCGACCAGCCGCGGACGCACGTGGGCGACCAACCGCTCGAGCGTGCCGACGAGGTCCTCGTCGGTCACGTCGTCGTCGAACAGCCGCACGAAGGCCTCGACCCCGTTCCGGCGCAGGTGGCCGGCGAGGTAGAGAATGCCACAGGTGGCTTCCCCGGCACCGGCGCCGAGGAGCAGCACGGGCGAACGACGCCGGCTCACGCGAGCCGACGCGTCACTGAATCGGAACCTGGCAGTTGCAGCCAGGCCCGCCCGCCGTGCAGGTGTTGAGGTTGCCGTCTTCGCAGACCAGGCCCGAGCAGCAGTCCGCTCCCGAGTTGCAGGCACTGCCGACGCCCACGCACACCATCGGCGGCTTGGAGTCGTCCTGCACGCACGACGAGAGGTCGAACACCATGAAGACCAGCGCCTTTTCCTGCGGCGTGTACGCACCGCCCTTGCAGGCCGCGGGGAAGGTCGTGCTGAACGGGTTGAGCGCCGAGGTGGTGACGTGGAAGTCGCTGAACACCACGCGACCGCAGGTCGGGCCAGGGCCACCGTCGGGCTCGTTGGGCGGGTTGAAGGGCATGGTGAAGGTCATGTGCGGCGTCCAGTTATAGGCCGAGCCGCCCGAGCCATCGCCCTTCATCCACGCGGTGCTGCCGGGGTTGACCACGCCGACGTCGTTTCGGCTCTGCGCGAGCGAGATGGTGCCACCCGACGCCGCGCCGTTGTTCTGCAGCCAGGTCGAGAACGCCGCGCCCTTGGCGAAGGTGGTGTTGATGCTGACGTTCACCGGGTCGGGCGGCGGGTTGTTGATGTTCGGGTCGGGGTGCCACTGCGCCGTCGAGCTGAACGGCGCGGGCGCGAGCGCGGTCCACACGTAGCCGTAGTGGGTGACGAAGAGGCGGCCGCCGGTGTTCACGTAGTTCTCGACGTTGGTCAGTTGGGTCGAGCTCTTGCGGTTCTCGTTGCCTTCGCACGGCAGGAACGTCACGTCGTACGGGTTGAGGGGGGCAGCGGTCGAGGTCAGGGTCGCGCCCGCGGGAGCGTTGGGGAAGCTGAGGCCATTTTCGACGAAGAAGTGCACGCGGCCCGAGCCCGAGGGCACGGTGAACTCCGAGGCGTCGATGCCCATCTTGAGCAGCAGGCACTCGAACGGGTCCGAGCCGCCCGAGGCGATGGCCATCAACGGAATGTCGCCTTCGTTCTTGTTGCGCGGCATGCGGGTCGAGGCGGTGGCCACCGGGGTGTTGGCGCACGCGGCGACGTTGGGAATGGTCACCTGCCGACGCCACCGGCCAATCTGGATCACCAGCGGAATGTTGGCGCCGACGGGCACGTTGTTGAGCGTGAACTGCCCCTTGTCGTCGGTGAGCGCGATGGTGAGCGGGCTGCCGGTGACGGTGGCGCCGCAGGCCTCGCAGACGCCGCGCACGCCGAAGGGCTGCACGGCCGAGTTCGGCACGTAGACGGTGACGTTGTAGAGCGGGAGCAGTCCGGCCGGCTCGAACACCGTGCCCGAGACCGTGGTCGAGCCGCCGCAGGGCTGAACCGTGCAGCCGGTATGCGAGTTGGCGCAGTCCGACTGCTGGCACTGCAGGCCCACGCACGGGGTCAGGTTGGCGACACCGCCGCCACCCGCGCCACCGCCACCCGCTCCGCCGAAGCCGCCGCCGGTGCCACCGAAGCCGCCGGTACCCCCATTGCCTCCGGTACCACCGTCGCTCGAGCTCCCAGCGACGCAGAAGCCGGTCGAGCAGATCTGCCCCGAGGGGCAGTCGGCTTTGGACGTGCACGCCTGGCGGGCAGGGCCGCAGTTACAGGCCGCCAGGTACGCACTGGCGACGAGGACCAAGATGTTCCGCATGAAGCCTCCAAAAGAAACCACGAACCCTTTCGAGGCAACCTAGCAGAGGTTCTTCGGTGCGCTGGGCAGAACGTGCCCTTTTTTGCGCCGAGCGGCTAAGCGCTCACCATGCGAATTCGGGCCATCGATTGGTTGCGCGGCCTGGTGGTGGCGCTGATGACGGTCGACCACTCGGGGAACGTGTTCGACTTCGGGCACCTCCACGGCGACAACGGCGCCAAGTGGGTGGTGGGCTCGCCGCTGCCGGCCGGCGAATTCTTGACCCGGTGGGTGACGCACCTGTGCGCTCCGGTGTTCGTGTTGTTGGCGGGGGCCTCGCTCGCGCTGTCGGCCGAAAAGCGGGTGGGGCAGCCGGGGCAGACGCGCTTCATCGTGACCCGGGGCCTGTTCATCGCCGCGCTGGACCCGCTGTGGATGTCGCTGGGGTTCGCGAAGTACGACCGCATCATCTTCCAGGTGCTCTACGCCATCGGGCTGTCGATGGTGTGCATGGCGGCGTTGCGCAAGCTGCCGTCGCGGGTGTTGCTGGGGCTGGCGGTGGGCCTTCAGGGGTTGGGCGAATTGTCCGACCGCTGGCACCCGACGGCCGAGCCCTTTCATGCGCTGTGGGGGTACCTGTTCGTCGGCGGCGCCATCGCGGGGAAGGCGGTCTGTCCGTACCCGCTGCTCCCGTGGCTGTCGGTGATGATGTTCGGGTGGGTCCTGGGGCGCTGGCTGCTCGAGCCACGCAGCAACCAGGAGCGGGCGCGGACCATGGCGCTGGTGGGGCTGGCGCTGCTGGTGGTGTTCGTGGTGGTGCGGGGGCTCGACGGGTACGGCAACTGGAACCTGCATCGTGAATCGAACGACCTGCTGCAGTGGCTGCACGTGGCGAAGTACCCTCCGAGCCTGAGCTACTGCAGCCTGGAATTGGGCCTGGGGCTGTTGGCGTTCGCGGGGTTTCTCTGGTGCGACGAGCCGGGGAAGCCACGGGTGGCGCTCGCGGGGCTGGCGTTGTTGGGGTCGACGGCGTTCTTCTATTACCTGTGGCACGTGCACCTGATGGCGGGGCTCGAGGCCATTGCGGGGTTCGACCGCACCACGGACGGACTGGCGAAGACGTGGCTGGGCGCGGCGTTCACGCTGGCGGTGCTGGCGGGGCCGTGCGTCTGGTACCGGCGGTACAAGACCGCTCACCCCGACGGGTGGACCCGCTACGTCTGAACGGCGAGTGGTGCCCGCCCGCTCCACGTCCACCTCTCGTTCGCCGAGAGAAACAAGGTGCCGGGTACTTTTTACCTCCCAAACTTCAGTAGAAAATCCGCCCGGGGGCACCTGAAGCGCCTTGCTGGGTGTGACACACGTTGCAGTCACCGCTCGACTGGGGCGTCGCCATCGCCTTCTCGCCCTTCGACCCCAGCAGCTTCGCCGTATACGGGAACGCCACCGACGCCCCCCGCCCGCCGACCGAAAAATTCCCCGCTGCATTGGGCGTGAGCGTCGTCACCACCCCGTTCGCATCGGTGATCTGCACGGTCACCGACGTCGCCACGCCCAGACACTCGTCGGCCTCGTGCGGCAGCGAATACACCGTGCCCGCCAACGCAAACGCCGGCCCTTCTCCCTGCGCATGACACGCCAGGCACGCGCGGCCGGGCTCCATCTCGGCCGAGCCCTCGTTCCCCCCGGACCACGACGCGCCCGACGCACACGCGGCATTCGACACCACCCCGCGCCCACTCGGCCCACACCCGACCAACACGAGCGCCAGCGACCCCACGACGAACCGAGCGAGCATGCCCGTCAGACCCCGCCGCCGCCCCGTCGAGCACCACCCGACGTGCGATGTGGTAGGTGCGCGTGGGTGTCGGACGACGTCAGAGACGAGAGTGGGCATCTGGTTCGCGAGCTCCACGGGGTGACCCTGCAGCGCGTGCTCGAATACCTGGTCGAGAAGCTCGGTTGGGACGAGCTGGCCTCGCAGATTCGCATCAACTGCTTCGCGGTGAACCCCAGCGTGAAGTCGAGCCTCACCTTCCTGCGCCGCACGCCCTGGGCACGCGCGCGGGTCGAGCAGCTCTACGTCGAGGTCCGCAGCGACGAGCTGCTGGCCGCGCAGAAGCCCTGAGTCACGGAGGCGATGCGCAGCCACCCGACCCCGGCACCGGCGCCGCAGGCACCGTCAAGTCGCGCCCACACGAGAAGTCGAAGAGGTCGAGCAGGTTGTCGCTGTTCGCGTCTCGCCCACTGAGTGCCGGCAGGTCGAACAGCGTGCTGATGAAGCGGGTGATGGCGGTGTGATCGTGCACGGTGTGCGAGACGAAGTGTCGCTTCGCCCAGGGGCTGATCATCACCAGCGGCACCCGCACGCCGCGGTCCTTGAAGGGCGACCCGGGCTCGGCCAGGCACGCACTGGGAGGCACCACGTGGTCGGGGAAACCGCCGCCCTCGTCGTACGTGTACACGATGGCCAGGTTCTTCCACTGGGGGCTGCTCACCGCGTGGTCATAGATCTTCTTCGCCCAGACCTCGCCCTTCTGCAGGTCGGCCAGCGGGTGATCGTCTTCAGTGTTCTCCATGGCGTCGACGAACACCACGTTGGGCAAGGTGCCCTGGTCGAGCGCGTCGTAGAGCGCCTGCATCGAATGCACGCCGGGGAACGACTGGGTCCACCCCATGGCGCCCTCGAACGGCTGGTCGTCGCCATAGACGCCCCAGGTGAAGCCCGCATTCTGCAGCAGGTGCAGCAGCGACGGCGTACTCGGGTTGGGGAAGACGATGCCGGTGTCGACCGCGCCCTCGTAGTTCCCGTACAACAGGAAGTTGCGGTCGCAGAAGGTGCCGCTCTGCGCGGGCGCGAAGTGCCGGTCGCTCACCGCATAGGTGCTGGCCAGGAAGTGGTAGAACGGCAGGTCGGCCGGCTCGTAGTACGACATGATGAAGTGGCCGTCCGAACCGGTACTCAGCGCGGCGTTCTTCACGAACCCGTCCATCGCGCCCTTGTCGACCGCTCGGGTCATGGCGTTGAACTGGTGCTCCGGGTCGAGCGAGAGGCAGGTGCTGGTTGCATGGCTCATCGCCACCTGCGCGCCCGAGAGATCGGGGTTGGTGAAGCTGGCCGGAATCGCCTCGACGTCGGGCTGCAGGTCGTGGAGCTTGCCGAAGACGTGGTCGAAGCTGCGGTTCTCCTTCATCATCACGATCACGTGGCGAACGGGAATCTTCGCGGCGGTCGCCGAGTCGATGCCCAGCGTGGTCGACGGCTTGTCCCCCCGCCCGAAGCTGCACGCGTCACGCTGTGAGGCCGACGGGTCGGCTGGCAACTGCACGCCACACCCGAGCGTCGGGTCGTCGACGGGCGTCTTGAGCGTGGTGATGGCGTCGAGGCCCCAACTGCCGCGCTGGGGGTTGCACGCGGTCAGCACCAGCAGTGAGCCGAGCAGCAGGCGCTTCATGGAGTCCTCCAGAGTTCGACGCCGAACGAGAGCGTGACCGTGGTGTTCCACGGGTTGGCGGTGTCGTAGGTGGTTTTGGTTTGCGAGTAGACGACGTGATCGGTGTCGTGCGCGCCGCTGGCCGAGAACCCGAACCAGACGCCGTTGCCGAAGCGCTTGCGCAGGCCACCGGCCAACTGCAGCCGGGTCTGCGCGTCGGTGCGCTGCAGCGCCGAGTCGACCTGCACGGGGCGGAAGCCGACCAGCACGTCGAGCCAGATCGAGAAGCTGCGGAACAGATCGGAGCGGCCGCCCACGCCGACCTCGGTGAAGGTACGGCCCGGCGTGAAGACCCCGGCCGCGATGGCCGCCTCCTGCACGAACGCGGTGACCACGCCGCTGGTGTCGCCGGTGAGGAACGAGAGCCCGCCCGAGACCCGCAGCGCCCCGTCGAGGTTGACGCCACCGAAGCCGTCGGCGTTGTTGAGCGTGTTCATTTCGGAGATCGCCAGCCCCGGGTGACCCATGACGCTCAGGTTGGCGGCCAGTCGCCCCGACACGTACGGCGAGAGGCGCGCGCTCGAGAAGCGATAGCCGACTTCCCCGAAGCCGCGACCGGTGCCGCCCAGGAACGAGGTGTAGGGGTTGGTGTTGGCCAGCACCCCTCCTCGGAAGGCGACCAGCGCGTTCCACGAAATGAGCCACGAGCCCTTGCTCATCAACCCGTCGCACTGCGCGCCGAGATCGCCGACCAGGTCGTCACCCACGTTGCTCAAGCCCAGGCCACCGTTGAGCACCGGGCCCGCGGCGACGTCGTGGTACGGGCTGGGCGCGGACTCGACGGCCTGCGCGAAGGAGGTCACGGGCGCCCAGAGCAACAGCGCGGTCAGCACCGACGAGGAACGGGAGGGCATCGCACCGCGAAGCGTACGTGGCCAGGCGTGCGGATTGAAACGGTTTCGTGTCGACGTGGGGCAAGGCCGCGAAAAGGCGCTTGCTCCACGCGGGGGAAGTCGAGATCGTCGCCGCCGTCGTCTCACCTGACGGGGGATTTCATGAGCGAGAGCATTCGAGTCGAAGCGACGATTCCCACCACGCCGCGGAAGATCTTCAGCGCCTGGCTCGACGGCGCCCTGCACACCGCGATGACGGGCTCGCCCGCCACCGTCAACCCCGACGGCACCTTCACCACCTGGGACGCGTACAGCAGCGGGCTCACCACCGAGACCGTGGCCGATCAGCGCATCGTGCAACGGTGGCGCGCGGCTGACTTTCCCGAGGGCGCGCCGGACTCCCTCGTCACCGTCACGCTCTCGCCACACGAAGACGGCACCCACCTCACCGTCGTCCATGAAGAGCTGCCCGACGGCATGGGAGAGGGGTTTCGGAAGGGCTGGGCGCAGTTCTATTTCGAGCCGATGACGAAGTACTTCGCGTCGGCCTCGGCAGAGGAGGCGGCGTCGGCACCCGTTCCTGCGCCGACCGCGCCGATGCCAGAGGAGTCGGCTGGGAAGAAGAAGGCGGCTGCGCCGAAAGCAGCTCCCCCGAAGGCGGCTCCCCCGAAGGCGGCAGCTCCGAAGAAGGTCGCGCCAAAGAAGGTCGCGCCAAAGAAGGTCGCTCCCAAGCCGGCCGCTCCAAAGAAGGCCGCTCCGAAGAAGGCCGCTCCAAAGAAGGCCGCTCCGAAGAAGGCCGCTCCCAAGAAGGCCGCTCCGAAGAAGGCCGCTCCCAAGAAGGTCGCTCCCAAGAAGGCCGCTCCGAAGAAGGCCGCTCCCAAGAAGGCCGCTCCCAAGAAGGTGGCTGCGAAGAAGGCTGCTCCCAAGAAGAAGCCGGCGCCGAAGAAGCGCCGCTGACCTTCCGTCGGAGACGTGAGGTTCGCCCTCTCCCTGCTACCAGAACCGCCACCACGGCCGGGCCTTCGCCGCTGCAGGCGAAGGCGCCGCGCTCGTGAGCCATTCGATGGTTTCCGCCGCAGCGTCGACCAACGCGACCGACTCGTCTGGGTCGGCCCACGCGACACTCAGGGACAGCATCACGGCCGAATCGCCTCGGTCGATCCACCGCGCGCGCGAGAGGAGCGGCGCCCCTTCGGCGTGCGCTCCATCGAAGCTCGCCCGCAGCGACCGATTCGCCCCGAGCGCGGGAGCTGGCGTCAGCGTCAGCGACTTCTGCACCACGCCCTGGCCCGCCCAGGCCGCGTAGAACGCGCGAGCGCGGCATTCGAGGTCGAGACCTCCGGACTGAAATCGCGCGGCCTCGAAGAGCCACGGCTGCTCGGTCACCGAATGCGCGACGCGAGTGAAGAGTGAATGGTGCGCCGGCAGCGACAGGGCGCCCTGCGGGAGTTGGCCGAAGCGTGGCGGTGGCACGAGGCTGAGCCCGGAATGCGGGAGCCCCACGCGCTGCGATGAGGGTACGAGCGACGACTCGAGCACCTCGACGGTCGACAGCAGCGTTCGAAGCCGGGCGCGGACGCGGATGAGGCAGTGGGCTGGGAACGCCGCGTCATTCTCGACGTCGTCGAAACGCTGACGAACCTTCGGGGACATGGGCGCCGCGCGGTCGGCAACGAAACCCGGCCACACGACACGACTGGTGAGAACCCGTGCTCCTGCCGCAGGGGCGTGGTTCGCCCCAGACTCCGCTCGAGGTCGCTGACGGGGGTTTCCAGCCAGGTTTGCTCGAACAGGGCTCGCGTGGCGCGCTCGACGTCGAGGGCGATGAGGTCGGCCGGCTCGAGCACGGTCCGACAGGGCAGGAGCGTCACCTCGACGAGCGTCTCGTCGACCGAATCGCGAAACGTGAAGCGTTGCGGGTGTTCCTCGAGGATTTCGCAATCGCGCAGCGTGACCCGAACGCCCAGCTCACCCCGCTCCAGCCGCCCGATCGCCGTCGTCATGCGGAAGAAGGTACCATCGAACGTCAGTCGCTCACGACCCGGTCTGGAGTCGCTTCACGGCCTGCGGCGTCATCGGTGCCAGGCACAGCGCGATGCTCAGCCACACCGCCACGGTGAAGTAGAGCGTCATCCACGGAATCTCGGCGCTCCAGTCTTCGATGCGGTGGGTGACGACCCAGCGGGTGAGCAGGTCGTGCACGCCGTCGGCGAGCGAGAAGAACGCGCGGGGGTGACGCACGTCTTCGGCGTGGCGTGCGAGGTACATCGGCACGTCGTGGGTGACCATGAACGTCACGTAGATCGCGGCGCCCACGGCGGAAGCGCCGGCGACCTTGCGCAGGGTGCCGGTGGTCTTCCACGCCATCACGGCGAGCGCGATCGCGACCAGGAAGTAGCTGGTGGCCCACAGCGACTCTTCGCAGGCGTTGCCGACGTAGTTGGTGCTGATGACCGCGTACCAGGAAAAGCATTCCGCGGTGGCGATGAGCACCACCACGGCCCGGGCCACGACCTTGCCCAGCGTGAAGTCGAGCGCACGCGACATCACGTACAGCACGATGGCGCCCTCGATGGCGAAGGCCAGCTCGGCGATCGTCGCGATCGACCGGCCCACGAAGACGTTCGAGAACCAGGTGTCCCACAGGCAGAAGCGCTCGACGTCGGCGCGGGGAACGATCGACCGTGACCCACACCCCAGGGTGTAGATGCCGGCGAGCACCACCACCGCGACCAGGGCCGGTCGATGCTCGTCGCGTGGTGCACGGGCCAGCACCCGTCGGGACAGCGCGAACCAGACTGCGGCATTGACGACGGCGGCGGTAGTCAGCACCACCCACCACCACGTCACGGGGTTGTCAAAAGTGAGCCAGGCCATTGCGTCGTGCCTCTCGAGCGGCGAAGAACGCGGCTGCTACCATGAGCACCTTTCGGCTGGCCATCTCCCTCGTCGTGATCTTCGTCGCCTGCGCGCCGCCGCCGCAGCCTGCTCCCGCCGCGCTCGACGCCAATGTCGAATGGTTCTGGGTTCACGCCGACAGCGAAACGGACAGCGTCATCGCCGACTCCACCGCGACCCTGGCCGTCGCCGGCAAGGCCTCGACCCGCACGACGAAAGACCCGCTCAAGGCGCGCAGCCGCGTGACGCTGACGGCCGACGAGCTGGCGCCGGTGATGCTCACCACCAACGACCCGAGCACCGCGAAGGGGCTGCTGGCGGTCGACGTCTTCCCCTGCACGCTCGACAAGCTCCAGTCGATTCTGAGCGACCCCGACCAGGCCACGCTGTACCCGAACACCTGGGACAAGTACTCGCGCACGCTCAACGGCGATCGCGCGGCGTACCTGAGCGGCTCGGCGGCGACCCTGTCGTGGGACGCGGAGGTCGACATCACCTTCCCGGTGGCCGACAGCTACACCTCGACGATGAAGGGGTCGCTGCGGCGCGTGCACCCGCCGAGCGGGCAGGTCCCGTCGGACATCATTCTGGCGCGCACCTGGCTGGCGGCACCCGCGCACTTCTTGACCGCGAGCAGCTCGAGCTACGTGAAGCAGGACTACGAGATCGAGATCTTCTGGGAACAGACGCCCGGGACCATCTTCCACAGTTACGGCATGTGGCGCGACGTGAAGGTGGGCGGGTTCAATTACACGCTGGCCGACGACAACTTCTTCACCATCGTGGTGAACAACCTGGTCGATTGGGACAACAAGACCGCCGCGTTGTGCGCCAAGCCCTGACGGCGAGCGCGAGGGGTCGGTGTTAGCGTGGGGCATGCTGAGTGTGTTCCTCGCAGGGGTGTTGGCGGCTCCACCGGTCTCGGGGTCGGTGACCCTGGCGGTCGGTGACAGCGCGATCGTGGTCAACGTGGCCAACGTGCGTGACGGCAAGGGGCAGATCGTCTGCGTGTTGTTCAACGGGCCGGCGGGGTTTCCAGGCGCGTCGCCGCTGAAGAACGGCGAGGTGAAGGCGAAGCCGCCAGTGCTTCCGTCCGACGGGAAGAGTCGCAAGGGCGTGCCGCGGTCGGTGGGGTGTACGTTCGACCACCTGCCGCCGGGCGACTACGCGGTGCTCGTGTACCACGACGAAAATGGGAACGGGCTGTTCGACCGGGACGCGGTGGGCATTCCGACCGAGGGGTATGGGGTGACCAACAATGCCCTGCCGGTGCTGTCGGTGCCGACCTTCGAGGGGGCGCACGTGCACCTGGCGGCGGGCGAGCGACATGGGAGCTCGGTGACGCTGAGGTACTGAAAAAAGTACCCTGAAAAAAGTACCCGGCACCTCGTTCAGGTGCAGCAATCGGGGGTCGATAAAAAGTGCCTGGCACCTCGTTCCGTACGGAAAAAAGTGTCTGGCACCTTTCGACTGTCCTCTTCGAGGACGACGCTGACTCGGAGTAGACCAGCCCTGTGCGAATCGAGACCATCTGCACGGGCGACGAGCTGCTCACCGGCCTGACCAGCGACACCAATAGCCGCTTCTTCCAGGCGCTGCTCCTCGAGACCTGCGGCGCCACCGTGCGCCGGTCGGTCACCGTCGGCGACGACCACGACGACATCATCGAAGCCCTCAACGCCGCCGCCGCCAGCTGCGACGCCGTGCTGGTCAGCGGCGGCCTGGGCCCCACCACCGACGATCTCACCTCGGCCTGCGCCGCCGAAGCCGCCGGCGTGCGCGTCGTCGAACACCCCCTGGTCCTCGCCCACGTGAAGGAACGGTTCGCCCGCCGCGGCGTGCCGCTCAACGCGAACAGCAAACGCCAGGCCCTGGTGCCCGAAGGCGCCGAGATCGAACTCAACGCCGAAGGCAGCGCCCCGCTCATCATTCAACGCCGCGGCACCTGCACGCTCTTCTTCGTCCCCGGCGTCCCCCGCGAGTACCGCCACCTGGTCGAGCGTCACGTCGTGCCCCGCCTGGCCGCCATGGTCGGCTCGAGCACCGTGCGCGCGCTGCGAGTGCTCAAGACCGTCGGCATCACCGAGTCCCACCTCGATGGGCTGATGACCCCGCTGGCCAGCGCCCACCCGCGCATCACCTTTGGCTACCGCACCCACCCGCCCGAGAACCACCTCAAGCTCCTCGCCGAAGCGCCGACCCGCGCCGAGGCCGAAGCCGCGCTCGCCGCCGCCACCGCCGACGCCCGCCGCGTACTGGGCCCGGCCGTGTTCGGCGTCGACGACCAGACCCTGCCCGGCGTCACCCTCGCCGCGTTGAGAGCGCGCGGCGCCCGCCTGAGCCTGGCCGAGAGCTGTACCGGCGGCCTCATCGCCGCCCTGCTCACCGACGTGCCCGGCTCGAGCGACGTGCTCTGGGGCGGCGCCGTCACCTACGCCGAGGCCGCCAAGACCCTGTGGGCCGGCGTACCTGAATCGACCCTGTCGAGATTCGGAGCCGTCTCTGGCGAATGTGCCGAAGCCATGGCCCGAGGCCTTCGCGAGCGCACGGGCACCGAGTGGGCGGTGTCGGTCACCGGCGTGGCCGGCCCCGGCGGCGGCACCGACGCGACGCCGGTGGGCACGGTCTTCATCGGTCTCGACGGGCCCACCGGGAGCACCGTCGAACGGCGACTCTTCCATGGTGACCGCGACCGGGTGCGTCGCTTCGCCGCCCACACCGCGCTCGACCTGGTGCGGCTCGCGGTCAGCTGACGCACTTCCACGCTGGATTTGACGACCCCAACCGTGGAAGGTGGCGCGCCATGACGGGTCCAGAGAGCACCAAAGGCAGCAGCAACGCCGGCCTGACCGCCCTTCGGGTGTGGGCCGGCGCGTACCGGGTCGAACTGGTGCTCTTCGCCATCACCTTCCTGGTGCTCACCGGCTTCAGCGCCCAGCGCTTCCTGCGCCAGAGCGGTGCGCCGCACTTCGTTTACCAGGCGAAGGCCTGGCTCGACGGCCGGCAGGACATCGACGCCGAGGTGTTGCCCAACATCGAAGACTGGGCCTGCGTGCGGCAGCTCAACGGCGCGCCAACCCGCTGCGAAGGTCAACTGCAGCGCAGCGATCGCTGGTACTCGAGCTTTCCCTGGTTCCCCTCGGTGGTGATGCTGCCCTTCGTGGCGGTCAACGGGTACCAGCTCAACGACACCAGCTTCGGCGTCATCGTGGCGGCGCTGGCCATCACCCTGCTCTATTCGCTGTTGCGTCTGCTCACCGAGCACGAAGGCACCACCCGCGAGCCCCTCGACAATGCAGTGCTGGCGCTGCTCTTCGCCTTCGGCACCGTGTTCTTCTACGCGGCGATTCGCGGCGAGGTCTGGTTCTCGGCCGAGGTGATGGGCGTGGCGCTGACCACCCTCTACCTGCGCAACGCGGTCGGCGCGCGCCGGCCCGTGCTGGCCGGCCTGTTCTGGTCGATGGCGGTGATGACCCGCACGCCGCTCTTCTTCACCGGCGTGTTCTTCCTGCTCGAGGCGCTGGTGCCGACCCACGGTCAGCGACAGGCCGAATGGAAGGCCTTCCTGGCCAACCCGCGCCCGAAGCTCAAAGTGCTGGCCAGCTTCGCGGTGGCGGCGGCGCCCCTGGGGCTGACGGCCATCGTGCTCAACGTGACGCGGTTCGGCTCGGCCACCGAATTCGGCCACCGGTTCTTCTACAACAACATCGTCAACCGCGACATCGACACCTGGGGGCTGTTCCACCCGCATTACCTGGCGCGCAACTTCGACGCGGCCTTCCTGATGCTGCCCACCTTCGCGCAGAACCCGCTGCGGGTCGGCTACGACGTGTGGGGCATGTCGCTGTTCATCACCCTGCCGGTGCTGGCGCTGGCCTTCGTGCCGTCGACCGACCCGAAGCGGGCGTGGCAGGCGCTGGCGGGCATGGGCGCGGTGCTGGTGGCGTCGGCGTTGATGGGGCCGCTGGCGCCTCCGCCCGGAGAGGTTCCCGTCGGACACCGCGAGCCGTTCCTCTGGCTGATTCTGGGGCTGGTGCTGGCCTTCTTCGCCGCCAGCGCGCGCACGTGGCTGGCCGACCCGAAGGCGCCGCGGCTGCTCCTGCCGGTGCTGGTGACGCTGGTGGTGTGCATGGCGCCGGGGCTGGCGTACCAGAACACCGGGCGCTCGCAGTTCGGCTTCCGTTTCAGCCTCGACTACACGCCCTACGTCATCGTGCTGCTGGCGCTGGGCCGGTGGGACTTCAAGAAGGGGCTGCCCCTGGTGCTGGCCGGGCTCTCGGTCGCCGCGGGCGTCTGGGGCGCGGTCGGGTTCCGCGGCTTCACCGAGCAGGTCTTCCATTGGCCCTGAACACGCCCCAGCCGCCGGTGCGCTGGCACACCCGAGAAGACAGCGGGCTGTCGATCGACCGCGACCTGCAGTGGTGGCACGACGGCGAGCGCATCGAGCACCCGAAGATCGTCGAGGCCTTCAACCGCGGGCTGACGGTGACCGACGACGGGCGCTACCGGCTCACCTTCGGCAACGACTGGTGCTTCGTCACGGTGGCCGGCTGTGCCTTCGGCGCGGTGGCGATCGACGTGCACGACGACCAGGTCTGGCTGCGCCTGTCGGACCGCACGGCCGAGCCGCTCGCCCCCCTGACCCTGGCGATGGAACCCGACGGCGCCTTGAGCGCCGCCGTCAAGCAGGGGCGCGCGCGCGCCAAGCTGACCCGCCCGGCCCACGTCGAGCTGGGCAGTCTGCTGGCCCTGCGCGACGGGCAGGTGGTGCTCGACCTGGGTGGAAGCCACCGGCCGACCTCGCTGAGCCCGGCCGCGTTGGACGACTGAGACCTGCTACCGCTTCACCTGCATGCACCGCACCGGCTGGGCCATGGCGGTGCGGGCCATTTCGTCGCTGATGAGGCCCTGGCTGACCAGGTGCTTGATGAGCAGGTCGCGGGAATCGCGCACCAGGCTGGCGTTCTTGCACTGGTGAATGTCGTCCCAATACCCCCAGGGGGGAATGGCGACCTGCAGCTCGGCGAGCTCGGCGTCGGACAGCTCGTTGAGCGGCTTCTGCAGCACTTCCATGGCCGCGTCTTCGACGCCGATGAGCCCGCGGTCGAACTCCATCGAGGCCAGGTTCCAACTGACCAACTGGTCCTTCTCGAGGAAGCGGTGAATGCGGTCGGCCGACACGGCGAGGTCGAGCGAGGTCTTCGCGCCGAGGCGGCTGGCCAGCATGCGGGCGTAGATGAGCTCGCACGCGCCGTCGCCGTCGGGCTCACGGCCTCCCCACAGCGAGGTGAGCACGCGCCGGGTCCACGGCCAGCCGTCTTCGCGCGGGGTCTGGAAATAGGTGGGGCAGCCGGTCTCGGTGATGAAGAGCGCGGTCATGCGCTTGGGGTAGCTCGACGACTCGGGGCGCGACCACTTGACCGACTTGCGGTGCTTGCTGGGCACGCCCATCTGCGCCGACTGGCGCTCGGCCTCGATGGACAGGCGCAGCGCGGTCTCGATGTCCATCGCGCTGTTGATGGGGGTGGCCAGGGTGTTGACCGTGTAGAGCCAGATCGACGGCACGATCAGCGCCACCAGGCCGGCGACGAGTATCGAGAGCAGAATGATCGACCGCAGCAGCTTGAGCGCGTTCACCGGCAGGCTCCTTTTCCCTGAACGTGGCACGCGGCGGTGTTACGAGCCGCGCGATGGGACAGTGGTTCACCGGACAGGTCATCGAAGCAGCGCGGCTGAGCGAGCGGTTGCTGCGGCTTTCGGTCGACGTTCCTCATGAGGTGGTCTCGAGCTTCAACACCCCCGGACAGTACCATCACGTGCGGGGCGACTCAGGGTCTGCTTCACGCCTGGTGGCGGTCGGGTCGGCGCCCGGAGAGGGTCGGTTCGAGTACTTCATTCGCCTGACCGAGCCGGTCGACGAGCTGGGGGCGAGCCTGGGTGGCAGCGAAGTGCAGCTGACGCGGCTCGAGGGGCCGGGGTTTCCCATCAACCTGGCGCGGGGGAGGCCACTGGTGATGGTGGCCACGGGCACGGGGTTCGCGCCGACGCGCTCGGTGCTCGAGGTCATCGCCGCCAACCGTCGAAACTACGGGCCGGTGTCGGTGCTGGTGGGCCTGCATTCCGAGGCCGAGCTGCCGCGGGCCGACGAGCTCGACCGGTGGAGGCGCAGCGACCTGTCGGTCACCCACGTGGTCTCGAGGCCGTCGGCGACGTGGAAGGGGCTGACGGGGCGGGTGCAGCAGCACCTGTCGGCGCTGAAGCTGGACGACGCCATCGCCTTCCTGTGTGGGCAGAGCGCGATGATCGACGACGTGACGAGAGCCTTCGCGATCGCGGGGTTGCCTCCCGAACGGGTGTCGCTGAACATTCCCTCGTGACGCGCGGGCGGGTGCGTGCTTGAGAAGGTCGGCATCATGCGCGACGTCACCTTCAGCCTGGTTCGCAGCGTGGTGGGCGAGCTGTTGCTCACCAGCGACGGCGAGGCCCTGACCGGGCTCTACCCGCAGACGCATCGAGACCTGCCCGAGACGGCGGGGCTGGTGCGGGACGACGCGTGGTTTTCGGGCGTGCGGGACCAGCTCGATGCGTACTTCCGCGGGAAGTTGAATGCGTTCACGGTGGCCCTGGCGCCCCGGGGGACGGCGTTTCAGCAGCGGGTGTGGACGCAGTTGAAGACCATTCCGTGCGGCATCACGCGGTCGTACGCCGAGATTGCCGAGGCCATCGGTCGGCCGTCGGCGTCACGGGCGGTGGGCGCGGCGATTGGTCGCAACCCCATTTCGCTCATCATTCCGTGTCACCGGGTGGTGGGGGCGTCGGGGGCGTTGACCGGGTACGCGGGCGGGCTCGAGCTCAAGAAGTGGCTGCTGGCGCACGAGAGCGAGCTCGAGGGGTGGGTGCCGATGCGGGAATCGTCGAGCCTGG
>CAIWFK010000493.1 GCA_903911905.1 uncultured Myxococcales bacterium
CGAGCAGGTGCTCAAGAAGCCGATGCTGCTCACGCCCGCCGGCACCGCGCTCACCGTGGCCATGAAGGTCAAGGTGAAGGCCGACCACGCCATCGCCGGCCTGTGGTCGTCGCTGGGCCTGCCCACCCGCCGCGATCAGGAACGCACGCTGCACGCGCTCAACCAGCTCAACAGCCGCCTGGCCGACCTCGAAGAGAAGCTCGCCGACTCGAAGCACCAGTGAAGAGAGCCAAGACCATGGACATCACGCCCTACCTGGAACTGAAGCCTGCTCCCCGCGTCGTCTTCGACCTGCTGCCCGAGCGAGCGACCCGCCCCCGCTTCATGCTGCCCACGCCCGACGGCGATTGGCGCGCGGTGACCTGGGGCGCGTACGCGAAGTTGATTCGCAACGCGGCGCTCTTCCTCTCGTCGAGCGGCCTGCAGCCCGGCGATCGCGCGGCGATCTATTCGCCCAACTCGGTGGAATGGATCTCGTCGGCCCTGGCGATTCAGGCCGTGGGTGGCGCGATGGTGCCGATCTACCCGGCGAACACCGCGCCGCAGGCGGCCTACGTGGTGACCCACAGCGACACCAAGGTGCTCTTCGTCGACACCCCGGCGCTGTTGCAGCGCGTCTTCGAGGCCTGGGGCGATTACGCCAACGTCACCCGCATCGTGACCCTGTCGGCCGGGCTCGAGCCGGGCCCCATCATCGAGGCCATGCGCAACAAGGGCCTGGCGGTGCCGTCGGTGGCCGAGGTCGAGCGCAAGCTGGTCTCGTGGGCCCGGGTGCAGGCGCTGGGCGCCTCGCGCGACCAGGAAGCCCCGGGCGAATTCGAGCGGCTGCTGGCCTCGGTCTCGCTCGATCAGGTCGGTGAGATGCTCTACACCAGCGGCACCTCGGGCAACCCCAAGGGCGTGCCGCTGACCCACCGCAACGTGGGCGTCAACGGGCAGGACTGGCTGCGCTGCAACGCGCCGCTGCTCGCCGACAACGACGTCGACCTGCTGTGGCTTCCCATGAGCCACATCTTCGGCTTCGGTGAAGCCTGCCTGGGCAACACGCTGGGGTGGACGACCTACATGAGCGACCCCGGCAAGGTGATGGCGCACCTGCCGCAGGTCAAGCCCCAGGTGTTCATGAGCGTGCCCGCGGTGTGGGAAAAGCTGTCGATGGGCGCGATGAGCGAGACCGACTCCGAAAAGCGTCGGGCGGCCCTGCGCGCGGCCACCGGTGGCAACTTCCGCTTCTGCCTGTCGGGCGGCGCGGGCCTGAAGCGCGAGGTGAAGGAGTTCTTCCATTCGGCCGGCCTGCTGATCGTCGAAGGCTACGGGCTGACCGAGACCTCGCCCACCCTGACCCTGAACCGCCCCGACGCGTTCCGCTTCGACACGGTCGGCAAGGTGCTGCCCAGCGTGCAGGTCACGCTGGCCGAGGACGGCGAGATTCTGGCCAAGGGCCCGAACGTGTTCGCCGGCTACCACAAGGACGCCGCGGCCACCGCCGAGGTCTTCACCGAGGACGGCTGGCTCAAGACCGGCGACGTGGGCCGCTTCACCGACGACGGCTTCCTGCAGATCATCGATCGCAAGAAGGACATTCTGGTCACCGCGGGCGGCAAGAACGTGCCTCCTGCGAACATCGAAATTCGCTTCCGCGACGACCCGTTCATCTCGACCGTGGTGGTGTACGGCGATGGCCAGCGCTTCTTGACCGCCGCAGTGTGGCTGCACGAGGCGGCAGTCGCCTCGCAACTGCAACAGTCGGGCGTCGCCGAGGGGGCGAAGG
This sequence comes from uncultured Myxococcales bacterium, assembly GCA_903911905.1. Classification (GTDB taxonomy): domain Bacteria; phylum Myxococcota; class Myxococcia; order Myxococcales; family Myxococcaceae; genus Xiheilimnobacterium; species Xiheilimnobacterium phototrophicum. The sequence goes on from CAIWFK010000493.1 coordinate 1,772, forward strand.
CCGAGGCCCGCAAGGCCCTGGTGCAGAAGCGCATCGACGAGGTCAACGCGCAGTTGGCCAGCTACGAGACGATCAAGAAGTTCGTGATCATCGACTCGCCGCTGACCGTCGAGAACGGGCTGCTCACCAGCACGCTCAAGGTGCGCCGCAAGCACGTGTACGCCGCGTTCGGCAAGCAGCTCGAGGCGCTCTACTCATGAAGCGGCTGACGAACCTGCTGGGGCTGGTCTCGCGCCCGAAGCCCGCGGTGGGCACCACGCCCAGCGACGTGGTGTACGCCGAGAACAAGTGGAAGCTGTTGCGCTACCGACCGCGCGCCCAGGGCCTGGCGCACACCACGCCCATTCTGATGGTGCCCTCGCTCATCAACCGGCACTACGTGCTCGACCTGATGCCGGGAAAGAGCTTCGCCGAGTACCTGGTGAACGAAGGCTTCGAGGTCTTCTGCATCGACTGGGGCACGCCTGGCGACGAAGATCGATTCCTCACCTTCGACGACGTGGTCGACACCGCGCTCGGCCGCGCGCTGCGCAAGGTGGCGCTCGCCGCTCCCGGCAAGAAGGCGCACGTGCTGGGCTACTGCATGGGCGGCACCCTGGCCGCGATTCACGGCGCCGTGCACCCCGAACACTTCGCTTCGTTCATCGCGCTCGCCGCGCCCGTCACCTTCGCCGACGACAGCCTGCTGTCGACCTGGACCCGCTCGAAGGGCTTCGACGTCGACGCGCTGGTCGACGGCGCGGGCAACGTGCCCTGGCAGTTGTTGCAGTCGGCCTTCCACATGCTGCGGCCCACGCTCACCCTGTCCAAGGCCGTCTCGGTGCTCGACCGCGCGTGGAACGACGAGTTCCTCGATGGCTTCCTGGCGCTCGAGACCTGGGGCAACGACAACGTGTCGCTGCCGGGCGAATTCTACCGGCGCTACATCGACGCGCTGTACCAGAAGAACTCGCTCATCTCGGGAGAGTTCACCCTGGGCGGCCAGCGGGCGCAGCTCTCGCGCTTCACCGCGCCCACCCTGGCGGTCACCTTTCAGCACGACAACATCGTGCCGGGGCCCAGCGCGGCGGCCCTCATCGACGCCATCGGCTCGAAGCAGAAGCAGCACCTGCACCTGCCGGGCGGCCACGTGGGCGCGGTGGTCAGCAAGCACGCGGCGAAGACGCTCTGGCCGCAGTTGGCGGCCTTCTATGCGCAGCACGACGTGAAGACCGTCACGCCCATCGAATACCCCGAGCTGAGCGTCACCCGTGAGGCCCTGCCGAAGCCCCGCCCTGGCAAGCCCGCGAAGAAGACGGGCCGCAAGCTGACCGAGCGGCGCACACTCGACTGACGACGCCGGCTGGGGACTCGACTAAGGGCCCGGCCGGTGAACCCCCGGCCGGTGGGCTATTTCGAGCTGTTGCGGCTGCGCCCGGCCTACCGCCAGCTCTGGCTGGGCTCGGTGGTCAGCCTGGCGGGCGACTGGTTCACGCTGATTGCCCTGTACTCGCTGCTGCAGCAGTACACCGGCAAGAGCGAATCGGTGGGCCTGATGCTGGCCGCCCGCTTCTTCCCCCTGGCCCTCTTCTCGCCCACGGCCGGGGTCGTCGCCGATCGCCTCTCGCGTCGGCACGTGATGATCGTCTGCGACGTGCTGCGTGCGGTGGTGACGCTGGGCTTCCTGCTGGTGCGAAGCGAGCGCGACGTGTGGCTGGTGTATGCGCTCACCTTCGCGCAGATGGCCTCGAGCGCCTTCTTCGACCCCGCCGAGCAGGCCGCCATCGCCAGCGTGGTCGAGCCGGGCGAACTGGTCACCGCCAACACCCTGGCCGGAGCCACCTGGTCGGCCATGCTGGGCTTCGGGGCCATCGCGGGCGGGCTGGTGGCGGCGCTGATCGGCAATGAAGCGTCGTTCGTGATCGACGCGGCCAGCTACCTGCTTTCGGCCTTCTTCATTTCGCGAGCGGTCATCGCCCGGGTGCCGCAGGCGCCGTCGAATGGCACCTGGCGACACCTGCTGGGGCTCGATGACTTCCGCGAGGGCCTCACGCTGGTGGTGCAGAGCCCCGAGCTGCGGCGGCTGGTGATGGTGAAGTCGGCCTGGGCCGTGTCGGGCGGCGCGGCCCTGCTGCTCTATGCGGTGATGGGAGAGAAGATCTTCCCGGTGGGCGGCTCACCCGAGTTCGGCATCGGCGTGCTGTTGGCCATGCGCGGCCTGGGCGCCTTCCTGGGGCCCATCGTCGCCCGTCGCGTGGGCGGTGACTCGCCGGAGTTCCTCGAGCGCGCCATTTCCGTCGGGTTCCTGGTCAACGCGGTCTTCTGGTTCGCCTTCTCGCAGTCACCCTGGCTGTGGCTGGCCGCGCTGATGCTGGCTGCCGCGCACACGGGAACGTCGACCCAGTGGGTGTTCTCGAGCTCGCTCATCTCGATGTCGGTGGAAGATCGGCTGCGGGGTCGCGCCTTCTCGCTCGACATGATGCTGCAGATTTCGGTGTTGGGCGTCTCGAGCTGGGTCGGCGGGTTCCTGCTCGATCACACCGGGCTGTCACCCCGCACCATGATGGCGCTGGTGAGCGTGATTCTGCTGATCTGCGGCGGGTGTTGGTACGCGCTGAGGCCCCGACAGTCCCGCATGGGCTTCTGATTCCGGGCTGATAGGCTCGACGCCGCCGCTGTCACCGAATTTGCGCTGCGCGCGTTGAACCCATCATCACCCGGGAGGATCACGTGCTGACTTCGAAGCTCGACGCCGTCACGCTGTACCGTGAGGGCGCCGTCTGTGTGCGCCGGACGATCATCGAACCGTCAGCCGAGCGCCAGGTGCGGGTGGGCGGGTTGCCGTTGTGTCTCGAGCCGGGGTCGCTGCGCGCGCGCGTGCTGTCGGGCACCGCACGGGTCCTCGACGTTCGTCCCCAGTTCGACGTCCAATTGGCCGACGAGGTCGACGTGCCGGCCG
>CAIWFK010000494.1 GCA_903911905.1 uncultured Myxococcales bacterium
AAACCGCACGTCAACGTTGGCACCATCGGTCATGTCGACCATGGCAAGACCACTTTGACGGCCGCTATCCTGCACGTCTTGGCTTTCAAAGGCCAGGCGAAGGAAAAGGGCATCGATGAGATCGATAAGGCTCCGGAAGAAAGAGAGCGTGGGATCACGATCGCGACCGCTCACTGTGAATATGAATCTGACAAGCGCCACTACGCGCACGTCGACTGTCCGGGACACGCGGACTACATCAAGAACATGATCACGGGCGCGGCGCAGATGGACGGCGCGATCCTCGTCGTCTCTGCACCGGACGGCCCGATGCCCCAGACCCGTGAGCACATCCTGCTCGCGCGTCAGGTCGGCGTTCCCTACATCGTCGTCTTCCTGAACAAGGTCGACATGCTCGATGACGCCGAGCTGCGCCAGCTGGTCGAAGAAGAGGTCCGCGACCTCCTCAAGAAGTACGACTTCCCCGGCGACAAGACCCCGATCGTGCCCGGCTCGGCGCTCAAGGCGCTCGAAGGCGACACCTCGGACATCGGCGAGCCCGCGATCCTCAAGCTGATGGAAGCGGTCGACTCGTACATTCCGAACCCCGTTCGCGCCATCGACAAGCCGTTCCTGATGCCCGTCGAAGACGTGTTCTCGATCGAAGGTCGTGGCACCGTCGCCACCGGCCGCGTCGAGCGTGGCATCGTCAAGGTCGGTGACGAAGTCGAGGTCATCGGTCTGCGTGCGACCCAGAAGACCACGGTCACCGGCGTCGAAATGTTCAAGAAGCTGCTCGACAGCGGCATGGCCGGCGACAACATCGGCGCCCTCGTTCGTGGTCTGAAGCGCGAAGACATCGAGCGCGGCCAGGTCATGGCGAAGCCCGGTTCGGTCACCCCCCACACCAAGTTCAAGGGCCAGATCTACGTGCTCTCGAAGGAAGAAGGCGGCCGCCACACCCCGTTCTTCAAGGGATACCGCCCGCAGTTCTACTTCCGCACCACCGACGTGACCGGCACCGTGCAGCTGCCCGCCGGCGTCGAGATGATCATGCCCGGTGACAACACGGCCATCGAGGTCGAGCTCATCACCCCCATCGCCATGGAAAAGGAGCTCCGTTTCGCCATTCGTGAGGGTGGTCGCACGGTGGGCTCGGGCGTCGTGGCCGAGATCATCGCCTGAAAAGGCAGCAGTGAAGGGGTGAAACCCACACTTGCTTGACTCTCGGGGAAGGCTCTGTTTTAGGGCCTTCCCCTTTGTCGTCAGTGGGCCCGGGTGTTCCGGGCCGTTTTCTTCTGCAGGAGTAACGTCATGCCCAAGGGCAACCGCAGCCTGATTTCGCTGGAATGCTCGGTCTGTAAGGACCGGAATTACACCACGACCAAGAACCGCCGAAAGCAGCAGGACAAGCTCGAGCTTTCGAAGTTCTGCGCCAAGTGCCGCAAGCACACCGCGCACAAAGAAGGCAAGGTCAGCTGAGTCGTCGCCCCTCGTCGTGCGAGGGGCCTGAGTTTTCGTACGCGAGTAGCTCCAATGGTAGAGCAGCGGTCTCCAAAACCGCGTGTTGGGGGTTCAAATCCCTCCTCGCGTGCCATTTTTTCCTACTCAGGGGCTGGTTGGGTGAACCAACCAGCTTCTGAGCTTGGTCTGTTTCGAGGGTCGCATGTCGGCGTCTGAAGCCAGTCAGCAAGCAAATCGCGCGGAGATGGACCCGCGTCGCCTGGTGG
>CAIWFK010000495.1 GCA_903911905.1 uncultured Myxococcales bacterium
CGAACTCGCTCACGCGCGGTCGCTGGCCGGTTTCCTGCTCAGAGGCAGGCCGTCAGTTCACGTCTGCATCAGGAAGAAGGAGTGCCGGTCCCATGCTCTACGGTCTTGCCGTGGTCTTGTTCGTGTTGTGGCTCGTCGCGATGGGGGCGTCGTACACCCTCGGTGGCGTCATTCACGTGTTGCTGGTGCTCGCGCTCCTCTCGGTGCTGGTGCGCATCGTCCAGGGCCGTCGGGTGCTCAGTTGAGCGGCCGGCAGGTGTCGTTCAGCGACGACGCGCGTGCGCGCCTGGGCGTGGGGGTCGACACCCTGGCCAACGCCGTGCGCGTCACGCTGGGGCCCGCAGGGCGCACCGTCGCGCTCGACCGCTCGTATGGCGCGCCGCTGGTCACCCGCGATGGGGTCACCGTCGCGAAGGAAATCGAGCTCGACGACCACCTGGCCAACCTTGGTGCCCAGTTGGTCAAGGAGGTCGCTTCGCAGACGGGTGAAGACGCCGGCGACGGCACCACCACCGCCACCGTGCTCGCCCAGCGCCTCTTCGCCGAGGGCACGAAGCTGGTCACCGCTGGCATCAACCCGATGGAGCTCAAGCGCGGCATCGACGCCTCGGTCGCGGTGGTCGTGGCGGCACTCGCGAAGGCCTCGCGCCCCGTCGAGGGTCGCACCGACATCGCGCACGTCGGTCGGGTCAGCGCGAATGGAGACGCCGCCATCGGTGAACTCATCGCCGACGCGATGGAAAAGGTCGGGCGCGATGGCGTCATCACGCTCGAGGAAGCGAAGGGGCTCGAGACCACGCTCGAGGTCGTCGACGGGCTGCGCTTCGACCGAGGGTACCTCTCGCCGTATTTCGTGACCGACCCGCAGCGACTCGAGGTCGTGCTCACCGACGCGCTGGTGCTGGTGGCCGACCAGAAGTTGAGCAGCATGTCCGCGCTGGTGCCGTTGCTGGAGTTGGTCGCGAAGGCCGGCAAGCCGCTGCTCATCGTGGCCGACGACGTCGATGGCGAGGCGCTCGCCACCCTGGTGGTCAACAAGCTGCGCGGCACGCTGCCGGTGTGCGCGGTCAAGGCGCCGGGGTTCGGAGATCGCCGCAAGGACCTGCTCGGCGACCTCGCCGCCCGCTGCGGGGCCATGCTCATCAGCGAAGAGGTGGGGTTCGACCTCGAGTTGCTCGCGCTGACCGACCTGGGCCACGCGAAGACCGTGACCGTCACCAGGGACCACACCACCATCGTCGGAGGAGGTGGGCTGGCCCCGGCCATCGCGTCGCGGGTGGCGCAGGTGCGCGTGCTGCTCGAGAAGACCACCAGCGACTACGACCGCGAGAAGTTGCGAGAGCGGCTGGCGCAGCTCACCTCGGGCGTCGCGCTCATCAGCGTCGGCGCCGCCACCGAGCTCGAGCTGAAGGAACGCAAGTCGCGCTTCGACGACGCGCTGCACGCCACGCGCGCGGCCGTGGAAGAGGGCATCGTGCCCGGCGGAGGCGTGGCGTTGCTGCGCGCCGGCGCGGGCCTGCGAGACCTGGTGCTTCCCGGAGACCAGCACTTCGCGGTCGCCATCGTTCGACGTGCGCTCGAGGCGCCGCTGCGCCAGTTGGTCGAGAACGCCGGCCTCGAGGGGGCGGTGGTGGTCGACAAGGTCGAGCAGGGAGCAGGCGCGTTCGGGTACGACGTCGCCAACGAGCGGTACGGCGACCTGGTCGGTGCCGGCATCATCGACCCCACCAAGGTGGTGCGCGTGGCGCTGCAGAATGCCGCGTCGGTGGTCTCGCTGATGCTGACCACCGAAGCGATGATCGCCAACCTCGCGGCGTGAAGACGGCGCGGCAGACCGGTTCCCGTCACGCGCCCATCAGGTGACCGACTGCCGAGCCAATTCCCATCGCCAGCGCGCCTCCCACCGTCACCCGCATCGCCGCGCGCACCATCGACGCGCCGCCCAGCCACCCGCCGAGCGCGCCCAGCACGGCGAGGCTGACCAGCGAGAGCGCGGCGACGGCGAACTCCCGCCACGACACCGGCGCCAGCACGCCCGAGACCGGCACCAGCGCGAAGACCGCGAAGCTGGCCGCCGAGACCAGCGCCGCCTGCACGGGGTTCGCGCCATGGGCCGGGTCGATGCCCAGTTCGTCGCGAAGGTGCGCCTTCAGCGCGTCCTTCGACATCAACGCCTTCGCCACGGTGGTGGCCAACGCTGGCTCGAGCCCGCGCTTGACGTAGATGGCGCTCAATTCCAGTTGCTCGGCCAGCGGGTCCCCCGAGAGTTCTGCGGTCTCCTTCGCCACGTCGGCGCGCTCTGCGTCCCGCTGCGAGCTGACCGAGACGAATTCACCCACCGCCATCGAGCTCGCGCCGGCGACCAGGCCGGCCAGGCCCGCCACCAGCACCGCGTGCTCACTCGTCGAGGCCGCCGCGACACCCAGCATCAGGCTCGCGGTGGACACGATGGCGTCGTCCGACCCCAACACCGCCGCGCGCAGCCACCCGCCCCGCGCGCTGCGGTGACCTTCGAGGTGGCGGACCCGCGCCGACCCTCTCATGCGCGAGTGGTGTGGTTGGGGCGGTCCTTGTCGATTTCACCCAGAATGCGCTTCCAGGTCGCTTCGTGAATCGCCTTGCGCGGCAAGACCTGGCCCATGGGCGTCGGCACGCCGGTCGCCAGTCTCACGCCCAGGCTCAGGTGCTCGAGGTCGACGTACTCGTCGCCAATCGCCAGTTTGCTCGCCGACTCGGCGGTGCTGACCCGCGCGACCTCGTCGTCCGACAACAGGCCCAGAATCGCGTTGCGCCGCTGGTACAGCTGCTCGCTGACGCGCGCGGCCGGCGTGCTCGAGAGCACCTTGCGCGCCGCCTGCACCAGCTCGGGCGGGCCTCGCACCACCACCAGGAACTTGCCGCTCTTGAGCTCGTACTCGTAGGTCAGGCTGCTCTGCTTTTCGATGCCCAGGCTCGAGAGCGCCGCCGCCACCACGCCCGTCGCGCCGCCCACCACCGCGCCCTCGAGTGCGCCCACCATCCACCCCGCCAGCGGCCCCATCACGATGAGCGGGCCCACCGCCGGTACGAAGAAGAACGCGCTGCCGAAGAGCAGCCCCAGCGCGCTGCCCCACAACGCACCTCGGCCACCCCAGGTCTGCATGCGGTCGCCGGCGGTGTAGAAACCCAGCACGTGCTCCTCGGCCTGGAAGTCCTTGCCGATGATGGACAGGGCGCGCAGGTCGATGCCCGCGGCCTGCAAGGCGCGAATCGCGGTCTCGGCGTCGACGTGACGATCGTACGTGGCGATGACGGTGTCTTCGGTCGGTGTCATGGGTGCTCCCTGCGGTGTGGGTGAGAGGTGAAGCGAAGTCAGAACGCCGAGCCCAGGCCCAGCACGAAGCGGGGGCTCCAGACGATGCGCTCGCCGTAGTCGACGAAGCCGCCGCCCAGCCCGAACTGGAACGCGAAGTGTCCCCGGTAGATGGCGGTGTACCCGAAGGCCGCGTCCAGCCCCCATGACCACGGTCGCGTCACCGGCCCATCACTGCGTGCCAGCACCGCGGCGCCCGTCGCACTCAGGCTCAACCACGCCCCGCTCGGCGCATCGCCCACCAGGTGCAGTCGCGCCCCCACTTCGGCGCCTGCGCTCGCGAAGAACGGAGCGCCCGGCGTGGCAAAGATGGCCGGGAAGGTCGCCGCCGAGAGGGCCACGGTCAGCCCCAGTCGCGGGTGCACCGCGCGCTCGTATTCGAGTCTGGCCACGCCGCCCATCAGGTCGCCCGCCTCGACCATCAACACGTTGGGGCCGGGCAGGGTGGGCGCTTCCACGCTCGCCACCACCGAGGGCGCTTCGGCGCGGACCAGCGCAGCAACCAGCAGCAGGACGGTGACGAGGGTTCGATTCATGGCACTCCGTTCGAAGCGGCTTCCGATGCACCACGCGTGCCCTTCACCGAAGGCCGTGGCAGCGGTCGGTTGCGTGGCGTCAGCGCCCGGCGGTACATCGAAGTGAACGAGTGGTTCCCTGGCGAAAGGTTCGAAATGGGTCGCGAAGGCTGGAATCCTGACGAATACGCGCGCTTCGCCGATGCCCGGCGCAGGCCCTTCTTCGACCTCGTGTCCCTCGTCGAGCCGGTCGACGCCCCGCGGGTGCTCGACGTCGGCTGCGGCTCGGGCGTGCTCACCGCCGAAGCCCATCGCCTGCTGGGCGCCGCCACCACGCTGGGCCTCGATTCGTCGCCCGCCATGCTCGGCAGCGCCAGACCCGAAGGCGTCGAGCTGCGCCAGGCCTCGATTCCTGCGGACCTGCCGAAGGGGCCCTTCGACGTCATCCTCAGCAACTCGGCGCTCAACTGGGTCGACGACCACGCGCAGGTCTTTGCGGCGCTGACCCAATCGCTCGCCCAGAAAGGTCAGTTGGCGGTGCAGCTCCCCTCGAACCCCGAGTCGGCCTTTTCCCGTTGCTGCGAGGCCACCGCGCGCCGGTTCGGCGGCGAGCTCGGCGGCTTCGTGTACCGCTCTCCGGTCGCCACGCCCGAGTTCTATTCGGCGCTGCTCGAGCGCCTCGGGTTCGAACGCCAGCGCGTCGGCACCTGGTACTACCCTCAGCGCCACGCCGACGTCGCCGGCATCGTGGCCTTCGCGCGCGGAGGCCTGCTCAGCCCTTACCGCGCGCGCCTGGGCGACGAGCGCTTCGAGGCGTTCGTGACCGAATACACCGCGGCGCTCCGGCGCGAGCTCGGTGACGGGCCGGTCTTCTTCCCCCTTCGCCGGTCTTCGTCTTCGGCCGACGGTGAGGGGTCAGGGCTGGGCGAAGAGGTCCGACCGCGCTGAGCGCGAAATCGCAACCACCGCCGGGTGCCGCAGCTTCCGCTCGATGGAAATGGCGTAGTACCGCTCGGTCAGCTCGGGCACGCGCCCGACCACCTGCAGCCCCTCGTACTGGCGGCGCACCACGTCGCGCACCGCAGTCGGCGCGAAGAAGAGGCCCACCCCGTCCTGCGCGAAGGCCTTGAGCAGGGCGCTGTCGTCGAACTCGCCGATGATGCGTGGCCGCACGCCCAGGCCGTCGAGCCACGCTTCGATGGACCGCCGCAGCGCCGTCTGGGGCGTCGGCAGCAGCAGCGGCGCGCCGTCGAGCGACCGGGGAAACCCGCGCCGATGCGCCTTCGCCAGCGCCGCGGTGCCGAACACCGAGACGTCGGTCTCGCCCAGCAGGTGATTGAAGGCCCGCACCGCGCTGCCCGTCGCCAGGGGCGCGTCGGTTAGCACGACGTCGAGCTCGTGCGCCGCCAGCTCGGCCAGCAACCGCTCGGTCTTGTCTTCGCGGCACACCAGCCGCACCGGCGTGCCAAGCTGCAGCGCGGGCTCGAGCAGTCGCCTTGCCACCACCTTGGGCACCACGTCGTCGATGCCCACCACCAGCCGCAGCGGCTGTCCGGTGGGTCGGCCCTTCACCGTGTCCAGCAGCTCGTTGCCCAGCGCGAAGATGTCTTCGGCATAGCGGAAGACCACCGTGCCCATCTCGGTCAGCACCAGCCGCCGCCCCTGTTTGACGAGCAGGCGCTCACCCAGCGCGTCTTCGAGCGCGTGCACCTGGCCGCTCACGGTGGGGTGGGCCAGCCGCAACTTCACCGCCGCCTGCGCGATGCCGCCTTCCCGAACCACCAGCCAGAAATAGAGCAGGTGGTGGTAGTTCAACCATTCCATGGCAGGCCCCGTCGCTCGGTGAGGTGTCGGTTTTTCCGACAGGTGGGCCTCAGATTATCTGATTTTTCAAGAACGTCGGGGCCGCTACGTCTGGTGGGTCGCTTCTTCGAAAGGCCTCGGCTTCGTGAATACTCTGGGCAGTCCCGCGCTGTGGGGCGGCTTCGTCGTCTTCGTGCTGGTCATGCTGGCGCTCGACCTGGGCGTCTTCCACCGCCAGGCGCGCGTGGTCGGCACGCGCGAGGCGCTCGGCTGGGCCGGCGTGTGGGTGGCGCTGGCCGGGCTCTTCGGGGCTGGGCTGTGGTGGGCGTTCGGTGCCGACCCCGCGCTCGAATTCTTCTCGGGCTGGCTCATCGAAAAGTCGCTCTCGCTCGACAACCTCTTCGTCTTCGTCGTCATCTTCTCGGCGCTCGGGGTGCCGGCCGCCAGCCAGCACCGCGTGCTCTTCTGGGGCGTGGTGACGGCGCTGGTGCTGCGCGCGGGCATGATTCTGCTGGGCGTCGAATTGCTTTCGCACTTCCACTGGCTGGCGCCGGTGCTGGGCGGCTTCCTCGTGCTCACCGGCGTGAAGTTGGTGGTCGACCGTCACCGCGCCGACGACCCCCAGCAGGGGTGGCTGTTGCGGACCGCGCGTCGGCTCGTACCCACCACGACCCAGCTCGAGGGAGACCGCTTCTTCACGAAGGTGAACGGTCGTCGCCTCGCCACGCCGCTCTTCCTGGCGCTGGTGCTGGTCGAAGCCACCGACGTGCTCTTCGCCGTCGATTCCATTCCCGCCATCTTCGCGGTGACGCTCGACCCCTTCCTGGTCTTCACCTCGAACCTCTTCGCCATTCTGGGGCTGCGCTCGCTCTTCTTCCTGCTGGCGGGCGCGGTCGACCGCTTCCGCTACCTCAAGCTCGGGCTGGCCGCCGTGCTGGTCTTCGTGGGCGTGAAGATGGCGCTCGCCAGTTGGGTGGTCATCGCGCCGCTGGTATCGGTCGCGGTCATCGCTGCGGTGATGGGCGTCTCGGTGCTGGCCTCGTGGGCGCTCGGGCCCGCCGCCGCGCGCTCCCGAGCGTGAACCGAATCATGCTAGGTGCCCGGACACGCCATGCACGTCGACCTCGCAGTGCAATATTCTGAGCGGGCTCCCGTCCCCGGAGAGCTCGAGGTGCGCATCGTTCCCCTCGCGGTGCGGCTGGGCAAAGCGCTGGGGCTCTTCTTCGGCCTCGGCGGTCTGGGCGCGGTGATGGTCTTCCTGCCCGGCCTGCACCTGTGCGGGGTGGTGCTGGTGCTCCTCGCCACGCCGCTGGTCTCGTGGTTCACCTGGCAGCGCGCCGTCTTCACGGTGGGCGAGCAGACCGTGGCGTGCCCGAAGTGTCAGGCACCGGTGCGCGTGCCCGCCAACACCGTGGGCTGGCCCGTGCGCTTCCTGTGCGAGCCCTGCGGCACCAACCTGACGGCCAACCCGCCCAAGGCGACACCGGGCTGACCGGTCACCGCGGCAGCAACTGCTCGAGCGTCTGCACCAGGCGCACCGGGTCGATGGGCTTGGTCAGCCACCCGTCGAAGCCCACCTCGCGACAGCGGCGCTCGTCCTCCTGGCTGGCGCTCGCGGTCACCGCCACGAAGGGCACGGAGGTGTCGAGCACCGCCGCTCCCGGGGTGCGCGCCCGCCGCACCGCCTCGTAGCCGTCCATCACCGGCATCTGCAGGTCCATCAAGACTGCGTCGAAGTGCGAGGCCTCGAGGGCCCGCACGCCTTCGGCGCCGTTGCGAGCCAGTTCGACCGTGCAGCCGACCCTGCGCAACAGCCCGCTGGCCACCTTCAGGTTCACTTCATTGTCGTCGCACACCAGCACGCGTCGGCCGCTCAGCGCACTCGAGGGCCCGGGCGCTGGCATGGGCTGCACCGGCGCGGCGAGCTGCGGGTGCGAGGTCGGCAGCACCACCTCGAAGCTGAAGCACGAACCCTGACCTTCGGTGCTCTCGATGGCCAGGCTGCCGCCCATCAATTCGACCAGGCGCTTCGAAATGGCCAGGCCCAGCCCCGTGCCGCCGAAGCGCCGCGAAATCGACGGGTCGGCCTGGGTGAAGGGCTGGAAGAGCCGCGCGCGTTGCTCGGCGCTCAGCCCGATGCCCGAGTCTTCGACTTCGAAGCGCACCGCCTCCGGGGCCTGGCCCCGACGCACCCGACAGGTGACGTGCCCGCGGTCGGTGAACTTGAGCGAATTGCCCACCAGGTTCACCAGCACCTGGCGCAGCCGGTACCAGTCGCCGCGCACCGTGCCCGGCACGTCGGGGTCGACCTCGACGCGGAAGTCGAGCGCCTTGTCCCGAGCGCGCAGCGTGAAGAGCGAGCGCAGTCGGCCGACCTCGTCGTGGAGCGCGAAGTCGTTCAGCTCGAGGTCCAGGTGCCCGGCGTCGATCTTCGAGAGGTCGAGCACCCCGCTGATGAGCGAGAGCATCACCTGCGCCGATTCTCGCGCGTCGTGGGCCAGTTGACGTTGCTCGTCGTCCAGCTTCGTCTGCAGCAGCAGCTCGGTCAGCCCCACCACGCCGTTGAGCGGGGTGCGCACTTCGGGGCTCATCACTGCCAGGAAGTCGCTGCGTGCTCCGGCCGCGGTCAGCGCCGCGTCGCGGGCCTGCGCGAGCTGCCCGAGCAGACTCGCCTGCTCGATGGCGAGCGCCGTGGCCCGCTCGACTTCACCGAATATTTCCCGAGCCGCGCGCAACAGCAGCGGCAGCATCACCACCGTCAGCAGCGCGTACAATTGCTCGGCCGTCGAGCGGGCGTTGAGCAGCAGCGCCAGACAACTGACGGCCCACAGCGGCACCGCCAGCCCCAGGAACGCCGCGGGAATCGCGGCCAGCGTCATCGCCGCTCCCGGAATCATGCCCGAGATGGCCATCACCATGACCATTCGGGCCATGGAGTCGCTCGCCGAGGCAGCCACGATGCCAGGTGCCCAGCACACGCCGGTCACCGTCGAGGCCACGATGGCCCGCCGTCGCCACCGCCTGGCCTGCGCCCGTTGCTGGTCGTCGCTCAACGAGAAGAACCGCCGCGCAGCGAAGACCCGCACCACCTCCAGCGAGCCCATCAGCACCGGCCAGCCCCACAGCCACGGCGAGACGTGCGTCGCCCCGGCGATGGGTATGCTCAGCACGAAGCTCGAGAACGCTCCGCGCACCGAGCCCTTCCACACCACCAGGTTCGCTCGATGAATCGATGCGTGATCCATCGAGCCCATGCCTGAAGGATGTTCGCGTCACGCCACGAGCGCAACGCGGTCTTGGGGTCGATCGCCCCACCTACACCCGGCTACTTGTGGGTATCGGCCCAACGCTCGGCCTCGGTGATCTGCCGCAAGGCCGAGCGCAGGTGCTCGACGGTCTTCTCCCCCGTGGTACTGCATCGGAGAACGCGGTCAGCGGTTGACCGAGGCCATCATCGCCGCCGGGTAGCGCAGGCCCGCCGCCACGCCCTTCGGCGCCACCTCGTCGAGGCGTGCCAGGTCGGCCTCGCTCAGCGTCACCGCCAACGCGCCCACGTTGTCCTCGAGGAAGGTGCGCCGCTTCGTGCCGGGAATGGGCACCACGTCGGGCCCCCGCGAGAGCACCCAGGCCAGCGCGAGCTGCGAGCTGGTGCAGCCCTTCGCCTTCGCCAGCGCCGCGAGGCGCGCCACCAGCTCGAGGTTCTTCGCGAAGTTCTCGCCCTGAAAGCGAGGGCTCAGGCGCCGGTAATCGTCGGCCGCGAGGTCTTCGAAGCGTTTGATCTGCCCCGTGAGGAAGCCGCGCCCCAGCGGGCTGTACGGCACGAACCCCACGCCCAGGGTGCGGCAGGCCGCCAGAATGCCGTCCTCGGGGTCGCGGCTCCACAGGGAGTATTCGGTCTGCAGCGCGGCGATGGGGTTCACCGCGCACGCGCGCGTCAGGGTCTCGACGCTGGCTTCGGACAGACCCAGGTGGCGGACCTTGCCTTCCTTCACCAGCGCCGCCATCGCGCCCACCGTCTCTTCGATGGGCGTGTTCGGGTCCACCCGGTGCAGGTAGTAGAGGTCGACGTAGTCGGTGTTCAGCCGCTTCAGGCTGCCTTCGATGCTGCGCCGCACGTTCGCGGCCGAGCCGTCGAGGCCGCGCCTGGTCGGGTCGTTCGGGTCGCGCACGATGCCGAACTTGGTCGCGACCTGCACCTGCGCGCGCCGCCCGACGAGGAAGCGGCCCAGCAGCGTTTCGTTGGTGTACGGGCCGTACATTTCGGCGGTGTCGAAGAAGGTCACCCCCAGCGCGAGCGCGCGCTCGAGCGTGGCCATCGACTCGGCATCGTCGCGCCCCGAATAGAAGTCGCTCATGCCCATGCAGCCCAGGCCGAGCGTCGAGACCGTCAGTCCATTCCGTCCAAGCGTGCGTGTCTTCATGGCGCCAGAGCTAACGCCCGGAGCGACCGGTTCGCGACGAAATTCCCCGGCAACGCTCAGCCGAGTGCCTGGGCCAGGGCCTTCCACGCCAGCTCGACGCACGCCCGCCGCGCGGGGAAGTCGCGCACGCTGCCCAGCGGCTCGAGCGCGGTCAATTCATCAGGCGTGGGGCCGGTCAGCAGCAGCGGCAGTCGCGCGAGCCACTGGCGCACCTCGTCCACCATGCGACCTTCGACCTGCTCGCCCAGCAACGAGCCCGAGGCGATCGCCACCAGACAGCCACGCGCCTCGAAACGAAAGGTCTGAACCCGGCCCGCGTCGACCTGCAGCCACACCACCACCCGGTCTCCGCACAGAGGGTTCGTCGCTCGCGCGGTGTGGGTCGCGTGCTCGAGCGGACCAGCCCGTCGCGGAGCGCGCCCGTGCTCGAGCAGGGTGGGGTGGTAGAGCGCTTCGCTCATCGCGCCAGCCCCAGCGAGCGCCGCGCGCGAACCAGGGCACTGGCCAGCAGGTCCAGCTCGTCGGTGGTGGTGAAGGCGCTGAACGACGCGCGCGCGGTGGCGCTCAGGCCGAAGTGCGCCATCACCGGTTGGGCACAGTGATGACCGGTGCGAATGGCCATGCCCTCGCGGTCGACCGCGCTGCCCAGGTCGTGCGCGTGCACGTCGTCCATCACGAAGGACACCAGCCCGATGCGCGCGCTGGCCTCGCCGATGAAGCGCAGGCCAGGCACGTCGGCCAGTCGCGCCATCGCGTGGCGCAGCAGCCGTTGGTCGTGGTCCGCCACCGCGGCCGGCCCCAATGACTGGAACCAGTCGACCGCGGCGCCCAGGCCAATGACGCCCGTCACGTCGGGCGTGCCTGCTTCGAAGCGGTGCGGAGGTTCGCGCCACGTGGCGCTGGTGCGCTCGACCTCGGCCACCATGTCGCCGCCCGATTGCCACGGCGGCATCGAGTCGAGCAGTGCGCGTCGACCCCACAACACGCCGACGCCGGTGGGCCCGTACAGCTTGTGTGACGAGAAGGCGTAGAAGTCACAGCCCAGCGCGTTCACGTCGACCGGCCCGTGGGCGATGGCCTGCGCGCCGTCGACGAAGAGCACCGCGCCCACCGCGTGTGCCACGTCGGCCATCGCGCGCACCGGCAGCACCGTGCCCAGCGCGTTCGAGGCGTGCGCCACCGCGACCAGTCTGGTGCGTTCGGTCACCAGCGCGGTGAACGCGGCGAGGTCGACCTGCCCGAGTTCGTCGAGCGGCGCGGTCCGCAGCGTCGCGCCGCGCTCGGCGCACAACTGCTGCCAGGGCACCAGGTTCGAGTGATGCTCGAGCTGGGTGACCAGCACCTCGTCGCCCTGGCCCACGCGCGCGCGGCCCAGGGTCTGCGCGACGAGGTTCACCGCTTCGGTGGTGCCGCGCACGAAGACCACCTCGTCACGCGCCACGCCGCCGAGCAGCGTCGCCACCGAGTCGCGCGTCGCCTCGAAGGCGCTCGTGGCCTCGACGCTCAGGGTGTGCACGCCGCGGTGCACGTTCGCCGCGCCTTCCATCGCGTGGAGCACGGCGTCGAGCACCACCTGCGGTTTCTGCGAGGTCGAGGCCGCGTCGAGCCAGACCAGCGGGCGGCCATGCACGCGCCGGCGGAGCGCGGGGAACTGGGCACGCACGGTGGAGACGTCGAAGGCCACGGTGAGGTCTTACTCACGTCGTCGGCCGCGCGCCTTCGAAGCTGTCGTTCAAAGGCGCCTGGTCGGCGAGGTGGGCGCCCGCTTGCTGACTCGACTGCTACGCTTGCCCGCGCCCATGCCGACCACCGACCCGAACGACGTGCTCGAAGTCGCCGCCACCTGGCTCGGGCAGGGTGAACGCGTCGCCCTGGCCACCGTGGTCGCGACCTGGGGCAGTTCCCCGCGCCCCCGCGGCTCGATGCTCGCGGTGCGGGCTGATGGTCGCTTCGTCGGCTCGGTCTCGGGCGGCTGCGTCGAGGCGAAGGTCATCGAAGAGGCGACCGAGGTCCTCGAAGGCGGAGCGCCCCGCACGCTGTCCTTCGGTGTGGCGGACGAGACCGCCTGGTCGGTCGGCCTGGCCTGCGGCGGCCGCATCTCGATCTTCGTCGAACGCCTCTCGAGCGAGCGGGGCTGGTTCGACGCGCTGCTCGACGCGCGCCGTGCCCGCACGCCCGTGGTGCGCTTCACCACGCTGGCCGACGGTGCCTCGTCGCTCTGGCGCGAGGGCGAGGCGCACCCGCGGGCCACCGCCGGTCGACTGGTCCTCGCCACCGACGACGCGCAGGCGCTCGACGACGGCGCGCTCTTCGCGCAGCCCTTCAACCCGCCGCTGCGCCTGGTCATCGTCGGGGCCGTGCACGTGACCGAGGCGCTGACCACCTTCGCGCGCCTGACCGGTTACGACGTCACCATCATCGACCCGCGCGAGGCGTTCTCCCGGCGCGACCTCTTCCCCGGTGCGACGGTGCTCACCGGGTGGCCCGACGAGCTGCTCCCCGGGCTCTCGCTCGATCGCCGCTGCGCGCTCGTCACCCTGACGCACGACCCGAAAATCGACGACCCGGCGCTCGAGGCCGCGCTGCGCACCGACGCCTTCTACCTGGGCGCGCTCGGCAGTCGGAAGACGCACGCCGCGCGTTCGGCCCGCCTGCTCGCCAGGGGCTTCGACCGCTCGGCGCTCGCGCGGCTCCACGGCCCCGTGGGGCTCGACCTCGGTGGCCGCAGCCCCGCTGAAGTGGCGCTGTCCATCATGTCGGAAGTGACGCTGCGCCTGCGCCGCCCGGCCTCGCGCCTGGGCGGCCTGCTGCTCGCCGCCGGTGCGGCCCGCCGCATGGAAGGCCCCAACAAGTTGCTCGAGCCGCTGCACGGCACGCCGCTGGTCCGTCGCGCGGCGCAGGCCCTGCTCGACGCGCAGCTCTCGCCGCTCTTCGTGGTGCTCGGTCACGACGCCGACGCGGTGCGCGCCGAGCTGGCCGGGCTGCCGGTCGACTTCCTGGTCAACCCCGACTGGGCGCGGGGACTGGGCTCGTCGCTCGCCGCAGGCGCCCGTGCCGCCGCGCGACTGCCCCGCCTCGAAGGTCTCTTCGTCGCGCTCGCCGACATGCCCTTCGTGTCGGCCACCCATCTGGCGGCGCTCACCCGCGCCTTCGAGCAGCGCGGCGAGAAGTCCATCGTCGCGCCAACCTTCGGCGGCCAGCGCGGTCACCCCGTGGTCTGGGCTGCGCGACACCTGCCTGCGCTCAGCCAGTTGGACGGCGACGTGGGCGCCCGTGAGCTCATCGCGTCGCTGCCACACGAAGTGCTGTCGGTCGAGGTTCAGGACGACGGCGTGCTGCGCGACATCGACACCCGTCAGATGCTCGAAAACGCCCGTTCCGAAGCCTGATCAGCCACCTGGGGCGATCGGCCACGAAGGTCCAAAGACCCCCTCTTCTTCCGATCGGCCACACTGGCGTCCTGAAAGGGTTTTTCTTTTGAAAACCTACATTTGGCTCCTTGTCAGGGGGGCTGGGCCGGGCAAAGTGCACGTTATGCGCGCGAAGCTTCGACCCTCCCGGATCGGGCTGTCCCCCTCCCATTCCGCCCCGAACCGCCCGAGGGGAATCGGGTCGCCCAGGCTCTCGGGTTTCGCCCGCGGGGTGCTGGTGGTCGTCTCGTCGTTGGTGCTGGCCGCGTGCAGCTGCACGCCGTCGAAGAAGTGCACCACCAACGGTGACTGCCCCACCGGAGAGACCTGCAACAGCGGAGTCTGCGCCACCGGCATCAACCAGTTCAATCACACGTTCTTCCCCATCGCCCCTGGCGACAAGCACGAGTTCGGCAAGACCCTGCTCGCCGAAGACGGCGCGCTCAGTTGCGAGTCGTGCCACCCCTCGAGCGTCGACAGCTTCACCACGCCCGTCTGCACCGAGTGCCACGGCCACACGTCCGACGTGACCGACCGCCTGCACCTGCAGGTCGTGCCCACCACCGGCGCGCCCAACGGCTACGCGTACGACAGTCTCACCTGCATCAGCGCGGGCTGTCACCGCGCGTCCGACCACAAGCAGTTCGACCACGCGGGCATCACCGACAATTGCGCGATGTGCCACGACGTCGGCAAGGGCTTCGCGGCGCTGCCCTTCACGCTGCCCGACGGCACGACCTTCGCGCACCCGTCGATGAACAACTCGGACTGCAGCAGTTGTCACACCGGCTTCAAGGACTGGACGAACGCGAGGTCGGCCGTGCAGTACGCGAACGACTCGGCCAACAACGTCACCATCGTCGCGCAGATTCCCCAGTGGTCGGGTTTCGACGTTCTGCGCCCGCTGACGCCGCAGACCGAAGTGCTGCCCATGGTGATGAACCACGCGGCCACCGAAGTCGCCTCGGCGGCGTTCTCGACCTGCGGCAACTGCCACGTCGGCGCGGGCGCCGGCAACTACACCAACGGCAAGTTGCACAGCTCGCTGTCGAACCTCACGCTCTCGCAGCCCACCGCCTGTGCGTCGTGCCACAACTCGCCCAACCTCTCGGCCCTGCCGGTCGGCTTCGTGGGCACGCACGTGGCGGCCTGCGACCCCTCGCTCTTCTCGTCGGGCAACTGCCCCACGCCGTCGATGAAGCACGACGCGGTGGCGTGGTCGGCGACCGCGCCCACCACCATGAGCCTGGTGAACCCCGAGTGCGGCACCTGTCACCAGAGCCCGAACTCGGCCGGCGGCGCGTGGACCACGGCGGTCGGTGGCGGCTCGGCCGTCGCCTTCCACGCCGCGCTCACCGCGGCCGGCAAGCCCCAGCCCGCGTCGTGCCTCGACTGCCACGCCACCTCACGGCCCGACAAGGTCATCGCCTCGGGCCCCACGCACCCGCTGCCCACCGGCGTGGTGTTCGACCACGCCGCAGCCGCCGCCAAGGGTGACTGTTCGTCGTGCCACGCCGGAGCCACCCTGGGTTCCGACTGGCGCCCCGGCCTCTTCCACACGCCCGGCAGCGCCACGCCCACCAGTTGTCTGCCCTGCCACTCGGGCGAAGCGCCCACCTCGTCGAGCGGGTGGACCAACCCGAACTTCGCCAGGGCGCCCTTCAATTACGGGCCGGTCACCTTCACCAACTCGAGCGGCCTGACCACCGTGCCGCACGGCGCGGGGCTGGACTGCGCGACCTGCCACGCCAACCCGGGCACCGGGCAGTGGGGCAGCGGCCAGAACTGGGCCGCCGGTCAATTCACGCACACCGTCGCCAACCTCGCGCTGGTCAACGGCGCCTGCGTCACCTGCCACAGCACCCAGCGGCCGGACCTGGTGCTGGGCGTCGCGCAGGCCCAGACCGCGCTCAACTTCGACCATTCCATCAACGGCACCGGTGACTGCGCCGGCTGCCACCAGGCCACCGTCACCGCCAACACCTTCGCCAATTACTTCAACCCCGCCACCAACCAGTTGCCCAACGGCGACTGGAAGGGCGGCGTGGCCTACCCCGGCGGCACCTACGCGCAGTCGACGACCGAGTCGATCACCGTCAACGAGCTCACCCTCGTGCGCTCGGGCACCGCCAACCTGGTCACCAGCATGACCAGCGCGCCGGCCACCATCTTCAACGGCTTCCTCCACACCTCGAGCCAGATTCCCGCGGGCCTCAAGCCCGACCCGATGGTGCTCACCGGCCCCAGCTCGACCTGCTGGCACTGCCACACCAGCACCGGCACCACCGTCACCGCCTTCGCCGGAGGCACCTTCCACAACAACATCACCGCGCCGATGATGCAGCCCGCGCTCTGCGCCGACTGCCACGCGCCCGGCGTGCCCCGGAACATCGTGCAGTTGGCCGGCGCCTCGCTGGTCTCGATGGACCACGCGCAGCCCTTCGCCACGCCGGTGATGGTCAACGGCAAGTCGGTGGCCTCGCCGCAAGACGCCGACTGTTCGGTCTGCCACACCGTCTGGTCGTCGCCGACCTCGAGCTGGAACAGCGGTCACTTCCACGCCAACCTGGCCACGGGCCTGGCAGGCGCGAAGCCGAAGGAATGCGTCGGCTGCCACTACCCGCTGATGGCCGAGGCCACCACGTCCGACAAGGCGTCGGCCAACGGCACCGACTTCACCATGAAGCACCGCTCGGTCTCGCTCACCACCCAGTCCTGCGACACCTGCCACACCGCCGCGCTCGCCGCGGCGCCCACCAGCACCGCGACCACGCCGGTCGCCACCGCGTGGAAGCCCGGCGCCCTGCACGCCAACCTCACGCCGCAGCCCGCGGCCTGCGTCGACTGCCACCAGGTCTCGATGCCCACCATGCCCACCGAGGGCACCACCACCTGGACCTTCTCGGCCGGCGGCACCGCCACCAACACCGGCATGTGGATGAACCATGCCGCGTCGCCCGTCAGCGGTCGTGACTGCGTGCTCTGCCACGCGGCCGATGCGAAGGCGGTCGGAGCCGCGTGGAACAAGGCCGACCTCTTCCACGGCCCGGTGCCCAGCGTCACGGCCTGCAGCGTGTGCCACGGCTTCGGCAACGGCAGCTCGACCCCCGGCACCAACAACAACATGCCGGCGGCCAACACCAACACCACCACCATCACCTCGGCCTCGGCCAGCACCGGCGTGGCCGGCACCGCCGACCAGATTTCCCACACCGACCTCAACGTCACCAGCCGCGACTGCGCGCTGTGCCACCAGTCGGGCATGGGCGGCTCGTGGATTACCGGCAAGTTCCACGCGAGCCTGAGCGCCGCCAACCCGTTGCTCAACAACGGCACCACCGCGCGGTGCAGCAACTGCCACCTGAACGTGAAGCCCGGCCCCGGCTACGCGCTGCAGGACCATTCCACGCTCGGCAACACCGGCGACGACTGCAGCAAGTGCCACAGCTACCCCGGCACCGGCACCCCTGCGGCTCCGAACTGGCTGGGCGCCACCGGCGCGCCGACGCTCATCGCGGTCGGCGGCTTCACCATTCCCAACCCGCCCGCGCCCACCGGCACTTCGCCCATGCAGGGCGGCATCATGAGCCTGCCCCACCCCACGGTGGTGATGGGCCAGTGCGTGACCTGCCACACCACCAGCTCGGGTGGAAAGAACGCGCTCGGGTACGACCACGCCTCGGCGTCGATTCTGACCAACTGCAGCTCGTGCCACGAGGCCGGCAGCAACCTGGTCGGCACGCCGTGGAATGGCGCCACCGCGCAGGCGTCGGGCGCCGGAGACACGCGGCCCTTCACGCTCACCAGCATCGTCGCCTCGTTCAACCTGGGCATGACGGTGACGTACGCGAACCACTTCTACCCGGTCGATTGCGGCCAGTGCCACGTCTCGCCTGCGGGCAACGGTTTGACCAGCACCGGCGCGGCGTACGCCTCGGCGTGGACCTTCCCCCACAACCAGTCGACCATGACCAACCCGTCGACCTGCGTGATGTGCCACGTCAATGGCGTGCCCGGCGCGCCCGACGGCGGCGTGGGTGACCCGACCCAGGCGGTCACGCTGACCGAGCAGTTGCCCACCTTCTCGGGCACCACCATCACCAGGCTGACCGCCAACGTCGACACGCTGCCGATGACCATGCTGCACAGCTCGACCGAGTTCCCGGCCGCGGCGTACAGCGCGTGCACCAACTGCCACCCCGGCGCGTCGAGCGACATCTATTCGGGTGGCCTGCTGCACGACTCGTTGCAGGCGCTCACCCTGCCGCAGCCCACGGCCTGCGCGTCGT
Organism: uncultured Myxococcales bacterium; assembly: GCA_903911905.1. Lineage (GTDB taxonomy): Bacteria > Myxococcota > Myxococcia > Myxococcales > Myxococcaceae > Xiheilimnobacterium > Xiheilimnobacterium phototrophicum. The sequence continues at coordinate 17,791 of CAIWFK010000495.1, forward strand.
GTCACGGCAACGCCGCTCCCGCGGGCTTCGTGGGCCCGGTCGCCACCACCCCCGCGCGCTCGCCCGCCAGCCCCGAGATGCGGCACGACGCGGTCTCGTTCGTCAACGGCGTGGCCACCACCACCCGGCTGGTCGGCTCCAACTGCGGTCAGTGCCACACCAGCCCCACCCGCTACACGCAGGGCTGGGCGCTGCTGTCCGACGGCGGGTTGCCGAAGTACCACTCGGCGCTCACCACCCAGCCGACCTCGTGCGTCAGTTGCCACGCCAACACCCGGCCTGCGACCGTGCTGACCCAGGCCACCGCGCCCGGGTTGCCCGCCAACGTCGAGTACGATCACACCTCGCCGCTCGCGCTGGGCGACTGCGTCACCTGCCACGCGGCCAGCGCCGTCTCGCCGTGGGCCTCGTGGGCCGGCGGCAAGTTCCACACGGTCGGCTCGACCACGCCTTCGACCTGTCTGCCGTGCCATTCCCCCGAGCGGCCGACCTCGAACACCGGCTGGGCCAGCACCACGTACACGAAGTCGCCCTTCGACTACGGCACCAACAGCCTGGGCATCGGCCACGGTGACGGGCTCGACTGCGTCACCTGCCACGCCAGCTCGGGCACCGGCACGTGGGGCACCAACCAGAACTGGCAGAACGGCAACTTCCTGCACACCGCGGCTGGCTCGGTGGCCAACAACACCTGCCTCTCGTGCCACAGCTCGCAGCGGCCCGACCTGGTGCTCGGCGTGACCCAGGCCATCAACGCGCTCAAGAGCGCGGCGCTGCCCAACGGCTTCGACCACTCGACCAGCGGCACCGGCGACTGCATCGGCTGCCACGGCGCGACCGTCATCGCGGGCAGCTACGTGAACTACTACCTGGCCGGCACCACCAGCACCTTCCCCGGCGGCGACTGGAAGGGCGGGGCGGCGTACCCCGGCTCGTCACTGGTCAGCGCGCCCACCCAGTTCGTGACCTTCAAGGAAACGATTCTCTCGCGCACGGGCTCACTGGTCACCGGCACCAGCACCGCGGTCGGCACCATCAACAACGCCATGCTCCACGTGTCGGCGCAGGTGCCCACGGTGCTCAACGCCGGCCCCACCGGCTCGCCCGACAACACCAAGTGCTGGCACTGCCACACCCACGCGGCGGGCTCGACCACCGTGTCGAACTTCGCCAACGGCCAGTTCCACAGCTCGCTGACGAACTACACGGCCACCATCGGCGGCGCGGTGACGCCGCTGGCGCAGCCCACCACCGGTTGCACCGACTGCCACGCGCAGGTGGTCGCCGGCGTCTCGAGCGGCCTCTACCCGCCCAACATCGTCGAGTTCGCGCCCGACGGCGGCTTCGACGGCGGCAGCGACCTGCAGCCCATGGACCACGCGGCCACCTTCACCGGCTCGGTCACGCTCGGCGGCAAGTCGGTCACCGCGGTCAACCAGGTCGACTGCTCGGTCTGCCACAACACCACCGGCAACACCGGCAAGACCTGGGCTGACGGTCTGTTCCACACCAGGATTGGCGCGGCGGTGCCCGCCGACTGCGTGTCGTGCCATTACCCGTTGATGGCCGACGCGCCGAAGGCCGACCTCACCAGCGGTCGCAATTACGCCATGAAGCACAAGTCGGGCGTCATCACCTCGCAGGCCTGCGCCACCTGCCACACCGCGGCGCTCGGCCAGTCGACCGTGGTCACCCCCGCCTCGACCTTGTGGGCGACCGGCGGCTTCCACGCCAACGTCAGCCCGCAGCCCGCGGCGTGCGTCGATTGCCACGCGGTCTCCGAGCCCGATGCCGGCCTTTCGACCCAGAGCACCGTCACCTACGCCTTCACCGGAGGCGGCGGCACCACCAGCAACGGCGCGCAGTGGGCCAACCACGGCTCGAGCTACGTCGCCGGCAAGGACTGCGCGACCTGCCACCAGGCCGACGCGAAGACCTCGGGGAGCGCGTGGAGCAAGGCCGACACCTTCCACCCCGTCACCACCGGCGTCACGCTCTGCGCGGGCTGCCATGGCACCACCAACGGCATGGGCACGGTCATCGGCACCAACAACAACCTGCCTGCGGGCCTGAGCAACTCGAGCATGGTCAGCTCGGCGGCGTCTGCGAACGTGGGAGTGCCCGCGGGGACCTTCGCGCAGATCAACCACGCCGACCTCAACGTCACCGCCTACGAGTGCGCCATGTGCCACACCCAGCAGGGCACCTCGACCACCGCCGGCATCGCGGGCAAGGAATGGGCGCAGGCCACCTTCCACTCGCACTTCACCGGCGGCACGGGCCTGGTGATGAACGCCACCACCGGCCGCTGCAGCAACTGCCACCTGAACGTCAAGCCCGCGACCGGCTTCACCACCCAGGACCACACCACGCTCTCGGGCGTCTCGGGCACCCAGGACTGCGCCAGTTGCCACTCGTTCCCCGGTACGGGCACCGCGGCCGCGCCGAACTGGCTGGGCGCCTCGGGCGTGCCGGCCACCATCAACCCCGGCGGCTACCCGATTCCCAACCCGCCGGCGACGACCGCCACCACCGAGGGCACCATCGCCAACCTCGCGCACCCGACCTACGCGGCGGGCCTGGCCTGCACCGCCTGCCACCTGACCGCCACGCCGTCGGTGGGCACCGGCAAGCCGACGCTCGGCTACACGCACACGCCCTACGCCACCATCGTCAAGTGCAACACCTGCCACGAGGCCGGCTCGAAGGACGTCAACACGCTCTGGAACGGGGCCACCACGCAGGCGGCGGGTCTGGGCGACACCCGCCCCACCACGCTCACCACGCTGGCCATGAAGTACAAGGGCAACACCTGCAACTTCACGGGCAGCCCGACGCACTTCTACCCGAACGACTGCAACACCTGTCACCAGGTGCCCTCGGCCGACGGTGGCATCAACCTCACCACCACCGGCACGACCTACACCAACGCGTGGACCTTCACGCACAACGAGAACACCAGCACCACCAAGGGCACGATGACGCAGGCCGAGTGCAACATCTGCCACGGCCCCTGCCCGAACTGAGCAGGGCGGCGCTGTTGGTCGAGGGTCGGGCCTCGCTGCCGACCTTCGTCGCGCTCGCAGCGAGGCCTGCGTGACGGCATTGCGGTTCAGAAAAGACGCTCGAGTGCGGGTGGGCCTTCGCGGAACGTGACCCGGAGTCGCGCAGAACAACCAACCGATGGCGGTCGTCTCGGTCGCCCGAGCGCCGCAGTGGCACAGGCAACCTGATTTTCAGGGCTGCGCTGCCCGCAGCTCGGCGTACATCGCCAGCATGGGCTCCAGGTCTTCCGGCTCGACCTTGCGCACCGCGTAGCCCACGTGGTCCAGCACCCAGTCACCGACCTCGACCGGGGTGTCGACCAAATGGAGCAGCACCGTCTTCTGCGTGCCCCAGAAGTCCACCGTGGCCGAGAAGCCGTCGATGGTCAGAATCTTCCCTGGCACGCCAAGGCACATGGTTTTTCAGCTCCTCGCGGTGGGCGTCACGCCCATCGTCGCCAGCTCGGCCAGCACCTGGCTGCACAGCTCGGGCACCCGCGCCGCCACCTTCGGCGAGAGCTGCAGGTCCAACGTCAGCTCGATGGGCTCGCACCCCAGCAGCACCACGTGCTTGGGCGCGCGACCCAGGAAGGTGAGGGTGGCCAGCAGGTCGGCGATGCCCACCTGGTGCGGCGAGAACTTGGTGGTGAAGGCCGCCGGCACGGCCGCGTCTTCCAGTCGCACCAGGCCCGCAGGCGGCAGCCCCGCGCTCACCGCGTCGATGACGATGAGGTGGTCCAGGTTCTCGAGGTCACCCAGCAGCTCGTGCGTCGACGTACCGCCGTCCACGCAGTGCACGTGCTGGGGAAAGTCGTAGCGCTGCTCGAGCGAGGCCAGGGTGTGCACGCCCACCCCTTCGTCACCCATGAGCACGTTGCCCACGCCCAGCACCACGATGGTCGGAGCGGGGGGCGACATCTAGAGCGCCCTCACGGTGACGATGTCGCGCTTGGTGACGTCGGTCAGGTGCACCGCGCACGCCAGGCAGGGGTCGAAGCTGTGAATGGTGCGCAGCACCTCGAGCGGCTTGTCGGGGTCGGCCAGCGGCGTGCCCACCAGCGAGGCTTCGTACGGCCCCGGTTCGTCGTTCTCGTTGCGGGGCGCCGCGTTCCAGGTGGTCGGCACCACCGCCTGGTAGTTGGTGATGCGCCCGTCGGTGATGACCACCCAGTGCGAGAGCAGCCCGCGCGGCGCTTCGTGGAAGCCGAAGCCCTGCACCTCGCCCTTGGGGAAGACCGGCTTCTCGAAGGTGTGCACGTCGCCCTTCGCCACGTTGGCCAGCAGCACGCCCCACTGCTGCTCGAGAATCTCGACGTTGCGCTGACACATCACCGCGCGCGCCGCGTGGCGACCGAGGGTGGAATGTAGCCCTTCGAGCGGCACCTTCACCTTGCCCACCGTGTCGATGAGCGTCAGCAGCCGGGTGAGGTGCTTGAGAATGGCCTCGTCCTTCGTCGCCACCGCCATCAGCACGCGCGCCAGCGGCCCCACCTGCGCCGGCTTGCCCTGGAACATCGGCGACTTCACCCACGAGTACTTCTCGTTTTCCTTGAAGTCCGTGTAGTCGGCGTTGGTCTCGCCCTTGTACGGGTGCAGCGCGCCCTTGCCGCCCTGGTACCACGAGTGCTTCACGCTCTCGGCCACCCCGTCACGGAAGAGCGGGTCACCGAAGCGGGTGATGGGCTGGAAGGACTCCAGCTTGCCCTCGGCGATGAAGCCGCCGTTGGTGAGGAACTGCGTGCCCTTCTCGTCCTGCGGGAAGTCGGGCGCCGCCAGGTAGGTGGTGACGCCTTTGCCGATCTTCGTCCACTCCGGGTAGAAGGCCGCCACCGCCGCCACGTCGACCAGGTAGACCTCGTTCACGAAGGTCTTCACGGCCTCGATGTGCTCCTTGATGGCCATCAGCCGCTCGACCGAGAGCACCGACTGGCTGTCGAGCGCGATGGGGTTCGACACGCCGCCCACCGCCACGTTCTGAATGTGCGGCGTCTTGCTGCCCAGAATGGCGACGATCTTGTTCGCCTGCCGCTGCACGTCCAACGCCTGCAGGTAGTGCGCGACCGCCAGCAGGTTCACCTCGGGCGGCAACTTCATCGCCGGGTGACCCCAGTAGCCGTTGGCGAAGATGCCCAACTGCCCGCTCTCGACCAGCGTCTTCAACTTCACCTGCACCGCGGTCAGCTCGTTCTTCCCGTTGCCGGTCCAGTTCGAGAGGCTCTCTCCCAGTTGGCTGGCCTTGACCGGGTCGGCCTTCAGCGCGCTGGTCACGTCGACCCAGTCGAGCGCGCTCAGATGGTAGAAGTGAACGATTTCGTCGTGCACCGCGTGCGCGGCAATCATCAGGTTGCGAATGAACTGGGCGTTCTTCGGCACCGGCAGGTCGAGCGCGTTCTCGACCGAGCGCACCGAGGCGATGGCGTGCACCGTCGTGCACACGCCGCAGAACCGCTGGGTGATGGCCCACGCGTCACGCGGGTCGCGCCCCAGCAGAATCTGCTCGACGCCGCGCCACATCGTGCCCGACGCCCACGCGCTCGAGACCTTGTTGTCGGCCCCCACCTCGCAGTCGATGCGCAGGTGCCCTTCGATTCGGGTGATGGGGTCGATGGTGATTCGCTTGCTCATGACGGCCTCTGGGCAGACGCTGGCGCAGTCGCGGCAGCGGGAAGAATCGGCAACACACGCACGGCGATGATGATGGCCAGCACTTCGAAGGCGATGAGCCCGACGGTCACGGTCAACTCGCCCACCGACGGGAAGTAGTGCCAGCCCGCGCCCGTGTCGTACGCCACCAGGAAGGCCGACAACCGGTACACGATGCCGCCCAGGGCCATGGCCATCGCCCCGTAGAAGACGCGTCGCGCACTGGTGCGGTGGCGCTTCGTCGCCAGCAGCCACAGCGGCACCGAGAGCAGCAGGTTCTCGAGCCAGAAGGTCAGCGCGGGCAGCGACGGCGTGAAGGCCAGGCCGAGCTTGCCGCGGCAGAGGAGGTCACCGAAGCGCACCAGCAGGAACACGCCGATGAGCACGCGGCCGATTTGCAGCAGCTTGCCCAGCAGCTCCTTCTCGAACGGCCGGCGCAGCCCCGCCGCCGAGATGGCGCCCTCGATGGTCACCGCGGCGAAGCCCATGCCCATCGTCGAGCTCAGGAACAACAGCGGCAGCCAGTTCGACTGGTAGAGCGGGTGCACCTGTGGCCCGAAGACCACCAGCAGCGTGCCCAGGGACGACTGGTGCATGGTCGGCAACAGCACGCCGATGGCCACGAACACGAAGAGCACGCGGTTCAGCTTCTTGCGCGGCGATTCCAGCCCCAGCCGCTCGAGCACCACCGGCATCAGTTCGATGGCGATGATGAGCGTGTACGCGCTGATGCACACCGCCACTTCGAAGAGCACCGAGTTCACCTGCGCGTACTTCGGCAGGAAGAGGTGCCAGAAGTCCCACCAGCGGCCCAGGTCGAACATCACCGAGGCGCCGGCCTGCACGTAGCCCAACAGCGCCGCCACCAGCGCCGGTCGAATCAGCGGGTGGTATTCGCCGCGGTTCAGAATGTAGACCAGCAGCGCCGTGGTGAAGCCGCCGGCGGCCAACGCCGAGCCGGCCACCACGTCGTACGCAATCCACAGGCCCCAGGGGTAGCCGTTGTTCAGGTTGGTGACCGCGCCCAGCCCTTGCGTGAAGCGCATTGCCAGCACGCCCACCATGGCCAGCACCAACCCGAAGAGCACCGCCGTCGTCGGCGTCACGAGCTTGCCGCCCACCGGAGCCGGGGGCAGGTGTTCGAGTTCGGCGCTCATGGCGTCCCCCCTGACGATGACGATTTCGGCGGCGGCGGTGTCTCGGGCGGTTCGACTCCGCGCTCGAGCATGGTGCGTCGCGCGGCGGCCACCAGCACCCCCAGGAACCCCATGGGCGCCAGCAGGCCGTAATAGATGCCGTGTTGAATCGATTCGCTGGTCGAGGCCGGCGAGACCGAGGGCAGCTCGGGTTTGTCGAGCAGCTCGAAGGGCACCCCCGACAGGTGCATCACCTGGGTGCCGCCGATTTCCTTTTCACCGTAGGTGCGCTCGACGTACTTGCCCACCGTGCCCACGTAGCTGTCGGGCCCGTCGATGCGCCCGCGCGGGAAGGTGGTGCTGGTGCCCGGCGCCAGCGAGCGACGCCGCGCGATTTCGGCCTTCAGGTCCTTCACCTTGCCGAACAGCGTCGCGCCGGTGGGGCAGACCTCGGCGCACGCCGCGTAATGGCCGTCGGCGAAGCGGTGCTTGCACAACTGGCACTTCGAGATTTTCGGGGTCGGTGTGTCGAAGGTGAAGCGCGGCACGCCGAACGGGCATGCCGCCACGCAATACCGGCAGCCGATGCAGGCCTCGACGCTGTAGCCGACGATGCCGGTGCGCGGGTCCTTGGTCATCGCCGAGACCGGGCAGGCCGACACGCACGACGGGTCGACGCAGTGCAGGCACGACTTCTTGCTGAAGGCGAAGCCGTCTTCGACCTGGTCCTTCTTCGTGCCCTCGCCGCTGCGGTACGCGCGAATGACGTTCAGCGTGTGGCCCGAGATGTCGAGCGGCGCGTCCCACACCGCGTTGGTCTCGCCCGTGGGCCCCACTTTGAGCGGGGTGAGCTCGGGGGGCATGTCGTTGGCCTGCTTGCAGGCCGGCATGCATGCACGACAGCCCACGCACAGCGTGCCGTCGAAGAGCAGCCCCACCGCTTCTTCAGGCATCACCTTCGGCGGGCGCGCTTCGGCCGTCACCGCCGTGCCCGCCACCGCGGCGGTCGCCGTGGTGCCAGCCAGCTTCAGGAATCCGCGTCGATCGATGGACATGGCGGGCCCCTTTCACGACTTGGAGGTCGGCGGCTTGGGCGCGTCGTCGCGCTTGCCCAGGGTGTCACCCAGCTTGAGCCCCGCGCCCACCACCAGGCCGCCGATGGCCGCTGCGCACGCGGCGGTCGCCACCGTCGCGCCCTGGCCCTGTTCTTCCGCAGGCCGCGCGAACTGCACCGGCGGCGTCACGGTCTTGAGCTCGGCCAGCGAATGAATGGGCTTGGTGAAGCCGATGCCCTGCTCGGTGCAGCCGATGCACGGGTGACCCGTACCGACCGGCCAACTGCCCGTGCCCACGTCGCCGAAGAGAATCGACGGACAGTTGGCGTACGTCTCGGGGCCCTTGCAGCCCAGCTTGTACAGGCACCACCCCTGCCGATGCCCCTCGTCGCCGAACTGGGTGGCGAAGCGGCCCGCGTCGAAGTGCGCGCGGCGCTCGCAGTTCTCGTGAATCAACCGGCCGTAGGCGAACTTCGGGCGACCCTTCTCGTCGAGCGCCGGCAGCGCGCCGAAGGTCAGGAAGTGCACCACGGTCGACAGGAAGTTGTACGGGTTCGGAGGGCAGCCGGGAATGGTGACCACCGGCTTGCCCAACACCGAGCCCACCGAGCTGGCGCCAGTGGGGTTCGGTGACGTCGAAGGCATGCCGCCCCACGACGCGCAACTGCCGATGGAAATGACCGCTGCCGCATCGGCCGCGACCTCCTTCACCAACTCGATGGCCGTCTTGCCGCCGACCTTGCAGTAGATGCCGCCGTCCTTCACGGGGATGGCGCCTTCCACCACCAGAATGTACTTCCCCTTGTTCTCCTTCATCGCGGTCAGGCGCATCTCTTCGGCCTGATGCCCCGCCGCCGCCGAGAGCGTCTCGTGGTAGTCGAGGCTGATCATCTCGAGAATCAGCTTGTCGAGCGTGGGGTGCTCCGAGCGCAGCAGGCTCTCGGTACAGCCCGTACATTCCTGGAACTGCAGCCAGATGACCGACGGCCGTCGCGGCTGGGTCATGGCGTTGACCACCGCGCCCAGGGCCGAGGTCGGCAGGCCCATCGAGGCCACCAGCGCGGTCGCGAACTTCATGAGCTCGCGGCGGGGCATGCCGTAGCGCGCTTCGGCGCGTCCGACGGCCTCCGAGGCTTCGATGGACTTCGCGGAACGACTGTTCTTCAGCCAGAAATCGATCGCGCCCATTTCTGCCTCCGGCGGCGGGCGATCAGGCTGATCACTCACGCCGCTGGACTGCAGCGCTCTTCATCAACCGCGCCAACGTTCGCGGCCGTGCGATTCCGGTCGCTTTCGAACGCGCACCCGCGAAGCGTTTGCACGGCCCGCAGCATCTGCAGCGATTTCGCGGCCTTCGACTCAGCGCGTCGTCGTCGCTTGCGGGGGCTGACAGCCTGGGCCCAAGCGCCCGGTGAGCGTCTGCAGTGCGTCGCACCGCGAGAGCGCCGCTTCCCCCGGTCCACTGGTTCCCGTCAGCCACCACAACCGCGCGTCGGGTTGGGTGGCCAGCGCCTGCACCAGGCGCTGCACGTCGAGCGGCGTCACCATGCCGCTGGCGTCGACCCGCACCTGCAACGCCACCGGGTCCACCGCCGAGCGCCCCACCGCGATGCGCGCGTCGGGCTCGCACGCCACCGTGGTCTGGGTGATGGCGTCCTTGCGCGTCTCGGTGTGCACGTTGGTGCGCTGCTTGTCGACCAGCTTGGGCGGGTCGATGGTCGCCAGCCGAATCGCCGAATAGAGCACGTCGACGCCGAAGGGAATGGTGCCGTAGAGCAGGTTGCAGTCGCTCTCGCCGCGCGAGCACGTCACCGACACGCCGATGGCCAGCGCGCCGCCGATGAGGCCCTCGAGAATGATGGGCGCCCAGTGCACCAGGTGCCAGCCTCCCTGGTTCTCGTAGGTCTTCTGCACGCTCCACACCCGGTCGATGCCGTGCTCGACGTTCTGGCAGCGCAACTGCACCCCGGGCCCCGCGTATGGCGTCGCTGGCGTCACCGCCAGCTCGTGCTCGAAGGCCTTCTCGACCTGCCCCGTCGGCCGACGCTGCTCGGCGGTGCGCGTGTCCTTGCCACCCGAGAGCAGGTACGCCCCGTCGATGATGAGCCCACACCCGCTCAGCGCGAAGGCGCACGCCATGGCCAGCCACTTCATGGCGCACCTCGCACGCGCAACTCCCAGTGGCCGCGCAGCACCACGCCCGCCGGGCCCACGGGGTCGGGCACCCACACGTAATTTTCCCCCGGCGGCAGTTCCCAATGGCCTGCGACCCACACGTGCGTGCTCTGCGTGGCGTCCCATCGCCAGAAGCCCGACAGCCACACCGCACCGGCCCCCGGCGAGGGAGGCGGCGTCTCGAGCTTGGGCGGCGGCGGTTTGACCGTGCCTTCCCAGAAGCCGGGCGACCACACCCACTGGCCCTGCACCATCACCCAGTCTCCATGAATCCACGTGGCGCCGGGTCGCGGCGCAGGCCCCGGCGTCTCGGCACGCAACGGCGGTCGACCCCAGTGGCCAGGCACCCAGCGGAACGAGCCTCCCGACACCGACACCCAGGAGCCCGCTTGCCACGGCGCGGTCGGGTCGGGCGGCGTGCCCCGGTCTTCCACCTTCGGTGGAGGCGCGCGCCAGAAGCCCGGCGTCCATTCCCAGTGGCCGTCGTGCGCCACCCATTCCCAATGACCGCGCGCCCACTGGCAGCCAGGGACTGGAGGTGAACTGGTGTCTTCGAACTTCAGCGCCGGCGCGCTCGAGGGCTGCGCCCAGAAGCCCTGGTACCAGACCCACTCGCCCTGGCCGGGCACCCATTCCCAGTGACCCGGCTGCCACCGCGCACCGCTGTCCTTCGCGGGGTCGGGCGATTCCTTCTTCGGCGCGGGCCTGGGCGGCTGCGGCTTCGGTGGCTCGACCTTCGCTACGCGGGCCGGCGTCGGCTGCTCGACAGCAGGCTCGGGTGCGGGTCGCGGCGCGGCCCTCGGCGGCGGAATGACCTCCATCACGTCGACGGTCAACGTGGCGTCCAGCACTTCTTGCGGCACCTCGGCCCAGATGGCCACCACGCCCGTCTCCTCGAACGCGTTGCGGTACTTCGCGGTCCAGGTGCTGGTCGACTGGCAGCGATCGTCGCGCTCGTCCTCGAACTCCAACTGACCCTTCCAGCGCTCGGTCTGACGGTGCTCCCATTGACCAGTGCGGGTCTGGGGCAGGGGAATGGTCACCTGCGCGTCGACGGTCGCGCGCGCCCCCGTCGGCGGCATCGTCGCAGCGGACGTGGCCGGGGGAACCGGAGGAGGCGGCGGCGGCG
>CAIWFK010000496.1 GCA_903911905.1 uncultured Myxococcales bacterium
CTCTGTGGCTCTGTGCGAGACCTCTTCTCATGCTGTCACCTCTCGGACGTCGATCTGTCCAGTGACGGCCGCGGAGATGAGGGCGGTGCGGCGCTCATTGAGGAGCTCGATGGCGCGGGTGGCTTCGGTGGTGAGAGTATCGAGGCGCGTGACCTCGCGATCAATGAAATCCACGATCGCCACCTGCTCCAGCAACGGTGGCACCGCAAGAAAGAGTTCTAGAATTGTCGACTGCCCTATGTTCACCATCGAAGAACTCGCCCCGGTAGCACCCAGTTCGATCTGGCCGCGAGGTGCGCTCGCACTCAAGTAGCGAGACACAAACGCAGGGATGCCGCGCTGAGCGTGCAAGCGAATGCGATACAGCTTGTCGCACAGCATGAGGTTCGGACAATCATGCTGGACGACGGCAGCACTGCCGACGAGTTCGCGCGTGTTCGCTCGCGAAATCAATAGATCACCCGCCGTCAGGCTCAGCTCGTGAATTGGCTCAAGCTCTTGCGGAAGTGCCTTGTTTTCCGTTGCATCGAACGTACCGCCGTTCACGCACCCAACCTTCAGAACACCCCATTCATCGTTCGTCTCTACTGGATACCCTTCGCATTGAGGGCTCCATCCCTGCTCGATTTCGCGAATCAAATACTTGAGTCTGTTTATGCTCCAGTGCTCCGGCACCTCCCCGATCCACTCGACCCCCGAGTCCTTCATCGGCGCGTCGGGGTTCAGGCCCTTGGTGACCGCGTGGGAGATGACGGCCTGGCGCTTCTCCTTCAGCAGCTCGATCAAGCGCTGCTGCTCGGCCACCAGCGCGTCGATCTTGGCGGTCTCGCGGTCGAGGAAGGTCGCGATGGCGTGCTGTTCGGGGAGCGCAGGGAAAGCGAAGCGGTATCTTCGAAATCTCTCTGCCGGGAGGTGTTCGATCGTCGACTCGTTGCCGCCCGCGACGAACACACCCTGGTTCGTCGCCCAACACATCACATAATAGAAGAACCGAGTCGAGTCTGCCGACGGTCGAATTGCACGTAGACGGTGAAGTGCCTTCTGATAGTAGCACTCATCGAGATCGCCATTCCAGATTGCGGCACGGCCTGGGTAGCTTCCGCCTTCGTTCACGAGCATATCGCCAGTCATCAGCCGAAATCGCGCTCGGTCGGCGGGGTCGAAGTCCATGGTAGGAAGCTCATCAGTGTTGATGTCGCCCCATTGGACGTCGAACACGCGAAGGTATGGGCGGAGATGTGCGCCAGTGATTTTCGACGCGTCAAGCATCTTTCCAAGCTGAACGTTGAACCGCGTCCCCACCGGCGCGACGCCCCAATGCTCCGGCAGCTCCCCCAACCACGCGACGCCGCTGTCCTTGTACGCCGGATACCGGGGGAAGCTCATGAGGCGGCTCCTTCGAAGTGACTGCAGACGACCGAGTTGAACCGCAGACAGCCCGCCTCGGCGGGCTTCAGCGCCGGTGCCGTGGGCTTCAGCCCGCGGTACCAAGCTCCCACGCCCCGTCGAGCGCATTGGAGCCGTGATGCGCCCGCTGCCCGCGCACGTACGCGGTGAGCTCGGCGGGCGGTTCCGCCGCGCAGCTCTCGGCCCAGAAGCCGTCCTGCCAGACCAGGGGTACGTCCGTGAACGAACGGTTCCACGCGTGGCTCGTCGCGCCTTTGATGCGACCGACGACGGTGCTCAGCGCCAACACCTCGTCCCAACGAAGGAGCAGATGCACGTGGTCCGGCGCCGCTCCCGAAGCGATCACCACTCCGCCGTGGGACAGCGCGATGCGCGCGAGCGTCGCAAGCAGCCACGCCTCTCGTGCATCGTCGATGAGCGCGGCGCGGTCCTTGGTCGCCCACACGACGTGGGCCACGAGGCGAACGGGGGAGCGGGTGCTCATGGGGCAAAGCCTTTCCTACGGCCCGCGGGTGGTGAAGCTGGTGAAGCTGGCGCATGTGGCGCCGCATGTGGGGCCGCATGTGGGGCCGCATGTGGGGCCGCATGTGGGGCCGCATGTGGGGCCGCATATGGCGCCGCGGGCTGAAGCCCACGGCACGTTCGCTGAAGCCCGCTGA